>JAGQQW010000259.1 GCA_020426005.1 Planctomycetota bacterium | reverse complement strand
TCGAGCAGAGGGAAGGGACAGCACGGAAGGTCCGTGACCGACGCTCAGGCAGCTTCACGAATGAGCTGGTAGCGAGAACCTGACAAAGTAGTGTTAGCGGTAGAGCGTGATGGCGAGGTCCCAGACCGGCCACCAGACCTTGGGAAACAAATACCAGGCGATGATCAAGCCGATCATGCCGAATGTCGGCTCTCGGCGAAGCAGGCCGAAGAAGCGCCCGATACCAGTGGGGAACATGCCTTCAGCGATCCCTGCGCCATCGAGTGGTGGCACGGGAATCAAATTGAACGTGCCGAGCAACAAGTTGATGAAGAAGAAGACCGGCAAGATCCTCGCGAAGGCGTAGAGGATGCCGGACGTCTCGCCGTTCGGCGCGGCCAGCATGGAGATCTCGGCCATGCCATTCGATCCAGCGGCGATGCCCACGCCGCGCAGCGGATACTCGAAGACACCCGCGGATATTCCGACCTTCATCAGGGCAAAGATCAGCGTCGCGAGCAGCAGGTTGGACACCGGTCCTGCGAGCGACATCAACGCCGCGCGCTTCGGGTGGGCGTCCGCCCAGTATGGGTTGTACGGCGCGTGCGCGAACCCGAGCGGGAAGCCCATCAAGAACAGGCTGATGATCGGCAGCACGATCGTGTCGAACGGTTCGCGTCGCATGTGGGCGACGGGGTTGAGCGTGACCTGTCCGGCTTCGTAGGCAGTCGTGTCGCCGCCGATCTTGGCGACGAGCGCGTGGGCTGCTTCGTGAAACGTCATCGCGACGATCAGTGCGAGATACCACGTGACGGCCAGCGTGAAGTCGAAGCCCAACGCTCAGATCTCCTCGTCGTCCTCTTCCGATTCGTCGTCCGACTCTTCGTCCGTGTCCTCGCCTTCGGAGTCGTCCTCGTCGTCGGCTTCCCACTCTTCGTCGTCGTCCTCTTCTTCCTCGAGCGTCGCGACGACCTTCTGGACCCGAATCTGCGTCGCATTGAGCTTCTCGCGACACACCTTGATCAGCTCGGTCGCACGCTCGACTTTGACACTCAGGTCGTCGATGTCGACTTCGCCTTCTTCGATGCCGGAAAGGATCTCGTCGAGTTCGGCGGCGAGTTCGCCGTAACCGGGTTCGGTGTTGTTCTTCTTCTTGGCTGCCATGTCCGGGGGAGGTTCCGTAGGGAATCGTGTCGTATCGAAATGGGTCGGTATGGAGATCGTGCCGGGGGCGTTCGCGCCCCGGTGTCACGGGCCTTCGACGCGGAGGTCGAGCGTGCCGTCGGCGAGGGTTGCTTCGAGCTTGCTGCCCTTGGTCTGTCCACGCACCGATCGCAAGGCTTTCCCGTCGTCGCCACGCAAGATCGCGTAGCCACGGTGCAGGACGCGCGCCGGGTCCACCGCACGCGTGCGGGCTTCGATCGAGGTGAGGCGCTCGGATTCGCGCTCGAACCGATGCAAGACGCGCATCGTCAGGCGTGTTTGTTTGCCCGCGATCGCCAAGTGCTCGCGTTCGAGGCGATGGAACACACCTCGATCGAGCACGCGCGCGCGGCGAGCGACGTCGCGACCTTCGTCGCGGAGGCGCAACGTCGCCGCGCGTGCAATGCGACGCCGCGCATCGACGAGCGTGCTGCGTGCACCCGCGAGTCCGGCGCGGACGAGATTGCCGAGCGCGACTCCACGCGCACGCAGTTCGCGCGTTTCGTCGCGAAGGATGCGTGATGCACGCTCCGCGATCTCGAGCATCGTGTCCTCGACGGACTCTTGATAGGCGCGGACCGTCTCGATCAGGAGTTCCCCCGCAGCCGTTGGAGTCTTGACGCTTTGTGCGACGTGATCGAGCACGCTCTGGTCGCGCTCGTGACCGATGCCGATGATGGCTTTGAGTGGGTGGTCCGCGACGAGCTTCGCGAGATCGAGGTCGTCCCAGGACCCGAGGTCGGACCGGGAACCACCGCCGCGTGTGATGACGAGAACGTCATAGTCGTCCTTCGCACGCGCGAAGGCCTTCAACGCCTTCGTCACGCTCGGGCGCAATCGATCGCCCTGCACGAAGCAATCGAAGATCGTCACCTGGAACGCGTAGTCCGTGCGCGCGAGCGTCTGCACGAAATCGTTGTAGGCGTCCGAATCGAACGCCGTGACCAGCGCGACCCGCAACGGGACGGCGGGCATGCGCTTCTTGGTGTTCTTCTCGAGGAGCCCGAGCTTGCTGAGTTCGCCGAGGATCTTCTCGCGGCGCACGAGCATCTCGCCGAGCGTGTAGCTCGGATCGATGTCCTCGATCTTGAACTGATACTTGCCGCGCGGCTGATACAGGTCGACGCGACCGCGCACGCGGACCTTGAGACCGTCCGCGAGCTCGATCTTCTGCGCTGCCGTGCGAAGGCGGCGATTGATGATCGTCATCGCGGATTCGAAGATCACGGCCTCGACGACCGCGCGGGGCGGCGCGTCGTTCTCCCCGAAGTCTTCCAGGTCGTCGGACTCGTTCCGTTCGACGAGCTCGAAGTAGCGATGGCGACCACGACCCTTCGGCTTGAAGTTCTGGAGCTCGCCGACGACCCACAGGGACTCTTGGAAGTTCTGGTTGAGGACCTCGGCGACGCGAAGGTTGAGACCCGAGATCGTGAGGGCATTGATGTCCTTCTCGACCTTGGCGAGCTGCAGCGACCCGAGGTCGGGCGACGTGCCTCCCGAGGTCAGCGCCGTCGCGACGTCGGGCGACAGACGGAATCCGTGCGCCATGAAGGTGCGAACGCAGAGTTCGACCTCCGTGATCGGGACCTTCCACGTGCGCGAGCCCTTGTCCCAGCGCCGACCGGGGATGGTCTTGACGACTTCGACGAGGTCCGGGCGATACGGGAAGCTGATGAGGAGGTTGGTCCCGTCCGGTGAGACGTCGATTTGGCCGACCATGGAGGGCGGAGCATAGGCGGCGAATGCCGCAATCGCGAGCGTCGCGATTCTGCGTGAGCGACTGTCAGGAGTTGCCTCGAGCAGAGCCGGTCGGCTCGTAAGGGCTTATGTCTGAGCGCGTTATCGTTCCCTGGCTGGAGCGCTCTTCCACTCAGCCGTGAGTGGCAGTTTGTTGCGTAATCGTGATATAAAAGCGGGCTCGTCCGACGTCCCTTCGGTTCTCTGTCGAGTCTGTCCATGTCCGCCCACTCCACATCCCTCGCAATCCGCGCGATCGCCGTTCTCCTT
This sequence comes from Planctomycetota bacterium, assembly GCA_020426005.1. Classification (GTDB taxonomy): domain Bacteria; phylum Planctomycetota; class UBA1135; order UBA1135; genus JACKHW01. The sequence goes on along the minus strand of JAGQQW010000259.1, from coordinate 3,747 downwards.
CCCGTGTCGCTCCTCTTCGGACACGCGAGTGGGATCATCTCCGGCAAGCGTGGCGATCCCGTCAACCTGACGACGGCCTTCCCGAGTTGCGGCAACTGTCACAACGCGACTCCTGACGCGAACGTGCGCATGGCGATCGACAGTGCGACTTCGGTCGCGCCTGGAGCACAGGTGGCGGTCAAGGCTTCGGTTTCGGGTGCGAACACGACCAAGACCGATGGCGGCTTCTCGATGGAGGCGACGGCGGGCGCATTCGTCGCTGGCACGAACACACGGACCGATACGACGAACACCGGCCGCGCTGCGATCACGCATGCGAACAGCAGCAGTCGGTCCTGGTCGTTTTCGTGGACCGCACCGACGACACCAGGACTCGTCGAGATCACGGCTGTCGGCAACTGCGTCGATGGTGACAACCGCAACGTCGGGGATGCGTGGGGCTTCTATGGGCCGAGCAGCGTCGTGCCGGGCACGCCGTACCGCGTCTTCGTCAATGCGCCGACGATTCGATCCGCGGGCGAAGGCTGTGCCGGCACGGATGGATTCGAGCCGGTCCTCGGAATGGCGACGGCGCCAGCCGTCAACGGCACGTTCGTGAGCGAGGTCTACAACCTGCCGCCGGGGACTGCGGCCGTGACGTTCCTCGGCCTCTCGAACACGTCGTACGGGGTGATCCCTCTTCCGCTGCCACTGCAGGCATTCGGGGGTGGCGCGTGTGTGCTTCGTGTTTCCCTCGACATCTCCCAAGTCGCATTCACGTCCGGGCGAGGCAGCGGCAATGGGTCGGCACGATCGACTTGGGTCATTCCGAACGCGACGAACCTCCGGGGGCTCGGCCTGCACTTCCAGACTCTGACCGTCGATCTGCCGGCGAATGCGCTCGGGATGACCTTCTCGAACGCGCTGAGCACGACGATTCAGTGAAGTGCGCTCAACGCGGGTAGGCCGACCACCGCTCGCGGAACTCGAGGACAAGGCGAGCGACGACGCTGCTCATGTCCGGGACATCCGCGCCCAGTTCGCGCGCGATCGAGGTCATTCGAGTCGCGTCGAAGCCGCACGGCCGAATCGCCGCGAACGCGGTGAGATCCGGATCGACGTTGAGCGCGAGCCCGTGGAACGTGACCCAGCGCCGCACGGCGATGCCGATCGATGCGATCTTGCGTCGTTCGACGAACACGCCCGTGCCGTCCGGATCGCGCTCGCCGACGAGACCGAATTCGGCAAGCGTGTTGATGAGCACGTCTTCGAGCAGGCGGAGCCATGCGTGCAGGTCCCGCCCCTTGCCACTCAGCCTGACGATCGGATATGCGACGAGCTGGCCCGAACCGTGCCACGTGATCCGGCCACCTCGCTCGACCGCGATCACGTTCGTGCCAGGAGCGACCCAGTCCGAGGCATCGGTGCGGCGGCCTGCCGTGTAGACGCCCTCGTGTTCGGTCAGCCAGAGTTGGTCGCGCTCTTGACCGGTTGCCACGGCGTCGGTCGCGGCGCGCATGGCATCGAGAGTCGCGTCGTACGGCGTTCGTCCGAGCGTCCGGACCTCGAGCACTCGTTCAGCCATGCTCGGCATCGATCTCGGTAAGCAACTCGTCGACCCAGGCCGGCACCATGGTGCCGGCAGCGCCGGTGCGGACTTCGTGGAACGGGCCTCCAGTCGCCTGCAGATTGATCTCGACGCAGTGCGCGCCTGCGTGGAACGCGATGCTCGCGAACCCGGCAGCCGGATAGACGAGGCCGCTCGTGCCGATCGCGCAGAACACGTCGCACGACGACAAGAACTCTTCGATCTCGAGCATGTGGAGCGGCATCTCGCCGAACCAAACGACATGGGGGCGAAGGCGCGTGCCGGTCGTCGGACAGCGGTCGCTCTCGCCGAGGTCGTCTCGCCACGGCAGGACGTCGCCGTATTCGTTCCGCGCCGCGAGGAGCTCCCCATGCATGTGTCGCAGTCGAACGTGACCGCAGCGGTCGTGGAGGTCGTCGATGTTCTGCGTAACGAGCAAGAAGTCCTCGCCCAACGCGGCCTCGAGTTTGGCGAGAGCGTGATGGGCGGGGTTCGGTTCCACGGTGCCGAGACTCTTCCTGCGCTCGTCGTAGAAGCGGTACACGCACACCGGATCGCGCTCGAACCCCTCGGGCGTCGCGACGTCTTCGACGCGGTGGCCTTCCCACAAGCCACCGGCGTCGCGGAACGTGGGAACTCCGCTCTCCGCCGAAATCCCCGCGCCTGTCAGCACGCAAACTCTCATCAGCGCGTTCTCCCGTTCATCGAATCGCGTGTCCTGCGATGTGGTTCAAGGTCAGCTCGAGGTCGTGGTCACGGTCGAACATGTGGGCGAAGGCGTTGCGCAACGCGGTCTGTCGTTCGACACCGATCGCGTTCTCGTACTCGAGTGGGAACGGTCGAGTGCGGGCATCGATGAGTTCGGCGAGGGTGTCGAACTGGAAGTCGTGGCGGATGCACTCGATCTCGACTTCGCGAAAGCCTGCGTCATCGAGTGCATGTTCGAAGTCCGCTGAATCGGGCAGGAACCAGTCGTACATCACGCCTTCGCAGGTTTCGAGCGCCTCGGAGTAGTCCCGCGACGGGACGTCGAACACGAATCTGCCGCCGGGTCGCAAGGCCGCGAGGATCCGTCCGAAGATCTCGTTCTCGCGGGGCAACCACGGCACCGAACCCCAAGCGAGTACGAGGTCGAACGCGCCGATCGACCGCCCGAGGCTCGACGGCGCGTCGACGCGGTCGTCGATGACCTCGACCTCCGGCGCCAGGCGGGCCTGCATGTACGGTTCGCCGGCGATGATCGCCCGAATCTGTCCTCGATCACCGACCCGATGACGGAGGTCGACGGCGATGGCCTCGATGTCCCCCGGCGGCGCGAGCAGGAGGATGCGTTCGCCCGTTCGAGGGTCGGCGCGGCCGAGAATCGTCGCGGTCGTGATCATGTCGTGCACCATCGTGCGCGGAATGTCGCCGTGCGCCAAGCGTTCGCACCCGAGCGGTCCGTCGTGATGGCGTTCGCCGGGCCGGCGGTCTATGACGATGCGTGCACGCGACGAACGCCGCGTGCCGGGCACTCCGAACTCGAAGACCAGGTGGTGGATCCAGTGAGCGAGAAGCAGTTTCGAACCGAATCCGACTCGATGGGGGACATGCAGGTTCCGGCGGACGCGCTCTACGGCGCGCAGACCGCGCGAGCCGTCGAGAACTTCCCGATCAGTGGTTACCGACTCCCGCCGGCGTTCTTGCAAGCGCTCGGGTTGGTCAAGCTCGCGTGTGCGCGAGCCAATCGGCAACTGGGTGTCCTCGAGGGGGAGAAGGCGGACGCGATCGAGGCCGCCGCGAAGGAACTCGCCGACGGTGGCATGCTCGAGCACTTCCCGATCGACGTCTTCCAGACCGGCTCGGGAACGTCGACGAACATGAACGCCAACGAAGTCATCGCGAATCGAGCGATCGGCATCCTCGGCGGAGAGCGTGGTGATCGCGACATCGTTCACCCGAACAACGACGTCAACAACGGCCAGTCGAGCAACGACGTGATCCCGACGACGTTGCACGTGTCGGTTCTGCGGATGCTGCGTGAGGACCTCGGTCCGGCACTCGTGGGGCTTCGCGACGCGTTGGCGCACAAGGGCAAGGAGTTCGCGGACGTCCTGACCGTCGGCCGGACGCACTGTATGGATGCGACGCCGAGCACGCGTGGGAAGGCGTTCGCGGGATACGCGTCCCAGATCGAGCAT
>JAGQQW010000025.1 GCA_020426005.1 Planctomycetota bacterium | reverse complement strand
GACTTGTCCGACGCGATGGCGGCAGCGTTCGCGCCAGTGGCTGCACACGCGACGGGCATACAGCACACCATCGACAAGCAGAAGAAGACAGACGCAGCAGACGCGATAGACGCCGCAGACGGAACAGACGCGAGAAACGAAGCAGGCGCAGCAGAATCAACAGTCGCAACAGATGCAGCAGGCGCAACGGACGCAACAGACGCGACAGACGCGACAGACGCAACAGACGCGACAGACGCCACAGACGCCACAGACGCCACAGACGCCACAGACGCCACAGACGCCACAGACGCCACAGACGCCACAGAAGCCACGGACGCCACAGGAGCCACGGACGCAACGCAAGCAACAAACGAAGCAAGCGCAACAGATGCTTCGCAAGCAACAAGCGCGTCCAACGCTACGGGCTCTCCAAACGCGAACGCCTCCTCGAGCTCGGCATGCATGCCGGACGAGGCCACTGCACCCAAGCACCAACATTCGTCACAGTCGTTCACAAACAGAGCGACACGACCGACGCCCACGGTCGTCGCTGGCTACCGCATCGTGCGCGAGCTCGGCAGTGGCGGCATGGGCATCGTCTACGAAGCCGAACAACGACAGCCGAAGCGACACGTCGCACTCAAGATCGCTCGGTCGATCCTGCACCGCGACGCGGTCAGTCGCTTCGAGAACGAGAGTCGCACACTCGGTCGCTTGCAGCACCCGTCGATCGCCGAGATCTTCGAGGCGGGCACGACCGATGTACATGGACTCGGAGCCGTGCCCTTCTTCGCGATGGCGCTCGTTCCCGACGCGAAGTCGATCACGGAGTATTGCGAGCACCACGCGCTCGCGTTGCGCCAGCGAGTCTTGCTGTTCGTGCAAGCACTCGCTGGCGTGCAGCACGGTCACGATCGTGGCGTCATCCATCGCGACCTCAAGCCGAGCAATCTCCTCGTCGACCGCGATGGTCAACTCAAGATCATCGACTTCGGCTTGGCACGCACGATCGCGGACGAGGACATCGCTTCGCTGCACACGCGGTCGGGAGAGCTGCTCGGAACTCCGCAATACATGAGCCCCGAACAATGGCGCGCGAGCCGGGACGAGATCGGTCCGGGATCGGACGTGTACGCGCTCGGTGTCGTGCTCTTCGAAACGATCTCGGGGACGCTTCCGCACGACGTGTCTGGCATGACGATGCTCGAGATGGCCAAAGCGATCGAAACGCGCTCGCCACGCCATCTCGATGTCCCCGGCGCACGTCCGTACGACGATCTCGATCTGATCGTGCAGAAGGCGATCGCGTTCGACGCCAAGGATCGCTACGCGACGGTCACCGAGTTCGCATCGGACCTCAGGCGCTATCTCGCGTGCGAACCCATCACCGCGCGTCGCGCGAGCGCGATGTATCAGCTCCGACAATTCGCGCGCCGCAATCGAGCGCTCGTCATCGGCGCATCATCGATCTTCTTCGTCTCGATCTGTGCAGCGATCGTGAGCCTGTGGTTCGCGATCGAGGCCAATCAGCGAAGTGTGGAACTCGATCGAAAGCTCTACGCGTCACACGTCTTGCGAACGTTCGATGCCTACGAGCAACATGCGTATCGGCAGGTTCCACAGTTCGTGACTGCGTTCGAACGGAATGATCGAGGCTCGACTTGGGAGCGTCGGCGTCTCGACTTCTTGTTACGCGATCGTAGCTCGAACACGTTTCCCGTCATCGCACCGTTCACGTTCTGGAATGGCTCCGCGCTCGCGGTGCATGGGGACTCGATCGAGTCTGCACGCGCAGCGATCCCGGGTACGGACGGCCACCTGCGCATCTATGAGCTGACGACGGGAAACCTCGAGCGCGACTTCCCGGGCACCGAATCGCAACTCGTATGTGTCGCTTGGAACCGTACTGGCGATCGAGTCTTGACCGGCGACAACCTTGGTTGCATCACGATCCGAAATGCCGATACGGGTGCCGTCGTTTCGGAGTTCCTCGGCCCTGCAGTGCCAGACAAGCAAGCGATCCACGCGTCCGGTCCCGTTCGGTCGCACATCCTCAAAGTCGGCTTCGGACCCGCGGACGGACAGATCTGGTACGCCGCAGGACACCCGGCATTCGACGCGCGCATTGTCAACGTCGAGCGTGGCGACGTCGTGTGGCAGTCGCCATCGATACCGACCTCGGCGCTCAGTGCGTGTCCCGCCGGTGTGCAAGATCGGATCCTCGTTCTCGAATACCTCCATGAGCAGATGCAGGTACGCGGTGGTCGATCTCGTTCGTTCAAGGGCAGTTACATTTTGATGGCCTGCGCGATCTCCGATGACGGAACACGCATTGCATTCGCGCGTGAAGACCGAAGCATCGAATGCTGGGATGCCGATGCACAAAAAGTCCTATGGACGCAGCCCGGTCACGAAGACATCGCTCGTGCCCTCACGTTTTCTCCTGATGGCAAGTATTTGGCATCCGGATCAGACGACACATCGATCGCGTTGTGGAACGCAGCGGACGGCACGCGCTTGCAAACACTGCTTGGGCACGCTGGAAGCATTCGCGCATTGCGCTTCACTCCCGACTTGCACCTGGTCTCGATCGCCGAAGACGAGGTGATCAAGGTATGGAATGCACCCGATGATCTCGCGACTGGCGACCACAATGATCTCGTCGTCGACTTGGACATCAAGAATCCCTCGAGTGTCGACTTCAGCGACGACGGAACACGCTTGATCGTCTCCGCGATGCCGGGACGTGTCACGATCGTCGATGCCGATGACGGAAACGTCACGCGGCAAGTCGCGAGGGAATATTCGCGCCAAGCGGTCTTTCGTCCTCGCGGATCCGAGTTTGCGGTCGCGAGCGATCGCCGGTGTGTGCTCGTCTATTCGGATTCCGAGACACCACGACTCGAGTTGCCGACGACCAAGTACGCATCGGCGCTGGCCTATGACTCGAGTGGCGCCCGACTCTTCGCCGCCGACCTCATCGGTCACGTGCACTGCTGGGATGCGGACAGCGGAACCGAACTGTGGGCTCAGCAGCACACGATACGCGCGCTGCCACGACTCACGATCTCACCCGATGACCGCTGGATCGCGGTGAGCCGCAGCGATCCCGTGCTCCAACTGCTCGATGCACGGGACGGGAGCCTGGTGCGCGAGCTCCAGTTCGACAGCGTGGTCGACGCCATCGCATTCCACCCGGATGGCAAGCGGATCTTCGTCGGCACCCGGGACGGTGTCGTACGCGCGTGCGGCATCGGTGGGTCAGGGCAAGATCGTGAACTCCGCGGCTACTCGGGGTCCGTCAAGAGCCTCGTCTTCACGAAGGACGGAAGCCGCCTCTTTGCCGGCTACTCGACGGGCACCGTGCGACTCTGGTCGGAGGCAGGCGAGGAGCTCTTCGCCGTGCCCGCCACGACCGGGAGCGTTCGCGGCCTCGCGTTGAGCCCCGACGAACGATCCCTCGCCATCGTCGGCGTCGGCGGCCACCTGCGGGTCTGGCGCACGGACTGACGCGTTTTGCCCGGCGTGAGAAATCCCGCCGAAACTCTGCGCGAAAAGGCCGGGAGCGGCAATGGAGCCCGAAATGGCTACCAACAGGATCCACTCCATGAACATTCCACGAGCTTTTCTCTCGCTCACGTCTCTCGCGGCACTGCTCGGTTGTGCCGGAACGACCAACGAAACGGACGCACGAAACAGTCAATCGGACACTGCCCGCCAAGACCGAGAGGCGTTCGAGGAATACGCGGCATACGAAGCGTACGAACGCGAGGAAGAACGCCACGAGATGGAAGGCGCGAGCGTCGGCGGCAAGAAGGGCCTGCGCGCACAGTATCGAACGCTCGCCCTACTCGACGAGAACCGCCAGATTCCGCACGACGCGATGATGCGGGCGAAGGCCGAAGTCGCTGCGCTACCACTTTCGAGTAGCACGGGCGCCGGCCTCGATTCGACCAAATGGACGTCGATCGGCCCGGGCGTCGGCCGCGTCCGAGCGCTCGCGATCCATCCCAATGACAGCAAGGTCCTCTTCGCCGGCAGCGCGTCTGGCGGCATTTGGCGATCGGACGACTTCGGTGTCAATTGGCGTCCACTCGACGACCACATGGGCAACCTCGCGATCACCGCCATCCAGATCCAAGCGAATGACCCGCGCGTCATGTACGCCTCGACCGGTGAGGGCTTCGCTCAGAACCAACTCTCGACGTTCGGCACTGGCGTACGCGGCGCTGGCATCTTCAAGAGTCTCGACGGCGGCACCAGCTGGAATCGAATCCCCGCGACGAACTCGACTTCGTTCTACTACACCAACGAGATCGCGCTCACGCCGGATGGCTCGATCCTCCTCGCGGCGACGGACGACGGCATCTACCGCAGCATCGACGGCGGGAACACGTACACCAAGACGTACACGGGCGGGCGATCGCGAGACGTCAACTTCCACCCGACTGACAAGAGCATCGCTGTCGCACACTTCAACTCGAACGGTGGCACCCAAGCACTCTATTCGGTCGATGGCGGAGCATCGTGGAAGGTCGCGAGTGGCCTCGGCGACAACTTCGTGCGTCGCATCGAGTTCGCGTGGCACTCCGGATGGACCGGCGGGGGCAATGGATGCGTGTATGCACAGATGGACGTTTCTGGAACCGTCGCGCTGTATCGCAGCACGGACGGCGGCGCGAGCTTCGTCGAGATCAAGCGCGGCCACGTCTTCCCGTCGCAGGTCTCGTACAACAATACGCTCTGGATCGCCCCCACACCGCGCGACAGTAACCCCGCCAACGACGTGATCATCGCCGGCACGGTCAACATGGCGCGATCGTTCGACGGCGGTGCCAACTTCGCCGAACTCCAGCACACGTCGCTCAGCACGGCATACCTCGACTTCCACGTCGTGTTGAACGACCCCGGGTACAACGGCGCTTCGAACAAGCGCGCTTACATCTGCAGTGACGGCGGCGTGTATTCGTGCCAGGACATTCTCGCGTCCCAGGTGACGTGCGCGAATCTCAATGCGACGCTTCACATCCAGCAACACTATGCGGGCTCTCGTCAGCCGACGAGTGGCCTGACCTATGTCGGTTCCCAAGACATCGGCTGCAGTCTGCGCGACGACACGAAAGCGCGCTGGGAAGGCACGGCGTTCGGCGACGGCAGCTATTCGGCGTGCGATCCCGTGAATACGAGCTACATCTACGGAAGCACACAGTTCGCTGCCGTGAATCGCAGCATCAATGGCAAGCTCGAATACATCAACGGCGTCGCCCGCAGCTATCCGCCGACCAACGAGAAGAAGCCTGGCTACATCATCACGGACTCCAAGAACCGCCAGTCGCAGTTCATTGCACCGATGGTGATGGACCCCAACGATCCGAACCGCCTCTTGGTCGGCACGGTGCAGCTCTGGCGCACGAACGATGCTCGCACACCCAACGACGAGGTGCTGCTGACGGGGCCTGCATGGACGCCGATCAAACCACCGCTCGCGACCAATGCTCCGATCTCCGCGATCGATGTGCAGGTCGGCAACTCCAACGTCGTATGGGTCGGCCACAGCTTCGAGGGCGTTTATTCGACGACCAACGCGTTATCGGCAAACCCGACTTGGACGCGTCGTGGGCAAGCGTCGCTTCCGATTCGACACATCTCGCGCATCCTGATCGACCCTTCGAATGCGAACCGCATCTTCGTCGTCTACGGCGGGTTCACATCGAACAACGTGTGGCGCAGCACGGATGGTGGGAACACGTTCTCGCCGATCTCGAGCTTCCCGAGCGTGCCGGTCCGCGACATCAAGGTTCACTCCAAGAAGTCGGGCTGGCTCTATGCGGCAACCGAAGTCGGCTTGCTCGTGAGCGAGGACGACGGAGCGACGTGGACCGGATCGGTGACACCAGCAGACGTCTCGATCTTCGAACTCGAGTGGTCGAACGACGATCTCTATCTGTTCACACACGGACGCGGTGTCTTCCACCAGAAGGTCGTCGAAGGCGCGAACCTCCCCGATCTCGAGGTCTTGAGCATCTCACCCGCGGACTCGCGCACGACGTGGGATGCGGCAGCGCGGTACACGGTGATGGTCACGGTCATCAACAACGGGACCGTTGCGGCGCCGGCCAATCTCTCGGCGATCGTGTGGTCCCGCGACACCAACGCCGAGGTCGCCGATGACGTGCTCGATACGTTCTCGACTCCGGCCCTCGGTCCTGGTGCACGGCAGACCTTCCCGGTGTCGTTCGGTACGCCCTATTGCCTCACGGGGCCCGGCAACTTCCATATCGGAGCCGTCGTCGATGCCAACAACGCCATCACGGAGTCGGTCGAGACCAACAACGGCCGTGTCCTGACGCCGGCGCGTCCCGTCAACATCTACGCTGGCAACGGGCGCTACCTCGACTATCTCGATCCTCGCACCGCCAATCGAGACGGTCCTGCGTGGCGTGGATACGCCGAGTGGTTCGCGAAGAACGGCATGAACGCTCAGATCTGTGTGACGGCACCGTCCCACAAGGGTCACTTCGTCGTGCTGCTCATGAGCGGCAGCAACTCCGGTGTCGTGCTCGATGCCCTTACCGACATCAGTCTATCGGTGCCCTTCTTCCCACCGGTCGTCGTGCAAACATCGACCTCGACAGGCACGGCGATCGTCCAGCAAGTGATGCCGCCGTTCACGCTCAACTTCAACGTCAACGCCTACATCTACTCGGCGTGGTTCACGCCGCAGTTCGTGTTCAACGGCTTCGGCGACAACTTCGTCAGCAACGTGATCAAGAAGTGAAACGTGATCAAGAAGTGATCCGCGCGCATGAAACGCGTGTCCCTTCGATCGCGTCGCGGGAGCCGACTCAGTTGAGTCGGCCCCCGATGGTCCACTCGACTCCATTCGTCATGGAATAAACCGACTGCAATACATCGATCGTCAGTCCTTGCCACGCGGGCTGTGTCCCGTAAAGGCTCGTGTCGTTGGGGATCGCCAACTCCAGTTCACCGGAGCGTGACGGAATGAGCCACGTTGCGAAGAAGCTCGGAGAAACCCAGAGATCTCCGTAGGGCGTCGGGATGCTGGCGGACAGGCGCTGCGTGCTTCCGAGAACGATCCCGAACGTAGCCTCGGTGTTGGATCGCAGCTCGAGCTTCGACGTCGTACCTATCAGAGGCGGCGCCGTGGTAGCCAGATCGGGAGTCTTGAACGGCGGGAATCGATCCTGACCTGCGACGTGCAGGCGTACTCGACCACAGAACCCGGTCGAGAACTGAATCCTCCCGAGACCAGCGTTCTTGAGCGGGTCGTCCTGAATGAGCACTCGCTCGGCAGTAAACGCGTTCCCCAGGACGCTCATGTTCATGCCGCCACTGCTGTACGAGGAGTTGTAAGTCGTTGCATCCTTGCACGCACCGGCCACGACCACCCACTCACCCTGCAACACGATGATCGGCGATGCTGGTTGGATGACACGATTCGACGGAACGGGAGCAGGGGTGAAGAACTTGAGATCGCTCGCCGTTGGCAGAAAGAAGTTTCCTGGATCCTTTGTGAATGTGTAGAAGGCGATGACCTGCTCGGGAGCGGCGTTCTCGTTCGGAACTTCGAACCCCGTGACGACGAACGATGTCGGCGCCCGGAACCAGTAGCCACGAATCTGACTGGGATGCCGATACATGAAATTGAACGGCGTGTTTTCGACATACGCATTGCCGATCGGCCTGCTCGTCGAACTCGTTCCGAAGCCCTCCGCTCGCGCAATCGGCGGCAGCGCAGGTTGATCTTTGATGTAGACCTCGACGCGGCCGATGCCTCTCGCACTCGTGGTGTCGGCAGTCCACGCACCGCCGCCCTGCAGGTTGATGAGGTTCGTGCTCGTCTGGACACGCGACAAGGTCGCCCACTGCCCCAAGATCTGCGCCGCGTAGCCGCTGGCACTGTCAGAGCTGTGCTGCTGTGCAGCATCACCACCACATCCGAGAACTACGAGGTACTTGCTCTTCGCGACCTTGATGCTGCAGGGGAGGATCTGCGTGCTGCTGGTCCCCCCGCTGAAGAACAACGGAGTGGCGGTCGTCGCACTCGAAGAAATCGAATCACGGACGTAGACCGCGATGTTCTGCTTGCCCGATTGCTTCTCATCCGGAACTCGCAGACCCGTGATCTCGAAATCGACGGGAGCTTGCAGCCAGAAACCATGCGTCTCCGACGGGCTCGAGAACGTACCCGAGTAGTCGGGCATGGCCATCTGGCCTTGGGCGTGGAGAAGGCTCGGCGCGAGAAAAGTGGTAGCCAAGAATGCAATCGAGAGCTTCATGGGATCGGGAGTCGGGTACTCGGGTCAAGAATCGGGAACGGGGGGCGCGAAACGTCCCGATCGATCCCTGGTTCCAGGCTCGCCGAAGAAATCTCAATCGCGCTCGACGTGCCGCACGGCGACTCCGCTCTTCTCCGAGGCGATCTTCGCTGCTTCGACCCAAAACTCCAGTGGCATCGTCATGCGGCGGCCGACGTGCATCACATCACCACCAACGAACTCGATCCCGAGATGTGGTCGCGCGACGATGCTGCCCGTCATCGCTTCGAACGTGCGCACGATGCGGATGTCCTTGACGTCCTTCCAAGCATGATGGATCTCGCTCTCCCAAGGCCAATCGCGATACGTGACTCCGCCTGTCGTCATCGTCGTGTGCTGACTGCGCATGGCGTAGTGCATCAGGATCGCGAGCCCACCGATGATCCACGCCGTCGCACGCATGACCGGACGCAGATCGAGCCCAGTCAACCCCATGCGTGACGCGGACTGCCACAAGATGTATCGCAGCGGCCCCGGTTCGACCAAACGATCCGCGAACCAGGGGACGGTGTAGCAACCCGCCGCAAGCATCAAGAAGAACGGTCCGAGCAGCCTTCCGCCGCGGTCGTCGTACATCGAGACCCGCCAGAGCGCTGGCACAGTGTTGGCGGGAGACGTCCACCACAGAAGTGCACCCACCGCGATGCCGACCACGAGCGCACACAGGTTCGCCAAGTAGTAGCGTCGCCGATCGTGCGCCGTGGCTACGGGCTCGAATTCTGGATCGGGATACTCGAGGCGGGGATAGCGACCGCGATCCGCAAAGAAGCGCAGGATCCCACCCAGAATTGCCATGACCGCCAAGTAGGCAGCTGTCGTCCACACGGCGCTCATGAACGATGCAAGGATCAAGTACATCACGCTGACCTGTCGCTACGAAGTCGCCCAAGCGAGCACGCGCGCCGCGCGAAGCGTGTTCCAACGACTCGGGCTCCCTGGTGCCTCGTCGAAATCGACCGGCATACGGCCTTCGAGTCGCGCGCCCAATGGCCACCGCCCGTTCGAATCGCGTTTGGATGCGACGCAATCGAGGGCTTCTCGAATGCGATCGTCGAATTTCCGTCCCGCGTTCCTCAGGTGGTCGAGGCCGCGTAGCACGTCGTAGTGCCACCAAGACGGGTGCATCATGCTCGTCCAGGGGATCGACGCCTTTCGATCGCAGATCTGTTCACCCGTCGAGCGCCGACGCATGAGTCGACGTTCGAGCAGATATTCTTCGCCGCATTGCCTCGCCTCGACGACCGCGGGGCTTGCTGCTTTGCTTCGCTCGTACTCGAGGAGCGCCTCGACTACGCAGATCGTGGTATGAAACGACGACCGCGTCGACCCGTACTCCGCCTCGCAGTTCCATCCACCATCTTCGAGTTGCTCGGTCAACAAGCGCGCGACGAGTGCATCGACATCCTGGCCGAAGTAGGCACCGACGGCCGCCACTTGCGCATTGATGCACGGTTCGGTTTCGCCTTCGAAGAAGCCATGGTCGGCGCACTCCTGCGGACCGCACCCACTCCACGTGACGTGTTGATTGACGAGGCTCACGGCGCGGCGCGCTTCTCCCGAACCTGGATCGAGTCCGAATTCGCGCAGCAACATCAATGCGTGCATGGTCGAATCGAACCCTCGATTCCACGCGACACCGCCCCACGTGCCATCGGGTTGCTGCATCGCAAGCACCCGAGCGCCCCAACCCTCGCTCGCCACGCGTGCGCGCTCTGCTGCAACCACGTCGGTCGATGCATTGCCGAGATCGCGCATGGCTTGCCAACGAATCGCCGGGTCACCGGACGACAACCAATCGAGAGCACGCCGTGCGGGTGCCATGCTGTTCGAGTCGTCGTCCATCATGGCGGAAAGATATCCTCCTCGCCCCGATTCGCAATCGACGAGACAGCGTGCCTCGACAAAGCAGAGTCTATCGCCTCAGCGGGCTATGCTGGCCGCCACGATGGCCGCCAAACGAAAGACACTCTTCGAACGACTCGTCGACTTCTCGCTGTCTCTTCCCGAAGCGTGGGAGGATCACCCATGGGGCGAAACGGTCGCCAAGGTGCGGAAGAAGGTCTTCGTCTTCTTCGGCGTCGAACAGCCGAAGACCGGCGTGTTCCTCTGCGTGAAACTGCCGGAGTCGGCGACACACATCCTTCCCGAGGATTGGGCAGAACCCGCCGGGTACGGCTTGGGCAAGTCCGATTGGGTCTACATCAAGTTCGACAAGCGCCCGTCCGTCACGCAGGCACGACTCGAAGAGTGGATCACCGAAAGCTACCGCCACGTCGCACCCAAGACGCTCGCCAAGATGCTCGAACGAGGCTCGGACTGATGCACATGTGTTCGATCACGCACAGCTCTCGCATCGCATGGTGCACCCTGTTGCTCTCGACTGCATGCGCGCCGAGCGTGCGCGAAGCAGCCAGTGCACGACCCGAAGCCTACTCGGCCGAGCTTCTGGAACGACTCGGACCATCGGCGTGGATCTTCACGGGCGACGCCTCGGCCTGGGATGGTGATGCGCCGGCGAGCGCGCAACTCGTCGATGGCGAGATCCGATGCGATGCGCCACCAGGGCGCGATCCCATTCGCTTCTGGACGTATGAACGGCGCGGCAGCGATGAGGGCTATGGCGTGTATGGCCTTGGTCTCGCCAAGAATCCGATGATCGTTCCGTCACCACTCTCAGGTGAATCGATCACGTTTGATGGCATGCCTCCCATCAAGGGACTCCTGCTCATTTCGGCGTATCCCATTCCACCGACGTTCTCAGACGAAGGGAAGGCGAAGCTCGATGCGACATTGCGCACCGAGGGGAAACGCGTCGTCTTCGTGCTTCGCGGCGATTCCATGCCACCCAACGTCAAACGCGAACGTGGGAGCGTCGTGTATTGGGTTCGAGAGTTGCACTGAGGCGTGCATCGAAGTCAACAGGACGGGTCGCGCTAGTGCGCCGATTGCCACACCCGGAGGAGCAGGCTCGCCGTAGCCCCGCATAGACACAGCAGTACGTGGATCGCTGTCCGGCTACGTAGAAACATGAGCGCACAACACGCCGCCGCTGGAATCAGGAGAATCCAGGCGGACTCGACCAAGCCCCGAATGATCGCGTTCGAGTCTGACGAGGCGTAGGTGACCAGCGAAGCAAACGCAGCAACGATGCCGCAGAGGCCCTCGCTGATCAGTGTCAATGCCGCGATCGTGCCACGAGGAACAGCGGGATAGTCGCGAAGATTCGGCACGCTCGGGACATCGCCCCTGTCCAACCGTGAGTGGTCAGGTTCCTCGGGCGCGGATTCCGGCGCGGTCCATCGTTGGCGCTCGCTCATGTCACTCGGCTCGGACGCGAACGTACGGATCTTCTTTCACGGTCGAACCGGGAGTTCGGCAAATCGCGATCAGCAGTCCCTGTCTCTCACTTCGTCTCACTTCTCATCCGCAAAGATCGCTATGTCGAAGCGTCCGCGCGAGTCTGCCATTGCGCGATACATGCCTGACGAGTTGAACGGCGTTGCAATGTTTCCGTCCTTGTCGACAGCGATCAGACCGCCATCGCCTTTGCGCAGGACGTCGTGCACGACGGCATGGGCCGCGTCTTCGAGCGACCGGCCACCGAACTCCATCCGCGCCGTGACCGAGCGCGCGATGGCGTGGCGGATGAACTCTTCGCCCGTTCCCGTGCAGCTGATCGCTGCATTCTTGTCCGCGTAATTGCCTGCACCGAGAATCGGCGAATCACCGATGCGCCCCCATCGCTTGGCCGTCATGCCACCGGTGCTCGTCGCGGCAGCGAGATTGCCCTGACGATCGCGCACGACACAACCAACCGTGCCATAGTCGAGGCGTCGATCACGCGGCGGCACGAGCGCGCCGCGGCGATCGCGTTGCTCGAGCGCTCGTTCGAGCGAACGGCGACGGCGCGGCGTATCGAACCACGAGTTCTCGACGAGCTCGACGCCCATGCCCTTTGCAAAGGCGTCGGCACCGTCGCCCGCAAGGAGGACATGCCTCGTCTCGGTCATCACCTTACGCGCGAGCGTGATCGGATGACGGACGGTGCGCACGCCCGCGACAGCTCCGCACCGCAGTGTCGACCCGTCCATGATCGACGCGTCGAGTTCGTGCTGCCCGGCGTCATTGAATACCGCGCCCTTGCCCGCGTTGAAGAGCGGGTCGTCCTCGAGCGTGCGGACCACTGCTTCGCATACATCGAGCGCCGAACTCCCCGCCGCGAGCATGTCGCGGCCCAAGGTCAACGCCCGGGTCATGGCCTCTCGATACGCCTGCAAGCGCTCGGCAGGCGCATTCCGATCGATCGTCCCGGCACCGCCATGAATCGCGATGGCGTACTCGATCGCACCGTCCCCTCGCTTCGGCCCAGACGTACACGACGGCAACCCGACCAACCCGAGCAAAAGAGACCAAGTAACGACGACCGGCAACGCGGAGTGCATTCGTGAGTTCATGAGTTCGCCTTCGAGGAGTACGTCCCGATCGATCAGAGTATGGGCATCCGCCGCTCCAGCCACACAAGTGCGTGAAACGTGCCAGGGTCAAAACTCCGTACTTTCGCGCGTGATTCGTGCCAGGGTCAAAACCCCGTACTTTCGCGCGTGATTCGTGCCAGGGTCGCTTCGGGCAGATGCGGCCGTCAGTCGAGCTGTTTGCGGAACCGCATCACGCTGGCTCCGAGAATCACGATGCAGCAGATCGCGAGCCCCGCGATGCTCGGTGTCAGGTCGACGAAGTCGGCTCCGCGGAGGACGATTCCTCGCAAGATCTCGATGAAGTACGTGACCGGCAACGCGTGACTGACCGCCCAGATGGGCAAAGGCATCTCGTCACGCGGGAACATGAAGCCGGATAGCAAGACCGACGGAAGCAAGACGAGGAACGCGAACTGCATGGCCTGGAGCTGCGTCTTCGCGAGCGTCGATACGAGCAACCCGATCCCGAGAGACGTCACGACGAACAGGCTCGACAGAGCGATCAACAGCGCAAGATCCCCACGAATCGGCACCCCGAACAAAAACACCATGACGACGAGCACGAGGACCAGCTCGATCGCGCCGACGATCGCGTAGGGAACCAACTTGCCGAGCACGAGCCCCGCGCGACTGACCGGCGTCACGAAGAGCTGCTCGAGCGTTCCGAGTTCGCGTTCACGGACGATCGCGAATGCAGTCAAGAACAACGTGACCAGCTGCAAAATGATGGCGACGAGGCCCGGAACGAAGAAGTGCGCACTGTCGAGATCCGGATTGAAGAGTAGTCGCGTGCGCATCTCGACAGGCATCGCGGCGCTTCCATAAGCATCGCGCGTCGGCGCTTCATTCTTCGCATCGAGGAAGCGAAACGACAATGTGCGTGACAAGTCGACGCCGAGCAATTGCGTCGCAGTCATCGCGGTACTCGCCGTGGACGAATCACTACCGTCGATCAGAACTTGGATCGAGGCTTGTTTGCCACGCAAAAGGTTTTCGGTGTAGTCCGGCGGTATGCGTACGCCGACTTTCGCACTCCCGGACGTCAATGCCCGCCGAAAACTCTCGTCGTCGAAAACGGTCTCGCGCACGTCGAATGTCTTGGCATTGTCGAAGGCCTTCGAGAGATCCCGACCGGCAGCACGGCCATCGCTGTCGAATACGACGACAGGAATGTTCTCGATCTCCGTCTTGATCGCATACCCGAAGATCACCGTCTGCAAGATCGGGATGACGAACATGAAGAAGAGCGTCGCGGGTTCGCGGCGAATGTGAGCGGACTCTTTGAGGAGCATTGCGAGCAGACCATGCAATGGTCCGTTGCGCCCGTCGGACTGCGCCGCGCGTCGACCGACCGCCGTGGAATCCTCTTCGATCTCCGCCGTCGAGCCCGACGCTTCCTCGCGAATCACGGGTTCGTGACCTCGAGTTTCGCACGGATCCGTGTCACGACGGACTCCATCACTGGCGGTCCGCGAAAGCGTGACGAACACGTCTTCGAGCGTCGGTTTGATTCGCCGCATCTCGAGCGAGGTCCCGGCTCGCAACGGCGACTTCGTCGAATCCTCTTCGCGTAGCGCCTCCGACGTCACCGCGTGGCGAAGCGCTTCACCGTCGACACCATCATCGACGAGCAGGTGGACGGTCTCGCCGAACAGCGTCGCATCATGCACACCATCCACCGCACGGAGCGCAGGAAGGAACTCGGCGGGACGTTGCATCGACAACTCGACGCGGTGCGTGCCGTGTGGCGTGACAGCCGGAAGCCGCTTGAGCTCTTCCGGGCGACCGCAGACGAGTAGATGCGATTGATGCAGATACGCGACTTCGGTGCAGCGTTCGGCTTCGTCCATGTAATGCGTCGTGACGAAGAGCGTGACCCCGCGTCCAGCGAGCGCAAACAACAGGTCCCAAAGGTCGCGTCGCGCAACAGGGTCGATACCTGCCGTCGGCTCGTCCAAGAAGAGCAGCTCAGGGTCGTGCACGAGTGAGCACGCGAGCGCGAGCCGTTGTTTCCATCCTCCCGAAAGCGTGCGAGCGAGCTGGCTCATGCGATCGCCGATGCCCGTCAAGTCGACGACCGTCTGCATGCGCGATGCAATCGTTCCTAGATCCAACCCGTGGATGCGGCCGTAGAACTCGAGGTTCTCGCGTACCGACAAGTCGCCGTACAAGCTGAATGCCTGTGACATGTAGCCAATGCGGCGCTTGATGGACTCTGGATTCGACGCGACATCGACATCGAGCACCGTCGCCTTGCCACTCGTGGGTCGCAGCACGCCGCACAGCATGCGAATGATCGTCGACTTGCCGCTGCCGTTTGGACCGAGCAGGCCGAAGATCGCGCCGCGATCGACGGTGAAATCGACATGATCGACGACAGTACGTTCACCGAACTTGCGCGTCAGCCCTTCTACGCGAATAGCGGGCACGTGCCGCACACGCGATGACCGTGATGACGACGCGACGCCGCTCACATCAGTTCCCCGCGCCGTCACGCGCAGTTTCGAGCCAAACGTCCGCCCCCATACCGGGCCGAATCACATCTCGAAGCGACTTTGCGTCACTTGATGATGCGCCACTTGATGATGCGTCACTTGACAACGCCTCGCGCGATGGGGTCTCACTGTCGTACAACAGATCGACGCGAATGCGAAACACCTGCTTCGATCGCTCCTCCGGGGTTTGCACATTGGACGGCGTGAACTCGGCACGCCGTGCGACGAACGCGACGCGCCCTTCGAAGTCCCTTCCCTCGAACGCATCGAGCGTAACGCGGAGCTTCTGCCCGATCCTGAGCGCGAGCGAGCGCTCCGGAACCCAGGCGCGAACACGGAGGTGACTGCGATCGAGAATCGACAGCATCGGTGCATTGGGCGCGACGATGTCGCCAGGGCGAAGGTCGATCGCCTCGACGATTCCCTCGACCGAAGACGTGACACGTAACTCTTCGATCTGTCGCTCGATGACATCGATGCCGGCCTGCGCAGAAGCGACCACTGCCGCCGCCGCGTCGATGTCTTCTTGGCGATATCCGTTCGATTGTTGCTCGAGCGTCGCCTGACTCTCGGCGAGCTTTGCCCGTGCTGCGGCAATCTCTTCCTTGCGAGTACCTTCTTCGAGAAGCGCGAGTTCGGATTTACGAACTGCAGCGGTTTGTTCTGCGACGCGAAGCGAACTCGTCGCTTGGTCGTAGTCTGCATCCTTGGAGATCCCTTCTTCGTGAAGCGACTTGACGCGCGCGAACTCTTGCCGCGACAACTCGAGCTGCGCCTCGGCAAGCACGACACGCGCCCGGGCAGCCACGAGTTCTTGTGCACGCGGACCGTCGACGAGGCGGCTCAAATCCGCCGCAATCTGGTCGCGCCGAGCCGTGGCGGCGGCGATTTCTTCAGAGCGAGGACCAGCGACGAGTCGTGCATGCTCGGCCTTGGCGCGTGCGAGATCGGCAACCGCTCGTTCGCGTTGAGCCAGCAGGTCGTGGGGCTCGAGTTCGACGAGGACCGTCCCCCTGTCGACCGACTGCCCCTCTTCGACGAGCACACGCGCGACACGACCGCCGACACGAGAACCGACTCTCACTTCGTCCGCCTCGACGAACCCCGATACGTGCAGCGGCTCTCGACGCGCTTGCTTCCAAAAGAGCCCGACCACTCCGAGGGCCAGTACGAGGAGTAGGGCGACCAACTTGAGGTTCATGCATCCATCCTGGAGCGTCGCCGCACGCGTTCAATACATGTGCAGCGCTACATCCCCGTCGGCGATGGATTGGATCTCGACCATCACACCGCGTGAGTCGACGCAGATGGACGCGGGGCAGCTCATCGCGGAGCGCGAACCGCGTTCGTGGAACGAAAGCCTCGCCGAATCCACGATTCACCCGCGTTTTCGGTAGCCACCGAGACGGCGAAACCACGCACTCGCCGCGTGCCGGTTTCTTCAACACGCTGCTAGCACTCGGAACCGAGACCGCTGCGCACATGGGCGAATTGGCGTATGCTCGCAGTTGCCCCATACATCGTTCATCTCAATCCGAATCCCACGAGGTCCCACCATGCAATACCTCGAGCAGAAACCCGTCTTCTCGATGCGCGCTGCAGCGCTTTGCCTGCTCTCTCTCTTCTGTTGTCTCTGCGGGCGCGCGTCCGCAACCGACTACTACGTCGATGGCTTGCTCGGCCTGGACACGCCGACAGGCGGAACGGTAGCTCAGCCGTGGAAGACGATTGCCTATTCGCTTTCACAAATCCCGAAACCGCCGGGCACGCAGACCCACACGCTATTCGTGGCTGGCAACCAGGCCTACGTGATCAAGTCGCCGATCGTCCTTCCGGATCGGGTTCACCTCATCGGACAAGGGCGTTCGCTTCCGAGGCTGATCGGTACCACCAACCAGTCGACCATCGTCCTCGATCAAACGAAGATCGTCGCTTCCCGGATTGCATCGCTCGAACTCGTGGGCGGCAAATACGGCATCGAAGTCGCCCCCCGCGGCGTGACTCAATCCGTCTGGGTCGCGAATGTCGCGTTCAGCGGACAGGACGCATGCACAGCGGTATTCGCTTCGTCGTCCACCGTCGAGTTCATCCTCGAGAAATGCCGAATGGAGAAGTCGAACAATGGTGCGTACTTCGCCGCCAGCGGCACGGGGTTTCTGCGAGCCTCGTTCGTGAAGTCCGAGATTTCCGCGACAACCCTCGAAGGCTTGATCCTAAAAGCAACCAAAGCATCGTCAGCTCAACTGTCCGTCGAAACGACACGCTTCGAGAACTGCAACCGCGGCTTCGTCGTCCAAAGCGGTGACACCGCCAACATTCAGGCGACCGCCAATCGATGCGCGTTCCGACGGTGCACGTTCGGCGGCGCAGAAGCGACGCTGAACGGCGCTGGCATTTTCGGCGTCATCAAGTCGACGTTCTACCAGTGTGACAGCGGCATCTACGTCAATGGAGTTCCCAGCAGCAACCACAACACGGTCACGATCGAGAAGAACTGGATCGCGAGTTCGACCTACTACGGCATTCGTATGATCATCGACGGCGATCCCAGCAATCCGCCGGCTTGGGGGATTCAGTGTGCCGACAACCGCATCGAGCGTTGCGAAGAGAACTACTCCCTGACGTTCAGCACCGCCACTCAGGGGGCGTTCTTGTCCTCGCGCGACGTATCGCGCGACAGCAACGGACCGGCCATGCGAATCACGAACGACGGGAAGGTCATGAGTGTCGCGGTCGAAAACGCCATGCTCGTCAGTGCTGCACGCCAGGGTCTCTACGCGCGCGGCACGAGCACGATCAACGTCCATTCGACAACGGTCGCGGACAACCAGCGCGTCGCAATCGACAGCGCAGGAACGAAGTTGCTGTTCGATAGCGGCATCCTCGACAACAACGCGACGCCCGACGTCTCGGGAACGGCAGTCAGCATGCAGTACACTTGCTCGTCCGCGATGCTGCACCCAGGGACGGGGAACCTGTTCGCCAATCCCAAGCTGTCACGGCCTCACTACAAGTTGACGAAAGGGTCGCCATGCATTGACGCGAGTTCGTCGACGACCGTATTCAAGTTCGACTACGAAGGCGACCTTCGACCGACCGCGGTTGGGCAGCTCGACATGGGCGCTGACGAGTTCTTCAGTCAGGGCACGACGCACATCTACGGGACGCCTGGTTTCGGGGTGTTCGACGGAATGACGCCCAGTGCCAGCCACGTCGGCACCAGCACGCGGGTCGGCTACTCCGTGATCCTCAATCTGAGCCATGCGGTCGGCAATGGCAACGTACCCGCGCTCGCAGGCATCCTCGGCATCGGCCTCGCGGATCGCGTCCCCGCTGTGGACTTGGATTCGGCAGGTATGTCGGGCTCCGTGCTCTACGGTGATTTCTTGACCTTCCTCGCTGCGCCGGTCGACTCTGCCGGTAACGGCACGCTCACATTGGTGATCCCCAACGACGTTTCGTTGATCGATGCAATCGTCGGCGCTCAATGGCTCGTCGCATCGCCCGGAAGCAACCCGCTAGGGCTGGTGACGACCGAGGCATACCGAATGACGATCGGCCTCTGACCGCGTCCTGCCCGCCCGCTGCCATGACGATTTCGCGCCTTGGCAGCGGCATTGCCGATCGGGATCAGGCCGCGATCGTGACTTGGTCGATCCATCCTGGATGCGACGACACCTGATCCTGCTCGCTCTCGCCAGCTCGTGGCCATGGATGGGCTGTGCATCCCACGAGAGCTTTCAAACTTCTGTGCTTCGACCGGCGGAGTTCGATCTCGCGCGCTATCAACGAATCGCGATCGATCGCTTCGATGGCGCTGCGTGTGACGCGTTCGTCACCGAACTGTCGGACGCCCTGCGTTCGATGCCGACTCAAGCCACCGAGGAGCATTTCGATCTCGTCGATCGGCGGGACGTCGATCGCTTGATCGACGACATGCGCCGCTATCCGAGCCTCGCGAACGAGCCGGACACCCCTCTGGCCAAATGGCAACTCGCACAGCTGGTGATCGGAGGCACGATCCGCCAGCACGAAGTCATCGAGAACGTGTCGACCGTCGAACGAAAGAACGCCAAGAATCCCGACCAGGAAGTCGAGCACGTCCGCGTTCGCCAAGCGCGTGCCCTCGTCGGCGTCACCATCATCGCCAAGTCGAACGATGGAAACGAGATCCTCGACCGCATCGACATCGATGAGTCGACGTCGAGTCAGGTCGAGTCGAAGGTCGGCGAACCGCCACACATCGACCACGCAGCGCTGCTGTCCGCGGCTCGCAGCAAGGTCGTGGATCGCTACCTTCTTCGCATCGCTCCCCATCGCGAGAACGCGTTCGTCAGGCTCCTGACGAGCGATGACCTACCGCAGATCCAGCTCGGCAACGGCTACGCACGCGCCGGCAACTGGACGCTGGCGCTCGAGCAATTCGAAGCCGCCGAACAAATGGCAAGCGGCGAGCTGGCCGAGCAACAGTATGTGGCCGCCTACAATCGAGGCATCGCGTTGCTCTACCTGGACCGCTTCCCCGAAGCACGCCAAGCGATCGAGCGCGCCTACGCCGCCTCTCGCGACGAGTCGATGCTCCGCGACCTCCAAACCGTCGAACGCCGAGCGGCCGACCACGCGCGGCTCCAGGAGCAGATGCGCACGGCGGCGCCGGGTCAGCAGGACTGAAGTTCACTTCCGCAGTCGCGCTTCGAAGCTCTGTGGGATCGCGTGCTCGGCGATCAACATCCTGCTGACGCCGGCCGCCTTCGCAGCGGAGATCTGAGCATCGACGTCCGCATGTCCATAGCCTTGCAGGACGGCGACCAAGTCCGACGTCGGCAACGGCCTGCCGTGCTGCTGCTCACGGTCACGTAGGTGCTGCACCGCAAAGTGGACCCAAGCCGCTCTCGGCTCGAAGCGAGGGAGATCCCGACCGAACGCCTCGTACGGCAACAGCAGTGCGATCTCGGAGCTCGCCACGCGCAACGGGGCGAACTGCTTGTCGAACTCGCGCCAACACGCACCGCGGTAGCAACCAACCCCGTGGCAGGCACCGTCCGCGACCGTGTCGGCATCCTCGCACTCGGTCACCCAGACAGGGATCACACAGCTGCCCTTCGCGATCCGCTGCACGGCACTCACGAAGCGAGCGGCGGCATCCGGGCCCAGCGGCGTGGCGCGGCGCTTCGCGTCGGCACCCTGCAGGGTGTAGTCCGTGGCCCAGCGACACAGCACGTTCCCACAGCCGCAAGCGGATGGCGGACCCTGGAGGTCGTTGAGGAAGACCGTGTCGGCAACCGGCAGGCTGTCGAGGCGACGACGTAGGAGCTCGAGGTGCACGTTGAACGCTTCTGCGTAGCGGATCGGAACCCAAGGCCACGCCACGGTGACTTCGCCGTCGCGTGGTACAGCCGCGCTGGGATGGTCCCGCCGCCAATCCTCGTGACCTTGCAAGGTCGCCACCCACTCGGGATGCGCATCGGCAAGCGCTTCGTTGCGCCCGATCGAGAACCAGTAGCCGAGCGCCAGCCCGGACCGCAGCACCTTGGTGGCGGCGGCGGTGACCGTTTCGTCGTCGTGGCCGGACACCTCGAGGACGAGGGTCGCGTCCTTCGCGAACGTTCCAGGGAGCGAACCCAGCCTTTCAGGACTGACCAGCCGCCCGCTACCGAACGGCCGAGGTTCCCGCGCAGTCCGGCGCTTCTTCGCGTCCGTTGGTGTCGCAGGCTCCACTGCTTTGCCGGGCTCACTGCTGGGCTTACCGGCGCTGGGCTTTCCCATCCCGTGAACCTTGGTCTCCGGGTGCTCGGCCGACCAGGCGAGCCACTTGCACTGGATGCTGTCGACCCAAGTGAGCTCTTCCCCGCGCAGCAGACCGTCGATGCCCCGACCCGCCAAGGACCACCGAGTGCTGGTGTTGCGATCCTTGTAGGGAGCGGTCGCGGGCCCGATCGGATCCACGTGGAAGTCGAGTAGCACACCGTCTTGAACCGCCCGCCACGCCACCGCGGTGTGGGTCGGCCCGTACCAGAACACGACTACGGTCCATCCACCGACCTTGTCACGCAAGACCGCGCGTTCCGGCAAGCCGTCGAGCGGGAATGCCATGCGCTCGCCGTTCACCGAGACACCGAGAACCCGTGTGCCCGCTGGCAGCCGTGAATCGACCTCACCTCGGCTCTGCACGCTCTCCGTGGTCGGTTCGGACGGCAGGTCGACGATTGGATAGCGCTTGCCATCGAACAGGTCGTAGGCCGTCGATTCGGGGTGCAAGAGCATCCAATGCCCCCAAGTCGTGGTCATGCTCGCGATCCTCGGCAGGGAGTGACCCTTACGCGGGCCCTCGATGCCGAGCCCGGTCAGCGCCGAGAACAGAGTCCCATCTTCGTGCCGCACGACCATCACGCCGTTGCGGTAGCCGTGCAGCTGATAGCCGTAGGCCTTCTCATAGGCGGCAACGAAGCCACCGTCGGGGTCGTAGAAGAACAGCCCATAAGTATCGTTGATGACCCGCGGTCCCGCGAGGAAGTGTCGGATCGGAACGGCGCCACCGTTGTGTTTGGCGCGCAGCCACGCGACCACGGCGTCGTCGGGCTGGATCAGCCCCTTCTGGTTCTGCGTGACCACGTAACTACAAGGCGGCTCGTTCAGCGGCTTGTTGTCCGCACAGGTCACGATCTGGCCTTGAAGTGCCAGCAAGAGGGAAGCTGTCAACCCGATCATGCCGGCACCATAGCGCTAGCGCGTGAAACGAAGCCGCTGCTGGCCGTCGACACTGCATCTGTTCGCCGTCACTCCGACTAGCCGAGTCCCCGCCCCGACCTGCTATAGTCGATGCAGCGACCGTCGCCCTGGGGTCGCAGGACCTCGAATCGCCTTTGCATGAAGGACCAGCCTGGCACAGAGGGTGCAAGCGCCGTCGAGCCACCATCGGCGGCGTTGTCGGTGGATCGTTCGGACACTTCGGAGAACTCGGTCGCATGGCTCGAGTCCCCGGATGGGCGGCGGTATTTCGACATCCATCACCGCGTCATGATCGGGAGCAGCTCGCACGTCGACCTGCAGATCGAGGCGGGCGGCGTCGAGAAGCGTCACCTCAAGATCACGTTGCAACCCGACGGACGCCTCCTGCTCGTTCCGATCGACGGTGCGAGTTATCGCGTCGACGGTCAACGCGAGAATCGACCGCGTGTCGTGCGCGCGGGAGCTTCGATCGGGATCGGACTCGCGGAGTTCACGACGGGCGTCGCGCCGAAGTCGTTCGTGCACGATCTGCGCTTCGCGCTCGACGACATGCGCGCTTCGGCGAAACGCGCGGCGGAGCACGCGGCATGGGTCGGCGTGTCGCTCGCCGTCCACTTGCTCTTGCTTTGGCTGTTCTTTCGAGCTCCGCGTGAACTCGTCGAAGGGGACGTCATCGGCAACGTGATCATCGTCGCCCCCGAATCTAGCGGCATCGATCCGATCGCGGATTCCGACGAAGAGACCGAGCAGCGCGAAGAGTATTCCGAACTGACGCTTCCGGAAGTGACCCTCGAGACCCAAGAGTCGGATGAGGATGGCGGTATCGACGAGGGCGAGGCATTCACGGACGAGACGCAGATGGGCGAAGCGTTCGGCTCTGGCCTCGACCCCACGCGCTTGGCGGGGCTGACCCAGAAGCTGCCGAAACCCGAAAAGGCAACCGCTTCTGGAGAGGGCAACGCGAACAGCAAGAACCCGCCGATTCCGGTCGAAGTCAGTCAACCGGTGCGCGAGACGATCGCGGAAATGCGGCGCACGGGGCTCGAGATCGTGTTCTGTTTCGACTCGACGGGATCGATGGGGCACGTGATCGACGATGCGAAGTCTGACATGCTCGAGCTCTTCGACCTGATGCAGGAACTCGTGCCGACGACGCGTCTCGGCATCATCACGTATCGCGATCGCGGCGACAGCTACGTGACGCGGGAGACGCGGCTCGGGATCGGGCGATTCGAGGCGCTCGCGTTTCTCAGCTCGGTCAAGGCCGATGGCGGCGGTGACTTCCCGGAAGCGGTGGACGAGGCCCTCAAGGTCGCGCGCAAGATGCCGTGGCGTCAGCGCGCGCGCAAAGTCACGATCATCGTCGGCGATGCACCGCCCCATCGCGATCGCATGCGCCAGACACTCGGTCTCGCGCGGACGATCGGACAGAAGAACGGGCAGGTACATGTGCTCGTGAGCGGGAACATGGCGCACGCCAAGCCGCTCGAGAGCGTGGCGCGGGCAGGGGGCGGTCGCTTCTTGGCGCGCTCGGACCGCGATCAACTCGCGCTTCAACTGCTGACGTTCGCGCTCGGCCCCGAAGCCGAGGACGACCTCGAGAAGCTCCTGCTGGGTCGACGCGAACGATCGCGCAGGCTGCGCCAGGATCCGTTGGTGAACAGACTGCCGGATGTTCGCATGCTGTCCGGCACGTTGCAGCGGGACGATCCGGACTCCGTGCTCGTCGAGGCGTGGACGTTCGCGCGCCCCAAGGACCTTCGAGCGCTCAAGAACGGACTCTCGAAATGCGAGATGACGACCGAAGGCGTGCTCGCACTCTACTACCTCGTGAACCGCGCGGCGGAGAGGCTCGGTTCGCCTCTGCGAGTCGACCCGCCCAAGCTCCCGACGAGCAACAAGGGCCTACCGCGTGACCTAGCGAGCGCACTCCGACAACTGAGCGCGCTGCGGCGTTAGCGGCAACCCGCACGAATCGTCCCTGGCACGTTTCACTCACGAAAGTACCGCGAAACGACCCTGGCACGTTTCACGCACGTGCGACTCAGCGGCCCAAGCGTTGAAGCTGTTGCCAGTCGTTGGTCTTGAGCCCCATGTCGGTCGTCGGGTCGTAGCTGGCGTCGTTGGTGAGGATCACGTTGCCAAGCGGGTCTTGGAAGACCCGGTCGTAGGCGTTCGAGAGTTGGATCGAGTCGCCATCACGAGACTTGAAGTCGTGGACCTCGAGGACCGAGTTCGTGTAGGCGCGGTGACCGGCGTCACGATCCGCTTGCTGACGCTTCCACGAAGCCATCTGGCTGTCGGAGATCTCGGAGTTGATGCGGGCGATCTCACGGCCCGAGTTCTGCATGATGCGCAGACGATCCATGTTGCCCTTGTGGCGGATGGCGGAGAGCTGCTGTTGGAGCTTGCCGCTGCAGATACCCCAGCGCGGCGTCGGCTGCAGCGTCATCGAGAGCATCGTGAGGTCCTTGACTCGCTTGTCGAAGACGTCGCTCGGCGCACGAACGCTGCGGGTCGCGGCGACCATCCAGTTTCGGGTGGGCGGACCGCCCAAGAGATTCGGAAGCGTCGAAATCTGCACGAAGTAGAAGAACGACTCGTCGTAGGAGCGGCCGTTCTCGCGGTAGCGCAGGCGCGCTTCTTCGACTGCGAGGAAGGTCTGCATCCCGCTCTGCGCCGCTGCCTGCGTCGTCGGGGCGAGCATCTGGTTCATGAAACGCTCGATCTCGGGCAAGCGCTTGGCCTCGACGACTTGCACGTTCTGCGCCTGAGGACGCAGCGCCGGCATGAGGACGAGGAGCGTCGCTTCTCCGGGCCGTGATGGCGGGCGCACGAAGTTCTGCATCGCTTGCGGACCTTGCTGCCGAAGGGCCTGCACCATCATCGGGTCTTCGGTGTACATGAAGAACCGACCACGATCGAACGTGAGCTCTTGGTCCTGGCCGGAGACGCGACCGATCGTATGCAGGAACGCAGTCTCTGTCGGCGTCCACAGCGGTTGGATCTGCGCCGACCAACCCTTCGGAACGAGCATCGTGTGCGAGGTCATGCCGAGGGTCGGGTCTTGGAACGAGCGCTTCTCGAGCACGAGCGTGTTGGCACTGCCAGTCGGGCGATTGTCGCCACCTTCACGCCGTTGGACGTCATTCGTGCCAGTCTCGATGCGCTGCCCCGCCGTCCCTCGCGTGATGGCGATCTTCATCGGCTCCTCCTCCGCAACGCCCTCTCGGTAGACGAGGAGCGTGAAGCGCTGCATCGACACGAGGCTGCCGAACGCATCGAGTCCGCTACTCAAGTCGACCTCGCGGCCATTCGCATCGAGACCACCGCCGACGACATCGCCGGCTCGCAGACCGCTCTTTGCAGCGAGACTATTCGCCACGACGTTCGTGATGACCACCGCACCATAGTCCTGGTCGTAGCGCGCATCGACGCCGAGCGGCTCCGGGCGGGAGTCCTGGGCCGGCTCGATCGGCACTACCGACCGAGCGGTGAACGCGGGTGCGCTGGACATTGCGGCAGCGAGCCCAGGCGTGGCAAGGACCGTGGCCGTCAGGCCTAGGGCAGCAAGGCGGATTGGGCGGAAGGGCAGTGTGCAGAAGCGATTCATGGCTGTTTCTTGGATCGGATCGATGTTCGCATGGATGTGCGAAAAACGCGCGCGACGCGGGCCACGAATAGGTCGACTCGACGGTCCGATCGACGATTGGGGCAACCCCCCGTTGCTGCTCGGGAAGGCCGCTTCGCCCATGACACGGGCGCCGCACTGGCTGAGCGCATCCGCGCAGCGGTCGAACTGGCACCGGGACGACTGGCTTGCAGGGCGCTTCAGAGCGACGAAATCAGGGCGTGGACCACGGGCGGGGCTGCAGCGCGGTCGAACCGACACCTGGTCGATGGGTCGGTCTTCAGGGCGCAATTCCCGATAGGACGAGCACCTCGGTCGCGGTACGGGCCGATCGTTGTGGCGCTATCGCAGCGACGGCCGATTCGTCCTGACGCCAGGATCGCCTGGATGGCGCGCCCGCGGCGAACGAAGCAACTGCAGGCAACACTGCGGCAAGGAACCGTTGACACCGGGACGGCCTCCGTGCCCGCCCACTTGCCGCAATCTCGGTTCGAGACGGCACGTACGTCGAGCGCAGTCAGGACGGCCCAACCAAGCGCACCCGCGATCTGGTTTGCCTTTCGGCCCTCACCGAACGTGCAGCGCCGAGGCGACAACGACGACATTGCCCGCGTCGTCGACGTGAGTCTTGCCGCGAACTACCGCTTCCTTGAGGTGCTCGAACCCGTGGAAGCCGCGCAGCGAAGATTTGAGGAGCTTCTTGCCGGATGGCTCACGTAGCTCGACCGTCAGGAGTCCCTTTTCGAGCTTGTCGCGATCCTCGCAGCAATAGTCCCACGGCGTCGGACAACTGTCATTCTGCCGATCGTTGCACGGCATGAGTGCGCGATCCGCGAGGAAGAACTGTGCTTGCCCATCGCGATAGTCCTGGATGCGGCCGATCACGGTGACCTCGGCACCATCCTTCGCCTCGGCGCGCACGGCAGTCACGTCCTGCGCGGCTGCGGGCGCGTCGTTCACCCAGAAGCTCTCCGGAACCTTGACGTCGGTCGTGGAAACCTCGGGCTCAGCCTTGTCGCTGCAGGCAGCACCGACGAGCAAGGGAAGGAAAGCGAACAATGCCAACGTGCGCATCGCGCGAAGAAAGCCAATGGAGTCGGGCGTGGTCATCGAGTCAGCCTCTCGAGGTTGGATTCAAGGAACGGGGAACACAGTGATTCGCGAGCAAGGTGCGCGCGGAGTTCGCTCGCTGGAACGATTCGCGCGAACAAACTGCGCGATTTGTCCCTGGCACGTTTCACACGCGAAAGTACGACGAAACGACCCTGGCACGTTTCATGCGCGAAAGTACCGCGAAACGACCCTGGCACGTTTCGCGCGCGAAAGTACGGGGAAACGACCCTGGCACGTTTGATGCGCGTCGTCATTCTTCTTTGAGGGCGAAGGCGGTTCGCATGCGGAGGATACGGATGGCGGCGGGTAGCGTGCCCAGAAGCGCGAGGCTCAAGACGATCGCGAAGGACGCAGCGATCGCCGTCGTGTCGACTTCGAGGCGGAAGGCTCCCATGCCGATGCGGAAGGCGGAGCCGCGGACGAAGAGTTGGGCTAGCAGAAGACCGGTCAAGGCACCGGCGGCGGCGAGGATCAAGGACTCGAGGATGAGGGACGCGAGGATCGAACGCGGCCCGAAGCCGAGGGCGCGGAGCGTGGCGAGCTCGGACGTTCGTTCTTCGACGCTCATCTGCAACGCGTTCGCTCCACTGAAGACGACCGTCAGTGCGATCAAGAGCACCATGATCCACACGAGGCCGCGGATGGGCGCGAACCAGGCCGAGAGTTCGGCATAGTACTCACGAGCACGGATCACCGTCATCTCGAGATCGAGCCGCCGGCCGGCATAGGCTTCGAGCGTGTCGATCTCGCCAGGATCTGCAAAGCGCACGAACACCGCCGACACGTCGGGTCGCCTTGCTTCGCCCTGGAGTTCGTAGAGCGGTGCCCAGATTTCGGCCTCGGTCGTCGTGCCCGGAGCGGAGAACACGCCGGCGATCGTCCACGTCGCGCCTTCCATCTCGATCTGCTTGCCGGGCGCGACGTCCGCCGTATCGACACCCAGACGCGCCGCGACGAGCCGGCCGACAGCGACTTCGCCGACGCCTGGCCAATGCCCATTCGTGATCGTGACCTCGGGATGCACGAGAAGCGCACGATCCGTCACGCCACGTACGAACCCCTGCAGTTCGCGATCACGCCCGGCGAGGCGCACGCGTGTCGCCATGTGGATCTCGGACGACACCGCAGGAACATCGTCGATACGCAGAATGCCGTCGATCTCCGCCGTCACGAGTTCGGCCACGCTCGGCGCAAGCGCAGAACGCACCAAGTCCCGCTGCGCTGCCGACGAGAGCAGGATCGCAACGTCCGAACGCCCGCTGCGCTGCAGGCTGCGGTCGAGCCCTCCCACGAACGCGAACGCCGCCACGAGCACAGCCGCCACGAGTGCGCACGCAAAGCCGATCAAGAGCGAACGAACGCGCCGCCGCGAGAGGTTCCGAATCGGGTAGTCGAATGGCAGCCCCATCACACACTCCCGAGCAGCTCGCCTGCACGTCGGCGCGCGGCGAGGAACGCCGGCGGAATCGTCGCAATCAGAGAAGTACCGACAGCGAGCAGCACCGCGAAGAGCAGCAGCGTCGGGCGCGCTTCGAAGCGAACAGCGACGCCTTCGACACCGAGGCTCAGCGGAAACATGCTGAGCAAGCCCCACGCGAGACCGACACCGACGAGCGCACCCACGCCCGTGACGAGCGCGGTCTCGGACAGGACGAGAACGAAGAGCTCTTTCGTCCCGTACCCGAGCGTACGGAAGACACCGAACTCCCGACGCCGTTCGCGCAACGACATGAGCACGGTGTTGGCAACGAGCACCAGCACGACGAGCACACACACGAAGCCGAATACGCGCCCGAAACGCAGCAACTCGCGCAAGTCCCGCGTCGCAGTGCCCAAGAACTCGAGCTTGGGCCTCGTGTCGGTCGGTTCTTCGGCCGATGCAAAGAGCTCGTCGATCTCGCGTGCGATTCGGTCCGCATCGCGCGCATCGTCGATGAGCACTTCGAACTGCGTGACCGTCCCGAGTCGATCGACGGGTCCAGCACGCTGCAAGAACTCGAGGTGCGTGAGGATCACTCCTTCGGTCGCCGGATCCGCCGCAGAGAAGATCCCCGCGACATCGACAGTCACTCCGCCGAATCGGAAGCGATCGCCGACCGACAGACCACGCCGAGAAGCGAAGTCACGACCGACGATCGCAGCCTGTTCTTCACGCCGGAAGCGCTCGATGTCACCGTCGACGACCACGACTTTCTTGTCGCGGATGTAGTCGTCGATGACGGTCCCGTGGAATGCGATCAGGTCGAGACTCGCACGACAGTTGTTGAGGAACACCTTGATCGGCAGCGCCGACTCGACGCCACTGAGCCGTTCGATCGGACCGCGATACCGCTCGGGCAAGAACGACGTTTGCGGGCAAAATCGATTCTTGCGATACACGATCAACGTGCGCGCGCTGTCGCCGGAGCGCAGCGCGTGGTCGAGTCCGATGCCGAGACTCTCGATGCCTACGAAGAGCAACATCGCCGCCGCGACACCGAGCGCCGTCAGCGCCGTCCGCAGCGCGTGACGCCCGAGCTGTCGCCGAATGAGCTTGAGCCAGAACCTCATGACAACACCGCTTCGTGCAACGTGCCCTTGTCGAGACGCATGATGCGCGTTCCGACGCGAGCGGCCTTCTCGTCGTGCGTGACCATGAGGATCGTCTTGCCGAACTCGGAGTGTAGTCGTCGCAACAATGCGAGGATTCCCTCGGCACTCTCGGCGTCGAGGTCGCCCGTCGGTTCGTCGCACACGAGAATCTCAGGATCGGCAACGAGCGCACGTGCGATCGCGACGCGCTGTTGTTGACCTCCAGAGAGTTGCCGCGGGTAGTGGTCGGCGCGTTCGGTGAGGCCGACCGCTTCGAGAACGACACTGATGCGTTCGTGGCGCTCTTTCGCGGACATCTTGAAGAGGTGCAGCGGCAGCTCGACGTTTTCGTACGCCGAAAGCACGGGCACGAGGTGGTACTGCTGAAACACGTAGCCGACGTGCTCGGCTCGCCACAGGCCGAGTGGTCGTTCGCCGAGCGACGCGAGTTCGACGCCGTCGACGCGCAACGTGCCCGAGTCCGCGATGTCGATGCCCGCGACGAGATTGAGAAGCGTGGTCTTGCCCGAACCCGATGGCCCGAGCAACACGAAGAACTCGCCCCTGCCGACCTCGAGTGTCACGTTCTCGAGTGGGGTCACGACGTGCTCGCCGCGACGATAGGACTTGGTGACGCCGTCGAACTCGATCATCGTGATCCTCCGCCAGTCTCTTCGCCCGTGATCTCGACGAGATCGCCGTCGGCGAGCCTCGCAGGAGGATCGACGACGACCTTGTCGCTGATGTCGAGACCGCTCGTGACCGCCACGAGACCGGTCGACGGAGCCGCGCCTGCGGTATCCATCGTCACCACCGGTCGGACGCGCGCGCGCGGACCGTCGGGATCGATGACGAATACACGACCTTGCACGATGCACGCCTGCGGAATCCACAGGACGCGCGTTGCCGCGCTGCTCAGCGCACGACTATCGGCTGCATTCGGTTCGTCGTGCCCATCTCTCGACTCGGCACCAGCTTCGCCACGTCCAGGACGCTGCGACGTACTCGCATCACCGCTGTGGTCGTTCGCGTCTCCAGCCTTTTGCCCCTGACCTGCCTCGGGTTCGCTCTGCTGCACGGCTTCGAAGCGCACCTGACACAACATTTCGGGGCGCAACAATCCATCCGGATCGAGAACGCGTACCTGCACTTCGAGCGTGACCTTCTGGATGTCGGCTCGATCGATCACGCGAATCACTTCGCCGCGATACGGCTTGCCGGGGCGCGCTTCGCTGAGGATCTGCGCGTGCTGCCCGACGCCGGCACTCGCGATCTGCTCCTGCGGAACGTCGACGCGCACGCGCAGGTGCGCTGGATCGTAGAGAGAGCAAATACCACCCGCGGGCGCGCCCTCGCCGGGGCCGACGTGTCGCTCGAGTACGACACCGTCCATGGGTGCCCGAACGACGAGTCGTTCGACAGCCAGGGCGGCGATCGCGATGCGGTTCTGCGCAGCTTCGATTTCGCGAAGCGCCGTCTCGTGCGCGGTCTTTGCAGCCTCGACGCGGCGGCGATCTTCGATGCGCAACTCGGCGTCTTTTGAAACGCGAGCAGCACGCGCACGTGCGACATCGACTTGAGCGAGCGCATGTGCAGCCTTGGCCTTGGCCACGTGAAGCGCCGAGCGCGTCGAATCGAGACGCGCCTCGGCAAGCTCGACTTGACGCACACCACCGGCACCCTTGCTGCGCAGTTCGTTCTGCACGGTGACTTCTTCTTCTGCAGCTCGGACATCCGCGAGCAAGCGATCGACCGAAGCGGCCATGTCCGCGTGTTCGGCAGTCTTGCCTGCGAGTTCGGCTTTGGTCACGGCGAGTCGTTCGTCGAGTTCGATGCGTGCGTCGAAGTCCTGTTGCGCGAAGTCGAGAGCGATGCGTTTCTCTTCGGCATTGCTTCGAGCAACGGCGAGCGCGCGTTCGACGGCCTCGAGAGCGAGCTTGGCATCGTCCGGCACGAGCTCGGCGATCGGCTGGCCTTCGGTGACGCGATCGCTCTCTTCGACGAGGATCTTCGCGATGACTCCCGGCGTCAACGCGGTGACGTGGATGGCGAAAGGGTCGGGCTCGACCCAACCGGCCGCTGCGAACGCGACGGCACCCTGCGGTGCTCGTTGTGCCGTCGTGACGCGCGGGCGCACCACGCGCACACGGGTCTTGGGCAACAGTGCATCGCCGAGCGACCAGATGAGAAGCGCGACGAAGCCCGCGAGGATCGCGATCGGCAACGAGAAGCGACGCCACGAGCGCTTCGGTGGCGAGAGAGCGGATTCGCGCGTTCGCGAGAGGCGGCCGAGATCGACGTCGCTCTTGACTTCACTCATCGCGACCTCCTG
This sequence comes from Planctomycetota bacterium, assembly GCA_020426005.1. Classification (GTDB taxonomy): domain Bacteria; phylum Planctomycetota; class UBA1135; order UBA1135; genus JACKHW01. Next base: position 4,157 of record JAGQQW010000025.1, on the reverse strand, counting down.
GAAGCCCGGATGCGAACCCGGGTGCGTCCTCGGTGGCCGAGCGTGCATGCCCGGTTTTCGTCCCGGCTTCTCGCGGTGCGTCGCCAATCGCTTCTTCGTGATCGAGAAGGGCGAGGACCGCGGTCTCGCGAGCATTGATGACCGCGACGACGCCGCCGAGGCGACGCTCGAGAGCGTCGTTGAACATCCCCATCGCGGACGCTTCAACGGACCAAACAGCTTGCGCAGCCGTCCAAGCCGACCGCGAAGCGGCTTCGAGCGCTGTCGCATTGAGGACTGCGTCTCGTGCTCGAGCAAAACGCGCAGCACTCGTATCGATGCGACTCATGAGTTCGCGCAGGCGCTCTTCGACAACGACGCGCGCGTCCCGACGACTGGCGAGCGCGACACGCGTCGCCGCATCGACGCGACCCGGCCAAGGCAACGTCAACTCGAGGAAGCCACCGAGTAGATCCTGCGGTTCGAGGCGCTGCTTGGGCCCGATGCGGATGCCGGGCCAAGCGTCACTCGCGGCGCGGCGCACGCGCGCTTCTGCGACCGCGTAGTCGAGCATCGCGGCGCGGAGGTAGGGGTGGCCGCCGAGCAGGTCTTTCGATCGGTCGACTGGGCCGGCTTCCTTGCGGCCAGTCTCGCGTCGAGCGGGTCGCGCTGGTGCGTTCGTTTCCGTGTCGGGCAGTGTTTCTTCGTGCGGCGGATTGGTGGCCGGCGTGCGAGCCCAAGTGTTCTGTTCGTTCGTGGTCGCATGTCGAACACGGATCGCACTCTTCGATAGCGAGTATTCATCGAGCGTCTCGGGCGCGACGTGCCCGAGCGCGGCGTCACTCGCGAGCAGACCTGCGCGCGAGGCGAGCGCCTCGGTGAGCGACGCTTCGAGCACGCGTTCGTTGTTCAGGTCCTGACGAGCTCGGGACATCAGCGCACGACCCGCCGCAGCCGGCCCCGCAGGAATCCACTCGTGCGCCTCGTAGACTTGCAAGCGCGTCGCGTCGTCTTCGAACTCGTCGACCAACTGACTGCGTGCCGCGATGCGCGCGCGACTCGCCGCGAGTCGCACCCGGGCCCGCTCGACATCGAAGCGCGATGCCCAAACCGCGCGGTCGAGTTCTCCGAATGCGGCGCGCGCTTGCGCGTTCGCGAGCTCTCGTGCGGCATGCGCTGGGCCGAGCCCGAGCAGGCGCAGAATGTCGAAGCTCGCGCGTAAGACGAGGGATGCATCGAGGTCCTCGACATCATCGACTTCGGCACCGAGACCGATGTCGCCCGGGAGGCCTGCTCCGTCGCGATTGGCGTGACTCTGATTCCACGCGACGACCGCGCGTCGGACACCGATGGACCATGCATGGGCCGAAGCGCGCCAGAACTCGACGCGCGCGGCATCGAGTGCGTGGCCATGCATCATCCCGACGCGATCGTCGGGATGGGGACCCTGCCCGAGTTTGCCATCGAGGCCTCGCGCGTTGGCAAGGAGACGGTTGTCGAGGCTGCTCTGCGCCTTGGCACTTGCGTTCGCCGTCGACATACGTGGCGACTGCCGGCTTCTGGACGCATCAAGATCCTCGTCGACCTGCGCGTGCGGCAGCAAGTCGAGCGCTTCGCGCATGACGTCCACGCTCGAACGTGAGGCGAGATGCATCGCGAGCGTATCGGCATCGATCGGATCGGGGGCCGGGCCTCGACACGATGCGAGTACGAGGGCAGGCACGACGACCCGGAGATCGCGCAACGAGAAGCGCCGAAGCGCCGGTTGTTCTGTTTTCACGGCAATCGAAACTCAGGACTCGAAGAGCAAAGACGCCGGCAAGTGCCGGACACAGCTCGTCGAACCGAGTCTCAGTCGCGTAGTGGAATCAGACGGCAATCTGCGAGGATTGCCTTTCGTCGTCGCCGACCTGGGGGCGCCTCGATGCGCTCGGGGCCCGTGCGCACGATCTTGCGGAAGGGCTCCACCGGTGCATCTCGCGACCGGCCAACGTGGGCGAGTGGTGGCGGCCCCTGCCACCGAATCTCGACAGCGGCGCCGACGCTCCCCGGAGAATGCGCGCAATCGCAGTTCTCGCACTGGCAGTCGTCTCCACAACCACACGTACCATGGCTGCCGTGGGCGCCCTTGCCAGGATGCGATGAGCACGACGCGCCGACGCGGCTGGAGTCGACGACCTGTTCGACAGCACCAGCGTCCGCCACATCGATCCGCGACGCCTTCGTGACGGGCGAAGGTTGCGATGCATGCGCCTTTGCCCCGTGACTGCAACAGTCACCCGCAATCCCACCACGCGCCAGCCCGAGGCAAGCGATCAGCAGCAGGGTCAGGGCCAGCAAAGTGCGCTTCATGCGATCGAAGATCCTAACTCCCCCACCACTGCATCGGCAAATGGCCCCTTCGACCCGCGCGAAACGTGCCAGGGTCATTTCCCCGTACTTTCGCGCGTGAAACGTGCCAGGGACAAAGCACCGTACTTTCGTGCGTGAAACGTCCCTGGCACGTTTCGCGCACTTCTTGTGCGGGGGTCAGACGACGTCCCAGCATTCTCCGGATTGGAGGAGCTTTTCGAGGCTGCGGGCTGGGGTCTTCTTGGCGGCGTCCTCGATTTGTTCGTGGACGAGGCGCTCGTACGGGGGCTCGGTTTCGATCGAGCGGAGGACGCCGATCGGGACCGGGAGGTCGGCTTCGTTCATCTGGGACGCGATGAAGGCGAGGCCCGCATCGGCGTCGTGCCGATCCCACACGAGGAGGTCGTCCTTCGTCCACTGCTTGCCGTTCGCGTCGGGCTCGGTGAGCGAGACGCTGCGGAGCTTGGCGCGGTCGAGGATGAGGCCCTTGTCGTGCTCTTTGCCATAGACGAGCGGCTTGCCGTGCTCGAAGTCGATCAGACGATCATCGCGCACCTTGCGCTCGACCATCGTTTCGAACGCGCCGTCGTTGAAGATGTTGCAGTTCTGCCAGATCTCGACGAAGGCCGTGCCGCGGTGCTCGTGCGCTGCCTTGAGGACGTCGCGCAGGTGCGGACCGATCACGTCGATGCCACGCGCGACGAACGTCGCGGCGGAGCCGAGCGCGAACGACAGCGGATGGAACGGACGGTCGAGACTGCCGAGCGGAGTCGACTTGGTCACCTTGTGGAACGGCGACGTCGGCGAGTACTGCCCCTTGGTCAGGCCGTAGATCCGGTTGTTGAACATCAGGACCTTCACGCCGACGTTGCGTCGCAAAACGTGCGCGAGGTGGTTGCCGCCGATCGACAACGCGTCGCCATCGCCGGTCACGACCCAGACGTCGAGATCGGGATTGGCGATCTTGAGGCCGGTCGCGATCGCGGGCGCACGCCCGTGGATCGAGTGGAACCCGTAGCTGTTCATGTAGTACGGGAAGCGACTCGAACACCCGATCCCCGACACGATGACCGTGTTGTCCTGATCGAGGCCAATCTCCGCGAACGTCTGCTGCACCGCGTTGAGGATCGCGTAGTCGCCACAACCCGGGCACCAACGCACTTCTTGGTCGGTCTTCCACGCCTTCTTGTCCGGCGCGGGCTTCGTCTGTGTGTCGGTGGCACTCACTTCAGCAGCTCCTCGATCTTCGCGACGATTTCTTCGGAGTAGAACGGACGGCCCGTGACCTTGTGCATCGGCACGTAGTTCGCCGGGACCTGGGATGCCAGGATCTTGTGGAGCTGGCCGAGGTTCATTTCGGGAACGAGGATGGTCTCGAACCGCGCAAACGTCTCCGCCAACGATTTCGGCAGCGGCCAAACGTGACGCAGGTGCATGTAGGACACCTTCTTGCCATTTCGGTTCGCGAGGTCGTACGCACTGTGGATCGCGCCGAGGGTCGAGCCCCAACCGACGATCAACAGCTTGCCCGACGGATCACCGCCGAATTCCGGTTCGGGCATGTCGTTCGCGACGGCCTGCACCTTCGCTTCCCGCGTGCGCACCATGTGGAAGTGGTTGTCCGGGTCGTAGCTGACGTTGCCCGTGATGTCTTCCTTCTCGATGCCGCCGATTCGGTGGCGTAGACCCGGCGTGCCGGGCACCGCCCACTCGCGCGCGAGCGTCTCGGGATTTCGCAGGTATGGCTGGAACCCCTCGACCTCCTTGCGGAACGGACGCGAGATGTCCGGCAATGTCGCGACGTCTGGCAAGAGCCAAGGCTCCGA
>JAGQQW010000258.1 GCA_020426005.1 Planctomycetota bacterium | reverse complement strand
AATCCCGCACGAGGTCGTTCGGGTCGGCGAGCGCGAGGCCGTCGATCGAAACACGTCCACCACCGAGATCGACCCCGGCCTTCGCGAGATCGACGGTGGCACCGTTCCACGACTCGAGCCCGCTCTGCGCGAGCGTTCGCAGCGTGGGGCCGGTAAGGAACGCCTGGAGCACCCAGATACCGGCGCCGATCACGACGACCGCGACGATGCCCCAGATTCGCACCGGGAGGCCGCGGCGCTGCTCCTCCATCAGCTTGGTCCACTGCCCTTCTTTGGGCTTCACGCCGATGACGAGCCAACTCAGCGAGCGTACCCAGAACTTGTTGCTCCACTTCTGGTAGGACTCGTTCCCTTCGACTCCCGCCATGCGGCGCTGCAGCGACTTGAGGCCCGCCAGGACCAGCAATCCCAACAGGATTCCACAGACGAGCCCGAGTGCGAGGCCTCCGGTCGTCGCGTAGCGTTCGAGTCCGAACCACGCGAAGAACGGCGCATTGACGAACCACGCGAACAAGGGCCGTGTCGGCCCGTCGAGCAGGAATCGCCCGATCGCGAACGACACGGGCAGCATCGCGATCGCCGCGATCTTCGCGAGCAAGAATGCGAGTCCGAAGACCGCGAGGTTGGTGTTGAGGACGAGCACGATCGCGAGGATCGTGAGCACGAGCGCTGGTGCGTCCGCGAGCCCCTGCCGGGCCCCGAGGAGAAAGATGCCGGGCAAGAACCCGAGCATGGCCCCGCAAATCGATGCTGTGAGGATTTGGAACCCGCTGGCCTTGCCGAGCAGGACCTTCCCGATTTTCCTGAAGAACATGGCGCGCGACGATAGCAGCGAGCCCTGCGCGCCACGAACGGCTGCAGCCGGTGGTCCCCCATTCCCGATGAAGCCGTAGTCCAAGGGCATCCCGCCTCCGGTGGACCATTTGCGTGTGTTTCTGCGCGCTGCGCCGCCCCTATGATGCCGTCACCGACCAACGCCTAGAGGAGTCACGGCGATGCCGCCACGTTCGAGCTGGAAGGGCTTTCTCAAGCTCAGCCTCGTCTCCGTCCCCGTCAAAGCCTACAGCGCATCGTCGACCTCCGGCGAGATCCGCCTGAATCAGCTGCACAAGGACACGATGCAGCGGATCCGCTATCAGAAGGTCGTCAACGGCAGCAGCGAACCCGTGCCGAGCGACGACATCGTCTCGGGCTACGAATACGCCAAAGGTCAGTACGTCGTCATCGATCCTCAAGAGCTCGACAAACTGCGCACCGAGAGCGATCGTTCGATCACGATCGACGGTTTCGTCGCCGAGGACACGATCGACCCGATCTATCTGTCGGGGAAGAGCTACTACCTCGTGCCGGACGGACCCGTCGGGCAGAAACCGTACCTCTTGATGCAGCGCGTGCTCGAAGAGCAGAAGCTCGTCGGGATCGCCAAGGTCGTGCTGTCCGGACGCGAACAGCTCGTCATGCTCCGTCCGATCGGTCCGCTGCTCTGCTTCGAAGTCCTCAATCAGGAGAGCAAGATCAAGTCGGTCGACAGCTTCCGCGACGAAGTCGAGTCGCTCGACCTCTCCGAACAAGAACTCGAACTGACACGCACGCTCGTCGACGCGACCAAGCTCGAGGAGTTCGACTACTCGGTCTACGAGGACGATTACGTCACGAAGCTCAGCGAACTGATCCGCCTCAAGGTCGAAGGTCAGGAGATCGTGCAGATCCAGGACGTCGCGGCACCGCAAGTGCTCAACTTCATGGAAGCACTCAAGCAGAGCGTCGCCGAGTTGCGGGATGGCGCGAAGCCTGCGTCGAAGAGTGCGGCGGCGAAGGCGGGGTCGAAGGCGGCGTCGGGCAAGATGGCCGCGAGCGCCCGCAGCAAGCGCGCTCCTGCATCCAAGAGTGGCTCGACCAAGAAGGCCAAGAAGGCAGCGCCGCGCAAGAAGAAGAGTGGTTGAAGCGGCGCTTCCGAAGCGGCTTGCACCGATGCTCTGCACGGCGAGCGAGCCCTTCGACGATCCCGCGTTCTTGTTCGAGATCAAGTGGGACGGCGTGCGCGCGCTGCTCTTCGTCGATGCGCCAGGGTCGATTCGCATCCACAATCGTCGCGGCACGCGCATCGAGGATCGGTATCCCGACCTCGTATCCGCGGCGCGCGCGCTTCCGGCGGGCATCGTGCTCGACGGCGAGATCATCGTCACCGACGAGGACGGCGCCCCATGCTTTCCGCGGGTCCTCGAGCGCGAACAGGGACGACGCGGCCTCGCGCTCGAGCGTCTCGTCCGTGAGCGACCGGCTTGCTTCGTCGCATTCGACGTGCTCTACGCAGACTACGCACCCGAGCTCGATCATCCCTTGGAGGCACGTCGGCAACGACTCGACGCCCTGCCGATCGGCGACGCAGGACAGGCGATGCTCGTCTCCGCGGGCATCGTCGGCGAGGGCATGCGCTACTTCACGGACGTCACGGCGCGCGGCCTCGAGGGCGTCGTCGCAAAGCGTTTGTCCTCGCGTTATCTGCCAGGCAAGCGATCGGAAGACTGGCGCAAGATCAAAGCGACCTTCACTCGAGCGTGCGTCGTCATTGGTTGGCTCGCGAGCGGACAGGCGAGAAACGACCTCAAGAGCCTGCTCGTCGCGACCGACTTCGAAGACGGTCTCGGCCTACGCTACGTCGGCAAAGTGGGCACGGGCATGAGCACCGGAGTACGCGACGAGCTCCTCGCTCGCTTGCGCGAACTCGCGAGCGACACACCACTCGTCGCATGCGACGAGCGAGGAGCGCACTTCGTCGAACCCGAGATCTACGTCGCCGTGCGCTACTTCGAACTCTCCGAAAACGGTCGCCTCCGCGGCCCGGTGCTGGAGTCGCTGCTGTAGCGGTTCGCGAGTCGTGTCAGAAGTCGACCTCGACGGTCTTGTCCGCGACGGCGTCCACTTCGCGCGTCTCGGGAGACGACGCGCTTTCGAGCGATGTCGGCGGCAACGTCACGATCCACTTGCCGGGTTTCAGACCTTCCAACTTCGCGACTCCGTCGCGAATGCGCACGTTCTCCATCGCGAGCGGATCATCGGCTCTTCGTGCGAACACCATGCCGATCCCGATCTTCGACGCGGGAACTCGAACGACGATCGTCGCACCCCTAGTGACTTCGATCCGGACCCCGGTCTTGTTCTCGCCACCGCGTAGCGTGAACGCATCCGAGGCGGACTCGGCAAAGCCCTTGCCGCGCGCCGCGACGACGAACTCGACACCAGCGGGAACGTTCGGGATCGAGAACGTCCCGTCCTCCTTCGTCTTCATCGTCACCGTCGTCGAAACCGCGTTGCCGAAGACGCCTGCGCTTGCCGACGAATCGCCTCCAACGGTCGCGATGACGGCGCGGGTCGCACGGCTCGCGGCACCTGCCAACCCTTCGTTCGCTTTCCGGACCTCGACCGTTGCACCGGCGACGGGGTTCCCTTCTGCATCGACGACGACGCCGCTGACCGACGCCGTCCGCACGGCCAGGTCGATTCGCGTGTCGCCTTCGAGCGCGCGCACTTCGAACGGAGCGGGCATCAACAGGTCTCGATGGGACACCGTCAATCGCACGGTCCCGACTTCGACGTCCTCGAGTTCGTAGCCACCGTCCGCGTCGGTCTTGCCAGGCGTCTTCCCACCGGCTCCACCGAAGAGGTCCCCGAATCCCGCCATCTCGAAGAACATCCCGGTGTCACCGCCTGCCTTGGCGATGCGCACCTTGGCGCCAGCGAGCGGCACGCCGTCGAGCGTCACGGTACCGAAGATCTTCGTGCGCAACGGTTCGGTGAGCGTCACCGGTGACGTTTGTCCACCCGTCACGCGCACACGCGTACCGCGCAACTCGTGCTGCTCTTCGCCATGAGGATTCGCGACGGCAACACGACTGATGAAGGCACCGCCCTGATTGCGCTCGGGCGCTTCGAGCCAGACGTCGTAGTCACCCGGGGTCAGCGCCTTCAGGATCACGTGACCCGAAGCGTCGGACTTCTTCGCCGGTTGGAAGTTGCGCTCCTTCGCCCCGATGAGTTCGTGTGCGACACGCCCACCTTCGACCGGATTGCCGAGATGATCGACGACCGTCACCTCGATCGTTCCCCCGACGTCGAGGCGGACGCGTTCTTCGGTCACTCCCTTCGGGAGGACGCGGACGCCTTCACGGACCGTCGTCGCGTACTCGGCGTGGGACACGTGCAGACGCCCTTCGAGGCGGTCGCCGAGGGTGAGTTCCGCGATACCGTTTTCGTCGGTCGTCTCGTGCACGGACGAGCCGCGATCGAAGGACAGCATCGTGGGTGGACCACTGCTGCTCGCATCGACCGATAGCGTTCGGCCTACACGAACTCTGCCTTTGCCGCCGCCGCTCGCCGCCACGGGCTCGAAGCGCACGTTCGCGTTCTTGACCGGATCCCCGGCGGCGTTCGCGACGAGCACGCGCAAGGTCGGCGCTTCGACGAGTCGCAGCGTACCCAGATCGACCTCACCACTCTGGGGCATCCGAATGTCCTCGCGTTCGAACGGAGCATGACCATCGGCGCGCACGGTCACGGTGCACATCTGCGCCGCCTCACGTGCTCGAATCGCCGGGATGTGAAAGCGTCCGTCTTCACCACGCTCGATCTCGTCGCGACTGCGATCGACGAACATCGATCCGAAGTCGATGCCGCCGCCACCCTTCTGGAGTTTCGCGTTGGCCCGGACCTTGGCGAGCGGCTTCCCGTCCCCGCCGAGCGCATCGAACACGAACGTCACACCCGGGTCGTAGACGAGCTTGACGCCCCGCGCGCCGCTGCGCACGACGTGCTCACGACTGAGTTGCATCGCGATCGGCTTTCCCTCGGGATCGAACGCGGCGATCCGGTAGTTGTGCTCGAGTTCGAGCCCCGAAATCCGGAACGTGCCGTCGGCATCGACCTTGGAGCGCTTCGACGAAAACGCGAGCGGCAAGCTCATCTCGCCAAAGACCATGGCTCCGGGCCCGGACGGCTTGTCCTGCTTCTCGACACGCACACGTACGTCGGCAACCGTCCCCTCGGGAATACCGGTGACGACACCCGAGATGTCGGTACTCGCGCCGAGCTGCAGCACCAAGTTGGTGACGACATCCCCGACCTGCGCGACTTCGACCTCGGTCTTCACTCGGACGTGCTCGGGATGATCCGCACCGACGACGACCGTCCCCGGCTGGGCGACGACGAGTTCGAAGCGACCCTCGCCATCGGTCTTCTTCGACGGGCCAGCACCACCGAACTGGAAGGAGTCGCCGCCGAGATCGACCAAGTAGGAGGCCGCGTTCTCGTTCTTGATCCAGGCCTTGACGACCGCGTCCTCAACTCCACGCCCCGCAGGATCGACGACGCGGCCCGACAGCACGATGCCGCGCTCGAGCGCGAGGTCGCCGAGATCGACCGGCTTGCCCTTCGTCGGGTCGAGGTTCTTGCGAAGCGCGATCATCGGCGGCGCATCGATCTCGAGACGCAAGTGACTGTCGGGCGAGCGAGGATAGAACTCGAAGCGCCCCTCACCGTCGGTCGTCGCCGTCTTGGTGACCGAGTCCTTGCTCGCGCTCGCGTTGCGGAGCGGAATCCCGCGATGCACGATGCGGCCGCCTTCGACCATGGTGACGACCGTGCCGGCCATCGGCCGGCCGTCGGGCCCGACGACCCTTCCGAAGACACCGGTCGCCGGCAGATTCGCTGCGGTGTCGCGGACGTCGGTTCGCTCGGAGTCCGACTTTTCCGGCGCGTCGTCGCGCAACGCCGATGCTTGGAGATCCTCGCTCGTCACATCGCCCTTGGCGGTGCGGTCGTCGAGTTCGAGCTGAGCTTGCCCCTGCGAGTTCCCCGAAGTGACGAACCAAGTGACGGCGCCACCGATGACGAGCGCAAGAACGACCAGGACAATGAGAGGCGAGAGACGCATACGCGGAACTCCTTGGAGTGAGCGGGCGTGCGGGTTGCCTCGGGAAGGCAACCGCAGCCGTGCGGAATCGCTGTGCAACGCCTATCATGCCCGGATACTCCGCATGACAGCGAGCCTCCGGAGTCCGGACTCAGGATTCTTGCCTCGGTTTCCCGATCAGAGGAACGCATGAGCTACGTCTTCGTCTACGGGACGCTTCGACGGGGCGGTGACGCGTTCGACCTGCTGAAAGGTCGCACGCGTTATCTGGGCCCCGCGAGCGTCGCTGGCAGGCTGTACGACCACGGACCCTGGCCCTCCGCCGCGCTCGGCGGGGATCGCCGCATCACGGGAGATCTCTTCGTCCTCGGCTCCGGCATGGACGTGACCCTAACCGCCCTCGATGCGTACGAGGGGCCGCAGTTTCGGCGCGTGCGCGCGGAGGTGCAGCCGGGCGGCGGCGACACCGTGGAGGCGTGGATGTGGGTGTGGAACGACCCCGCGGGGCCCGGCAAGCCCATCGTCCCGTGTGGTGACTGGCACGTCCACATCGGACGCATCGGTTGCGAGGTCGGTCCTCCCGAGACGGAAGACACACCGCAGCCGGCTCCCCTGCTGCGCTGACTCGTCCCGCACGGCAGAATCGCTTCCACGGATTTCGCGCACACCCCGGCAGTCGCTAACATCCGGCCAGGGGTGGGTAGCACGATGAGTTCGACGAGCGACAGGACCAGGGAGCAAACGCAGCGACACGACACTGCGGCGCCGCGATCGAGCCTGGAAGGTCATGAGGTAGTCCTCACGGGGCGTCTCGCCTCGATGGATCGCGAAGAAGCGAGCCAGCACATCGAACGTGCCGGTGGCCGCCTTGCACAGCGTCCGACCGAGACCACGCAGCTCGTCGTCGTCGGGGCGTTCGGGTGGCCGCTCGCGAGGGATGGGCAACCGACACGAACGCTCCTCGAAGCCAGGGAACTCCAGAAGCGCGGCGTGCCGATCGTGATTGCGCCCGAGGAGGACTTCCTCGTCGCACTGGGCATGGACGAGCTGCAGCAAGGCCTCC
>JAGQQW010000257.1 GCA_020426005.1 Planctomycetota bacterium | reverse complement strand
GAAGATCAGCCCGGCAACCGCGAGGATGCCGAGGACCGGGTAGGTCTGGATCGCCGCGACGAAGACGAGGAACTCGGCCCAGAAGCTCGCGAAGCCCGGCACGCCGATGCCGCAGAGACCCGCGACGAGGAACATCGACGCCGCGACCGGCACCTGCGATAGCAATCCACCGAAGTGCCGGATGTCGCGATCGTGTGTCTGGTCGTAGATGAACCCGACGGCGGAGAAGAAGAGCGCCGTCATCACGCCGTGCGCGAACATCTGGAACACCGCGCCGTCCGAACCCGCGACGGTCATCGTGTTGAGCCCGAGCAGCACGATGCCCATGTGCGACACGCTCGAGAAGCCGATCACGTACTTGAAGTCCGTCTGCCGCATCGCGACGAACGCGCCGTAGACGACGCCGATCGTCGCGAGCACCGCGAAGGTCGGTGCCCAGTAGGCCGCGCCTTCGGGCAGACACGGGATCGCGATCCGGAAGATGCCGAACGCGCCGAGCTTCATCAGCACGCCCGCGTGGAGCATCGACACCGCGGTCGGCGCCGCGACGTGACCGGTCGGCGACCATCCGTGGAACGGGAACATGCCCGCGAGCACGCCGAAGCCGACGTAGACGAATGGATACAGGAAGATCTGCGTCTCGCGCGAGAACGCGCCGCTCGCCGCGATCGCGCGCACGTCCCACGTTTCACCACCCGCGCCGTAGAACAGCGCGATCAGACTCGGGAAGAGCAGCGCGCTCCCGAGCATGAGGTAGATCGTGAGCTTCATCGCGGAGTATTCCTTCCGCGTGCTGCCCCAGATCGCGATCAGCGGGTACATCGGCAAGACCGCGACTTCGTAGAAGAAGAAGAACGCGAAGATGTCGAGCGAGTAGAAGACGCCGAACACGCCGAAGACCAGCGCCGCCATGAAGGCGAAGTATTCCTTCACGCGCTTCTTCAGCGTCCACATCGAGAGGACGCCGGTGAAGAAGACGAGCGCGGTCAGCATGCCGAGCACGACGCTGACGCCGTCGACCGCCACCGTGTAGTGGATGCCGAAGGTCGGGATCCACGGCAGCGATTCTTCGAGCTGATAGCCGCCCTTGCCCATGTCGTAGCTCGCCCACACGACGATGGACAGCACGACGGTCGCGAGCGAAGCGACCGCATTGACGATGCGGATCCACGTCTCGCCGCCGCGTGGCGCGAGCAGCGTGAGCACGAGCGCCGCGAGCGGCAGCAGCACGATGATCGAGAGGATGTTGTTCATCGTGCACCTCCGCTCACTTCGAAGCCGACCCAGAGCGTGAGGCCCGCGATGAGGAGCACCGCGAGGGCGACGTAGAGCTGCAAGCGGCCGTTGTGGCTGCGCGCGACGCTACCGCCGGCAGCGATCACGCCAGTGCCGACCGCGTCGGCGCTCTTGTCGAAGCCGCGCGTCTCGGCGCCGAAGCACAGTCGCGCGATCCAGATCGCCGGCGTCACGAAGAGGTAGTGATAGAGCTCGTCGAGATACCAACGCTTGGCGAAGAACGTCTCGAGCGGCGGCACGAGCGCGAGGAAGCCGACCTGCTTGGCGCCACTGCGGCCGTAGTCGAACCACGCGAGCGCGACGCCGAGGAGCGCGATCCCGATCGCGGGCAGCATCTCGCCGAAGCTCGGGTGGTGGATGTGTTCGATGCCGATCGCGTGACCGATCGAGTCGCCGAAGAAGCCCGCGATCAGCGCGAAGAACGCGAGGACCGCGATCGGCGCGCGGATGACGAGGGGCTCGCCGTGCGCGTCGTGCCCGTGAGCATCGGCGTCGTGCGCGTCGGTCGCGTGAGCACCGTGCGCGTCGTGCCCATGCCCACCGTGCTGCGCCCCAGCCGGTTCGTCCGCGACCGCACGCGAGTTGGCGTCCGGCCGCAACAGCAAGAACACCATCCGGAACGTGTAGTAGGCGGTCAAGAACGCCGCGCCCATCGCCGCGATCTTGAATCCCGTCTGCCAGCCTTCGTGCATCGCGCCGAGGATCTGCTCCTTGGAGAAGAACCCCGCGAGCGGCGGAATCCCCGCGAGTGCCGCGCCACCGACGACGAGCCCGATCGACGTGATGCGCAGTTTGCGCGCGCCGGCGCGGCCCATCGCGATCATGTCGTTGGTCCCGAGCGCGTGAATGAACGACCCCGCGCAAAGGAAGAGCAGCGCCTTGAAGAACGCGTGCGTGATCAGGTGGAAGTAGCCCGCGAACAAGCTCCCGGCCGCGAGGCCGATCAGCATGAAGCCGAGCTGGCTGATCGACGAGAACGCGAGCACGCGCTTCATGTCCTTGGCGACCATCGCCATCGTCGACGCGAGCAGCGCGGTGAACGTCGCGATCGCGAGCATCCAGACGCGCGTCGTCTCGGCATCGAGGAAGACACCGTGGAAGCGCGTCACGAGAAAGACACCCGCCGCGACCATCGTCGCCGAGTGCAGCAGCGCGCTGACCGGGGTCGGCCCTTCCATCGCGTCGGGCAGCCACGTGTGCAGCGGGAACTGCGCGCTCTTCCCGATCACGCCGATGAAGAGCAGCATCGCGATCCACTCGACGCGATCCTTGTCGATCGTCGCCGGCAAGCCCGCCGCATCGAACGTCGCGTTGATTCCGAGCACGTCGAGCGACCCGGTCGCCATGAACAGCAGCACGAGGCCGATGAAGAGCCCGACGTCGCCGATGCGCGTCATCATGAAGGCCTTCTTCGCCGCGCGTACCGCCGAGGGTTTCTCATACCAGAAGCCGATCAAGAAGAACGACGCGAGTCCGACCAGCTCCCAGAAGATGAAGAGCTGCAGCAGGTTGGCTGCATAGACGAGCGACAGCATCGACCACTCGAAGAACGCGAGGAACGCGAAGAAGCGCGCCTTGCTCGCGTCATGTGCCATGTAGGACAGCGAGTAGATCTGGATGCACGACGTCACGAGTGCGACGACCGCGCCCATGATCAGCGTCTTGCCGTCGAGCAGGATGCCGAAGGTGAGTTCGACGTCACCGATCGTGAACCAACGCGCGACGTGCGTCGTCGCTTCGCTGCCGTGGGTCAGCAGCAGCCCCGTCATGCAGAAGAAGCTGATGAGCCCCGAGAACACGCTGACGGCCGCGGCGACGTCGTGCTTCTTGCGGAAGAAGATCAGCGCGAGCGCGAACCCGATCAACGGGGCCGTGACCCCGAGCATTGCGGTCAAGCCTTCGGTCATGTCAGCCCCGCAGCTCGTCGAGGTCCTGCACGTCGATCGCCTTGCGCTGGCGGTAGACCGCGAGCACGATCGAGAGTGCGATCGAAACTTCTGCCGCCGCGAGTCCGATCACGAAGAGCACGATGATCTGACCGACGGCCGGATCACTCGTGACGAAGTGATTGAACGCGAGGAAGTTGATGTTGGCCGCGTTGAGCATCAGCTCGATGCCGATGAGGATCGCGATCAGGTTTCGGCGCGCGAGGACGGCGTAGAGGCCGATCGAGAAGATGACGAGCGCGAAGAGCAACCACGTCTGCAGCGTCATGGGTTGGAGTCCTCAGGGCTGGTCTCCTTCTCGCGCGTCGCGATCGCGATCGCACCGAGGATCGCGACGAGCAGCACGATCGAGAGGAGTTCGAAGACGACGTTGAAGCGGTCGAGCAGGTCGCGGCCGAGCGTTTCGACCGACCAGAGTTCTTTGTGCACTTCGTCGGGGACGACCGGCGCCTTACCGAACTCGCTCGAGGTGATCGCGTAGGCGACGCCGGCGAAGAACGCGGCCGCGAGTACCGCGCTCACGAGTCGGCGCCAGATGCTGGCCTCGACCGCGACGCGGCCTTCGGCCGAGAGCATGATCGCGAACACCATCGCGACCGTGATGCCACCGATGTAGATGAGCACTTCCATCGCGGCGACGAACGGCGAGCCGAGTTCGAGGAACGCGAGTGCGACCCCGAGTAGCGCGATCGCGAGGCCGAAGATCGCGCGCACCATGTTGCGCTGCAGCACGGCGAGCGTTGCGCCGGCGACCGTGAGCGAGACGACGAGGAAGCTCGAGATCATGCGTCGCCGCCTTTCTTGTCGCCGTCGCCCTTCTCGGGAGTCTTCTCTGCCGCCTTCTTCTTCGCCTCGGCAGCAGCCTTGGCCTTCGCCGCGGCTTCCTTCTTGGCCTCGCGTTCGGCGGCTTCCTTCGCTTCGACCTCGCGTTGCTTCTCGCGGAACTCCGGTTCGTAGTCCCGATACTCCGCGAGCAGGTCGTAGGTCCAGTTGCGGTCGTAGCCCGCCTCGTCATAGAGGCGCGAATACTCGAGCGTCGTCGTCGGGCACGTGTCGATGCACAGCCCGCAGACACTGCACAGCGCGAAGTCGACCTCGAAGAGCGTCGCGCGCTTGCGCTTGATCCCCTCGACCTTGCCGCCCTCGATCTTGATGCAGTACGACGGGCAGATGTTGACGCACTGCATGCACGCGACGCAGTCGTGCGTGCCGAGCTCGTCGAAGCGGATCAGCTTGATCAGGCTGCGGTAGGCAGGACTGAGCTCGGGCTTCTCGTGCGGGTATTGGAGCGTGACCGGCTTCTTGAACAGCTCCTTGACCGTCACACCGAGTCCGGTGACGAGCGTTTTGAAACCGCCGGCGATGGAAGTGACGTAGCCCATGGATCAGACCAGCTTGATGACGAGGGCCGTGACGAGGAGGTTGAGGATCGAGAGCGGGATCAACACCGACCAGCAGAAGGTCATGAGCTGATCGAAGCGCAGTCGCGGATACGTCCAACGAATCCACATCATCACGAACACGAGAGCGTAGGTCTTGAGGAAGAACCACACCGGCCCCGGCAGGAGCGGTCCGTCCCAACCGCCGAAGAACAACACGGTCGCGACCATCGAGCCGATGAACATGTTGCTGAACTCGGCGAAGAAGAAGATCGCGAAGCGCATCCCCGAGTACTCGGTGTGGAACCCGGCGACGAGTTCGCTCTCGGCTTCGGGGATGTCGAATGGCGTGCGGTTGGTCTCGGCGAGCGTCGCGATGAAGAAGATCAGCGCAGCGATCGGTTGATAGACGACGAACCAGATGTCGGTCTTCGCCTGCACGAGCGTGATGTGCGCGAGGTTCGTGCCGGTGATCTTCACCGCCTGCCCGTCGATCTCCATGCCACGTCCCATCGCGCCGACCATCAGGACGATCGACAGCGCCGACAGAATGAGCGGGATCTCGTAGCTGATGTTCTGCGCGACGGAGCGCATCGCGCCGAGCAGCGCGTATTTGTTGTTCGACCCCCAACCGGCCATGAAGATGCCGATCACCGCGAAGCCGCCGAACATGAACACGAGCACGAGTCCGATGTCGAAGTCGGAGATCAGTACTCCACTCGAGAACGGCATCAAACTCGCGGCGGCGACGACCGGTGCGAACACGACGACCGGCGCGAGGTGGAAGATCCACTTGTCGACGCCCTTCGGCGTGATCAGCTGCTTGGTGAGCAGCTTGACCATGTCGGCGATCACCTGCATGACGCCGTGGGGGCCGACTTCCATCGGTCCCATGCGACGCTGGATCCATGCCGACACCTTGCGCTCGGCGTAGATGCAGAACATCACGTTGAGCGACAGCGCGGCCATGATGCCGCTGATCGCGATCAGGACCGCGAGGATCGGATGCAAGTGATCGAGCAGCGTCGTGGGCATCAGCGGTCGATCTCCGGGAGGACGACGTCGATGCTGCCGACGATCGCGATCGTGTCGGCAACCTCGGTCCCGGCGAGGATCTCGGGCATCGACGAAAGGTTGGAGAAGGAAGGAGTGCGCAGCTTGAGCTTGACGGGCGTGTCGCTTCCGTCGCTCACGATGTAGACGCCGGAGGAACCGCGCGCGGTCTCGACCGCGAAGTAGAACTCACCCTTGGGTGGCTTCAGCTTCTTGATGAGCTTGGGCGGACCGATCGGGCCTTCGGGAAGCTTCGCGATCGCTTGCTCGACGAGGCGGCACGATTGTTCCATCTCGGCCATGCGCACTTCGAAGCGCGCGAGACAATCGCCTGCCGTGCGCGTTGGGACCTCGAAGTCAAAGCGATCGTACCCGCCGTACGGCTCGGCCTTGCGCACGTCGTAGGCGACGCCCGCCGCGCGCAGGCTCGGACCGGTCACGTGGTACTTGGCAGCGGCTTCCTTGCTGATGACACCGACGCCGTCGCAACGCTCGCGGAAGATCACGTTGTCCGCAACGAGGCTTTCGTACATCGGGAAGCGCTTGCGCAGGCGCTTCAAGAACGCCGTCGCCTGCTGCAAGAAGACCTCGTCGACGTCGAGCGTCACACCGCCGAAGCGTCCGTACGAATACGTGAGCCGCGATCCGGTGACGCGGTCGAGGATGCCGAGGATCTCTTCGCGATCGTCGAAGCAGTAGAGGAAGGGCGTGATCCCCCCGAGGTCGAGCAAGAACGTCCCGAACCACAAGAGGTGACTCTGGATGCGATTGAGTTCGCACGCGATCACGCGGATCGTCTCGGCGCGCTCGGGCACGTCGAGGCTGCAGAGTTTCTCGATCGCCTGGCAGTAGGCGATGTTGGAGATCATCCCCGAGAGGTAGTCGACGCGTGATGTGTTGGGCAGGAACATCACGTAGTTGCGGAACTCCGCCATCTTCTCGTGCGCGCGATGCGCGTACCCGATGATCGGCTTGCACTCGAGGATCGTCTCGCCCTGCAGGTGCAGCAGCAGCCGGAGCACGCCGTGCATGCTCGGGTGCTGCGGACCCATGTTGAGGTAGTAGGTCTCGTCCTCGCGGACGTGCTCGGAGAGCTGGCCGAGGTGCGACTTCTGGCTCATGGCGTCGTGCCTCCGTCCGCTTTGCCCTCGTGGTGTTCGCCCGCGTCCTGCACTTCGGCATCGGGACGGCCGAAGTCCTTGAGCAGCGCGTGGAAGTCCGCGTCCTCGGGCAAGAGGATGCGCTCGAGGTTCGGGTGCCCGATGAAGCGCACGCCATACATGTCGTAGGCCTCGCGCTCGTGCCAGTCGGC
>JAGQQW010000256.1 GCA_020426005.1 Planctomycetota bacterium | reverse complement strand
CCCGGTGCGAGGCGTTGCACGCCACGCAGTGGCGAATACGTCCCGGGAACGTACTGCAACAGCAGGTAGAGCTCGACCGCATCGAAGTCGAGGTCCGCTTCGACGAGCCCCGAGGCGAGCAGTGCATCGTGGCTCGAGCCGAAGAGCAGCCAGCCTTCGCGTTCGGCATAGAGCAGCGGTTTGACACCGAGGCGGTCGCGCGCGAGGTAGACCGTCTCGCGCTTCTCATCCTGCAACGCGAACGCGAACATGCCGTTGAGCCGCGCGAGCAGGCCGTCGATGCCCCATTCTTCGTAGCCGTGCACGAGCACTTCGGTGTCCGAGCGCGTCGCGAAGCGATGACCGCGCGCTTCGAGTTCTCGGTGCAGCTCTTCGTGGTTGTAGAGCTCGCCGTTCATGACGACGCGGATGTTGCCGTCTTCGTTCTCGATCGGTTGTCGGCCACCTTCGAGATCGATGATCGAAAGGCGTCGCATGCCGAGCGCTGCGCCTGCACGCACCGACGTGCCACTGCCGTCGGGCCCGCGCGCGAACATGGCTTCGACCATCGCCTCCAAGCGATCGTGGGGGAGTTCGCGTCCGCCCATCAAGTCGAGGAATCCTGCGATGCCGCACATGTCACGAACCTCGCGCGTAGCTTTCTTGGAAGAGGATCGGTCGAGCGGCGCGCTGCTGTTCGAGGGCGCGAAGAGAATCGTGCAGACGCGCGATGCGTCGTCGTTGGACTTCGAGCAATCGCGAGTCGCAGGCGTGCTGTGTCTCGAGCTGCTGTCGTTCGGACGTCAGTCGTGCGACCTCTGCGCAGACGTTCGCGAATTCACGTCGTAACTGGTCGATGGCGTCCCTGAGCTCGCGCACACGTCGAGCGTTGTTTGCCTCGAGCCCGCGTAGCCAGGCGTCGAGGTCTTTCGGACACGACGCGTCGCGTGCGTGGGATTCGGTGATCGCGCGCTCGAGGCCGCGTGCGAACGCGAGGTCGAGGCGCGCCGCGAATCGTTCGTCACGCTCGTTCGCGTTCGTGTCGCGCAACAGATCGCGCGAGCGTCGCACTGCGTCGAGCGTGCTCTCGCTGCGTTCGAGCAGATCCGGGTTCTTACGCAGCACGAGTTCGGTGTAGTAGCCGACGAGCTCTTGACGCTTCTCGAAGCGCTCGATCGTCACGACTTCGTCGTGCCACGCTTGCGCGAGACTGTTGTAGACGATGTCGAGGCCCTGCTCGCAGAGGCGATAGCCGAGTTCGATGTCCTCCCAGATCGCGTGTCGGAAGTCCTCGTCGAAGAGGCCGTGTTCTAGATGGAACGCGCGCTTGAGGCTCAGGTTGGAGGTGTAGAAACCGCCGTAGCCGCGCGACTCGCCGTGGGTCGCATGCTCGAAGTCGAACTGAAGATTGGTCGTGTCGAGCCAACGCACGAAGTCGTCGCGCCGCACGTTCTTGGCCCAGTCGACGCGGCCGACCATGGCCATGTGGTCCTCAGGGTGCGCGCGATGCCAAGCTACGTGGTGTTGGAGCGCTTCGGGCGCGAGCAGGATGTCGTCTCCGATGTAGAGGACGACTTGTCCGCCAGCTTCTCGCAGCGCGCGATTGCGCGCGGCGGCGGGACCGGCGTTGTCTTGCCGATAGGCGCGGAGCGCGAACGGCGCCGACTCCGCGAACTCCGCGAGCACGGCCTGCGTGTCGTCGCTGCTACCGTCGTCGACGACGACGACTTCGAAGCAGTGCGGCGGCAGCGTTTGTTGCGCTAGGCGCTGGAGACACGCACGGAGCTTGTCGGCGCGGTCGTACGTCGGGATCAGGACGCTGAGCCATGGCCACGTCGCTTCTCCTGCCCACGCTTCGACCTCGGCACGCACCGCCGTGCACGTCGCTTCGTCACCCGTGCGATACGCTCCGACGAAGCGCCAGATGCGATCCATCGCGAAGCGCAGCTCGTCTTCGTCCAAGAAGATGCTGCGCGCGACGACGTGATTGGCCGCGTGCTTTTCGAAGTCGTCCTCGAGGTTCCATCCGTATTCCGCGGCGTCGCGCGCGTACTTCGTCCCCGGATAGGGCGTAGCGAACGTGAAGTTGAGCGACTCGGGGCGCAGTCGATCGAGGAAGCGAAAGCTCTTGCGCACCGTCTCGCGCGTCTCGCACGGCAGTCCGAGTACGCACAGGATGTGGAACTCGAGCCCGATCTCGCGCGCGTCGCGCACGAAGGTCTCGATGCGTTCGTGGTCGAGGCCCGTCTTGAGCGCATTCGACATCAGGTCCGGATCCCCGGTCTCGATGCCGACGTTGAGCCCGCGCAGGCCAGCGCGCTGCATGAGTTCGAGCAGGTCGCGATCACAGAGGTCGATGCGCGTCTCGCACCACCACGTGAAGTCGAGTTCGCGCTCGATCATGCCTTCGCAGATCGCGCGAATGCGCTTCGGCGAAAGCGTGAACGTCGCGTCGCGCGTCAAGAACGAGCCATACCCCTGATGCGCCATCTGCTCGAGTTCTGCGAGCACGTGTTCGGCGCTCCGGAAAATGCCGCGCTCGCCTTCGCCGAGTGGATAGGGGCAGTAGTAGCCGCACGAGAACGGACAGCCCCACGACGTCTTGATCGTCGTGAAGCGGTGGGAGCTTTCGACACTGTCGAGCAGCGGGTAGCGATACTCGAGGTCTCCGGTGAGGGTGCGATCGGGAAGCGGCAGAGCATCCGTGTCGTGGAGCGGGGGAGCCTCACAACGGACGAGAACGCCGTCTTCGAGTCGCACCGTGCCGGCATGGGCCTCCCCACGGAGCGCTGCGACGAGGGCCGCGTAGTTCTGGCCGATGAGGACCCCACGTGCCCCGGTCACTTCGAGCGCATCGCGGAGCACGTCCTCCTCGTCGATCGACGAACGCAACCAAAGCGCGCTGGCACGAAGCGAACCGGCGAACGCGAGATCCCCCGTCAGCGACGGAAGCTGCACCTCGACGATCGCGATGTCGAGCAGTTCCTCGGTGTCCACGGGTGGAGCATCCGGGTGGGACGCGTCGACCAGGCGCGTGTCGAGACCGGCCTCACGCAGGCACGTGCAGAGCCAGATGCCGTCGAGGGGGGGCAGTTGCATCGCTTCGCTGCCGCCGAAACCCTGGCCGCCCGCCATGTCGCGGGCGAGGGGGGTGTCAGTCGGGGGCACGAAGTAGGTCACTGCCGAGGGCATGGAGGGATGATACGACGCGGACGGTCGGGCCCAAGGCTTGACGACAGAAAGCCTTGGCCAACGCGGATACGTCGTGAATGCTTACAGCACATGCCGTGCAATCGAAGGCCGGCATGGGGCCCTGGCTGGCCACGGTGCACGTCCACTGTGCGGTCGCGAAGAACAGGGCGAAGGGGAGTGTGCGCATTCGGAAGTCCTTGCAATCGATGCGTGCGGGTGGCGACGAGAGATTCGCGAGCCTTTGCAGCGTGTTCAAAAACTCGGGCATGCAGCGAGCACGCGCTTCCACCAGCCAGGCGGCGAAACCACGCACTCTGCGCGCGCCCGACGTTCTCGGCGCGCTTTGAGACGGCCCTGGACGAGCATAGCCATACCATGCGTGAGGGTAGTGGCGGAATCGTATGGACGGCGGTGGCACCATGACCGAAGCCACACGCGCTGCGACCGCGTTCAGCGTCCGTCGTGGTGCGAACCGCGTGGAGCAGGCGCTGTCCAGGTCACGAGCCGATCGAGCACGACGTAGAATGCGCCGACGGCAATCGGCGGGTTGGTCGCCATGAGTCCGAGCCACGGGGTCGTCTCCCGCCACTTCCAGTTGCCGAGCGACGTGCCAACGAGTTCCATCGCGAGTGCGAGCAAGAACATCGTCACGAACAGGGCGCGTTGATCGCGGGACGCGAGCGCCACGCCGAAGAGACCCAACAACGGGATGCTGAAGTGGTCACCGCGACGCACGATGGCCTCGAGTGCGATGGCAACGGCCACGACGGCGCTCGTGATCACAACGGCCTTCGAGAGTTTGCAGGCGACTGCTCTTCCCAAGAGGAACAGAAGGACGTGCCCCGGCGGTACGAAGAGCGGGAGGCTACCGAGGCGATAGTCGTACAATCCCCAGATGAGGGAGAGAAAGACTTCGCCGAGAGTGGCATAGAGAAGGCACGCCAGGAGCATCCATCGTGACCTCGGTGGTTCGGCCACGATGAAGCCAGCGAGGATGCACCACGTCACGACGTCGACGATCGTCTGCCCGTGCAGCCATCGCGCATCGATCCACAAACCGAAGACGATCCACGTCGGAATGATCAGGAAGGCCAGGGGATGGCTGCGCGTGTCGAGATCGATGGGCGTTCGTGGAGCCAGAGTGCGAGTACTCTCGCCGCCCGGTGTCCGGACCGCAAGGCTTCGTGTCCCCTCGTGAGCGAGGCAGCGCTCGATCCAACCGCGTCGAGAGCCAACCGCGTCGAGAGCACGCGGCAACCGGCGCGCCGCTTCGCGTCAGAAGACCATCATCGCGAGGCTGGCGGCTTGCTTGCGACGTCCGACGCGCACCTGCGTCGTGAGCGAATCTGTGCCACGGAGGGTGACGCAGTCGTTGCCGTTCGATCGTCGTGAAGCGAGACGAATGCGGTAGTCGCGGCCGGGGCGCAGCGTGGTGACCGGCACCTGCACGTCGTGCCACGCGTTGTCGACGAGATCCCTCGGATCGACTTGCAGCTGCAGGACGGGTTCACGGGCGTCGGTTTCGACGCTGAGATCGATCGGCTTCGTGTTCGTCCGTGCATAGGTGGCGAACTGGAGTCGAATCCGCCGAAGCGTGTCGCGCTTGGCCACGAAGCTCTGCGCGACTTCGGTCCTCCGTGCGATCGGCCCGAGTGTCCGATCCCCGCGGTACTGCGCAAACTGTGGCACCGTCGCGTTCTCGGCGACGATTTCGTCCGCTCTGCCGAGAAAGCGCAGGAACGACTCGATCATCGCGAGGATGTCCGCACGATTCGAGTCGAAGTCGAGAGTCGTCAAGTCCCTCCAGAGCGCGACCAGTTCCGGCACGAAACGTGGCTGGAAGATGTTGTTGTCGAAGTGGAACTGCGGATCTCCCATGGGGTTCATCGGTTGGATGTCGAGACGGTCCGCTCCGATTCGTTCGCAGGTCTCGGCCAGATGCAAGAGCGTCGGAGCCGTGTGGTTGCCGAGCAGTGCGGTGACATGAACCCGCGGTCGACTGCTCGCCGTGCGCAGGGATGCGAGCCTTCCGAGGTTTTCGAGCGTGCGCTCGAGATTGCCGCGTCGTCGGATCGTCGGGTAGACGTCGGGGTGTGCGCTGTCGATCGAGAAGGAGACGCAGTCCACGAACGAATGCTCGAGCAGGTAGCGACACCATCGCTCGTCGAGGTTCTTGCCGTTCGTGACGACTTTGACGTTGAGGTCGGGATGACCGTGGTTCTCGAGATCGGCAAACAGGCGACGGAGTGGGTGGTTCTGCCATGGCAAGTCGAAGAGTTCACCTCCGAGAAGCTCGAGGGTTCGGAGCTTCGGCCAGACCGGGAGCAAGTGATCGAAGACTTCGGTCGGCAGGACTTGGCTCTTGGCGAGTTTGGCCTTGAGATCCTCACCTTCGCCGTAGCAGCACATCGGACATCCGAGGCTGCAGAAGTCCGAGAGCTGCAGCAGCATGAAGCTCGGGCGTCGGTCCGTCGGCTCGAAACGAATCTCTGTGTCCGGAATCGCCTCGGTCGTCGCCGTCTCGATCTGATTCGGCACGAACTCGTCGGATCGCATCGCCATCAAGACGTTGCACGTGGGCATGCAGTGCGCTTGCAAAAGGGCATCGCGCCTGAACAGACCTCGGACACGCTGCAACTCGTTGGAGTTCCAGAAGGACTCGAAGTCCGTCGTTCGGAGATCGCCGAGGGGGATCGATCGACCGCAATGGCTGACCGATCCGTCGACCCAGACGGTCATGGAATCCCACGGGCAGGAGCATCGAAACGAGGTCGGCATTGGGGAACTCGCGTTTGGAGAGAGGGGTGAGACCTCGAGAATACGAGTATCCGCGCGACGCGCACGCGTAACGCGGCGTGATGCTCGGTCCCTTCGATCGCGATTCTCGGATTTTCGCGTTACGTCCCCAGCCTGATGACGGTCGTGAAGTCTCGCAAGCCCCCGATCCCTACGTGAGGAGCACGACATGCAATCCAAATCGATTTCCATGATGCGCACCGCGCGCACGATCGCGACTCTCGCCGTCTTCTCCGCGGCGCTCTCGGCGCAGGCCTACGAAGGCGAACCGCCGGTTCTCTACGAGAGCGGCTCTGCCTCGACTCCTACGTCGCGCCACGTGCACCGGGCACGGTCGCCGGAAACCGGGCCACTCAGCAGTAGCGACGCCCAGCCAGCTCTGCAGTCGGCCAGAGGAGGAACCGCGTCAGCGGTGTCGACGGGCCGACGACGAAGTTCGCTTCGAGGTCGTTCGGGACACTGCCAGCGTGCGCCACGAGATCGCCAATCAGAAACTCGCGATCGATGATGTGTCGTCGCGTCGATTCACAGGACTCGCGCGCCGCGACGAGATGATCCACGGCGTGGTCCGTTGACAGGATCGGGACGCGCAACCGGCGCAGCGCGTCGAACTCCGCCTCGCTGCCGCCGAGCCCGTTCCGCAGGCCGGGTCGAAACGAATCGCCCTCGCCGATCAAGATGCCGAGGCGCAGGATCGCGAGCGTGCCGCTCGGCGCTTGCGCGAGGAGTCGTTCTTCCGCGCACAGCTTGCTGAGGCCGTAGGGCGAGAGGATTCCGTAGTCGTCGACGCCGCGGGGTTCGGGCTTGGGCGACGAGCCGGTCGCTTCGATGCTGCTCGCGAAGACGAAGCGCGGCACACCCGCCCGCAGGGCGGCGCGATGGAGCGCGGCAGTACCTGCGACGTTGGTCTCGAAGAGCGCGTCCGACCCGAAATACGAAAGGTCGGCGCCGAGGTGGAACACCGCGTCGCAACCCGTGAAGAGCTCGTCGCGGAGTCCCGCTTCGCGAGAATCGGCCGAAGCGAGATCGATGGAGGCGCCGCCGACGATCGCGGAAGCGATGTCCGTGCTGGCCTCCACCGAGTTCG
>JAGQQW010000255.1 GCA_020426005.1 Planctomycetota bacterium | reverse complement strand
GAGTTGCGCGAGGGATTACGAGATCTCGTCGCCAGAACTCGACCAGCTCGTGAGCTCCGCCCTCGCGATCGACGGCGTGCTCGGCGCGCGCCTGACAGGCGCGGGGTTCGGCGGATGTGTGCTCGTCTTGGCACGAACCGACACGATCGGCGAAGCCGAACGCTCGCTCGTAGCAGCCGCGTACGTCACGCGCTTCGGCGTCGAGCCGCGCTTCGAAGTCGTGACCACCACGAGCCGGCGAACCACGCCCGGCGCCACCGACTACGCGGCCAAGGTGATTTGCGGCCCGGCACCCGCGTGAAACGTGCCAGGGACAAATCCCCGTACTTTCCCGCGTGAAACGTGCCAGGGTCGTTTCGTGCACGTTTTGTGCGGGGGGGCCAAGATCCCTCGGATTTCGGCTAGACTCGTGTCGATGTCGAGGGTCTGGAGTCGTTCGACGCTGCGTGCGGTTGCGGCGTGCTTGCCATCGTGGCTGTTGCTGGTGCTCTTGCCGGGCGTTGCTCCGCGTGCGAGTGTCGCTCAGAGCGCGAGTCGTGTAGCGATTGGTGATCTCGCTGCGCTTGCCGCGAAGTTCGAAGTGCCGATCGCGCGCTGTGAGCAGATCCTGTCGGGAGCGTTGCCGCGCGGGCGGAACGAACTCTCGATGTTGCAGGCACGCATTCGTGAGGTTCACGCGATCGCATCCCGTGCCACGGTGACCATCGGGGGCGCCGCCGGGGTGCTCGTCGAGGGAGGCTACGTGCTGACCGCCGGGCACGTCACCGAACGCGCAGGCAAACGCGTCGGTATGCGCACGAGTGACGGTTCGTGGCTGTCTGGCATCACGCTCGGTGGGAGCGAAGAAACCGACACGGGCCTCGTCCGGGTCGTGACGGATAGCATGCCGGAATCCTGCCGTGTGTTGGGCATTCGGGACAGCGCGGAGCTCGATCGTGGTGCATACGTGTTGATGCTCGGGTTTCCGGGTTCGCGCAGGACCGAAGGGCCGCCACTCCGCTTCGGGCGCGTGCTCCGGAATCCGTCGCGTGGATACCTCGAGACCGACTGTCGAATGTGCTCGGGAGACTCCGGCGGTCCTCTGGTCGATCTGACGGGCCGGGTCGTGGGGATCAACAGTCGAATCACACGCGATCTGGCGAAGAACATGCACGTCGCGACCGCGACCTACCTCCGCGAGTGGGAGGATTTGGTCGCGAGCCAATGGACCGGCGGTCGCGGGGCGCGCGCGTTCCTCGGGGTCGAAACCAGGGCCGGGCAGGACGGTACACGGATCGTTCGTGTAGTCGAGGGCTCCGCCGCCGAACGCGCCGGACTACGCGCCGACGACTTGATTCTCGCGATCGATCGAAGAAGTCTCGAGGGTGGAGCGAGCCTACCGTCCTTGCTCGGCGGGTATCGTCCTGGGCGAAGCGTGCTCTTGCGACTCGTGCGTGGCGACGAGACCATCGAGGTTCGCGTTCGACTCGGTGCTCGTGACAACTGACCTACCAATCCATAGATGTCGATAGACGAGAACGAAGCGATGGAGCCAACGCAACCCAGGCATCGCGCTGGATCGCGATCGAGACATGGTCGAGCCGATCGTCGCGCTTCGTGTGCGCTACGTGCGATCCCCTTCTTTCGTCGACGATACCTTGCACTCGAACTCGCGCTCGCTCTTGGGATGGCGCCGAGTGTGGTCGTTGCGCAGGACGTCGCCGCGCCGGCCTCGAAGGATCACGCCTCGTTCCGCGAGCTCTTCGTTCCTGCGTGTGCCACGACACGAAACGCGACCATGCGCGTGCGCCGGGATGGCATGGTCCGCGCCTATTGCACCGTCGTCGATGCTCGCGGGTTCGCGATCACGAAGGCCAGCGAGTTCGACGGCGCGACCAAGATCGAGTGTGAACTCGCCGACGGTTCGCGTCATGTCGTACGCGCTGGTCCCGTTGATGCGGAATGCGACCTTCTGCTGCTCGATCTTCGAGGGATCGTGCAGGGAGCCAAGCGCGAACTGCCCGCAATCCGCCTCGAAGCGGAAGCGAATGCGAGCCCGAACGTCGAGGTCGGCAACTTCGTCGCGTGCGTCGGTCGCGACCCCGAGCCGTTTTCAGTCGGTGTGATTTCGCTGCTGCCCTACACGCGCATCGAGCGTGGCATGGCACGCGCGCGTCTACCGCTACCGTTCAAGGAAGAATCACGATCGGCCTGCGTCGGCCGGGTCGACGAGAGTCCCTTCGCGAGAACCGGACTCCAAGAGGGAGACGTGATCGAGTCCGTCGACGCACGGGCCGTGAGTTCAGCCCGGAGTTTTCACCGCGCGATTCGGCGCAAGACTCCTGGTCAGCGAGTGACGCTCGAAGTGCGGCGCGGTGTCGAACTCTTCGAGATCGAAGTCGAAGTCGAAGGGCGTGTCGATCGATCGGGGCGACGGGATCCGCAACAGTCGTTGTGGGGACGCTTGAGTCAGGTCCGGTTCGGTTTTCCCGAAGTGCTGCAGCACGATGCCGTGATCGACCCTTATGAATGCGGAGGGCCAGTCGTCGGTCTCGATGGTCGTTTCCTCGGCGTCAATATCGCGCGGGTCGGACGCGTCGAGACGCATGCTCTGCCTGCTTCGCTCGTGCGGGAGCGCGCGCGGCGATTGATCGAACGGATGAAGGTGCAGCCCGCGAAGAAGGACAGCGAAAAGGGCTCGAAGTCCGATAAGACACGCTGACTATGCGCACGGAAGCCGACACGCAATCACTCATCGAACTCGAGCAGCAATACAGCGCTCACAACTACCATCCGCTCGACGTCGTGTTGACACGGGGTGAAGGCCCATACGTCTACGATGTCGAAGGCAATCGATATCTCGACTGCCTCGCTGCCTATTCGGCCGTCAATCAAGGTCACTGTCACCCTCGAATCGTCGCCGCAGTGCAGGAGCAGCTCGGGCGTTTGACATTGACTTCGCGCGCATTCCGCAATGATCGATTCGGTCCCCTGTGCCAAAAGCTCACGAAGCTCTGCGGATACGACAAAGCGCTGCTCATGAACTCGGGCGCCGAAGCTGTCGAAACTGCAATCAAGGCGGCGCGCAAGTGGGGCTACGAGTGCAATGGCATCGCCGACGACGAGGCTCGGATCGCCGTGTTCGATGCCAACTTCCACGGGCGCACGTCGACCATCGTGGGGTTCTCGACCGATGCGTCGAGTCGGGGGGGATTCGGCCCGTTCGCGCCCGGATTCGACGTGTATCCGTACGGCCAGCTCGATGCGATTCGCGCAGAGTTCGAACGCGGGGTCGGAGCGACTACGTGCGCCGTCCTGGTCGAGCCGATCCAGGGCGAAGCCGGTGTGATCGTGCCTCCGGAGGAGTTCTTGCCGGGATTGCGTGCGCTGTGTGACAAACATCGCGTCCTGCTCATCTGCGACGAGATCCAGTCGGGTCTCGGGCGATCCGGAGCGTTGTTCGCGCATACGCTGGCCGGGATCCGGGCGGACGCCGTCACGATCGGGAAGGCGCTCTCGGGTGGTGTGTATCCCGTCAGCGCTTTCCTGGCCGACGATGCGGTCATGAACGTGTTCACTCCGGGGACGCACGGCTCAACGTATGGAGGGAACCCTCTCGCCTGCGCCGCAGCAGAAGCCGCGCTCGATGTCCTGATCGACGAGGACCTGATCGCGCGCAGCCGTGACCTGGGAAGTCGAGCCCTCACGAAACTTCGAAACGCGAGCCTCACGGGCGTCCGAGAAATTCGCGGTGCCGGCTTGTGGATCGGCATCGAACTCGAGCCGAGCGCCGGCGGCGCACGCCGTTACTGCGAAGATCTACGAGCCCGTGGCATCCTCTGCAAAGAGACGCACGAGCACACGATCCGCATCGCGCCGCCCCTCGTGATTTCCGCAGAAGAACTCGACGAGGCGCTAGCCACCGTCATCGACGTCCTATCTGCGTGAAACGTGCCAGGGTCGTTTCGCGCGGGAAAGTACGGAGATTCGTGCCAGGGTCGTTTCGCGCGCGAAAGTACGGTGATTCGTGCCAGGGTCGTTTCGCGCGCGAAAGTACGGGGATTTGTCCCTGGCACGTTTGCTGCGCGTTCTCGGGGTGGCGCTATCGTGGTGCGCTTTTGAGGTTTGGGTGTCCCGATGACTTGTCGATTTCGTGTTGCGCCGTTGGTGCTTGCTGCTTGTGTGTTTGTCGCGGTTGGGTTCGATCTTCGTGCGCAGGAGGAGCCTGCGCCAAGCGCTGAGGCGGATCAGGGATCCGAGAAGCCGTCGTGGACCGGTGTGCTCGACGAAAAAGAGTTCGCTGCGCTCCATCAGCTCAAGGAGGCGGATGGAAAGGCTCCGCAACTGCGCGGAGAGATGGTTCGGATTGGCGAGGGAAGCGCGTATCTGAGCCTTCCCAAGCTCCCCAAGGGCGAGACGCCCGTGGCTGGCGTGATCGTGATTCACGAATGGTGGGGACTGAACGACCACATCAAGCGCTGGACGGATCGCCTTGCTGCCGACGGATATGCCGCAGTCGCGGTCGATCTGTACGGCGGCACGGTCGCGACGACCCGCGAAGAGGCGATGGAGGCCATGCGGGAAGTCGACGCCGACGACGCGATCGAGACCTTGAAGGCTGCCCATCGTTTTCTCGCGAGCGACCCGCGGATTCGGGCCAAGAAGCGCGCCTCCATCGGTTGGTGCTTTGGCGGTGGATGGTCGCTTCGACTCGCGATGTCGGCTCCCGATCTCGATGCGGCCGTGATGTACTACGGCAGCCTGATCCGCGAACCCGCGCGCATCGCGAGGATCGGTGCGTCGATGCTCGGCGTGTTCGCGAACCAGGACCGCAGTATCCCGCCGGACGCGGTCAACGCGTTCGAGGCGGCGATGAAGAAGGCCGGAAAGAGCATCGAGGTCCTGCGGTTCGACGCCAACCATGCGTTCGCGAATCCGAGTAGTGCACGCTACGACGAGAAGAGTGCGACGGCCGCCTGGGCTCGCGTGCGATCGTTCCTCGACGAGAAGCTGCGTGCCCAGGCGGGGGCGTTCGATCTCGGGGATCGCAAGGTGCAGTTTTCCGTGCCCGCCGGGTGGAAGTTGTCCCAGCCGAAACCGATGCGCGTCGTGGACTTCGAGATCGCGGACGGTCTGCAATGTTATGTGAGCGTGCTGAACGGCAACGGTGGTGGGCTCGCACCCAACATCCGGCGCTGGGAAGCGCAGTTGACAGCCGAACCGTCGACCGACGAGGCGATCCAGGGGCTTCCAAAGCTCAACGTCCTCGGCGTCGACTCCGTGTTCGCGACGATCGACGGTCAATACGACAAGGGCGAGGATCGCATCGATGCGCGCCTTCTCGGCGTCGTTTGCCCGCTCGAAGGCCGTACGGTCTACGTGAAGATGATCGGCCCCCGAGCACTCGTCGCGAAGCACGAGTCCGACTTCCGCGCATTCTGCAAGTCGATGCGCTGAGACCCCGGCTGAAGAGCCCTCGTGCGCGCCTGGGCGGACTCGCCGCGCGCGGTGCTCGATGCCACGTGTCGTCCACAATGCGGGGGCGGTCCGGCACGACGGCGACCGGCGCATGCGAGTGCGACCGGCGCGTGAGAGTGCGATCGCGCATGCTCACCGCGACCGGCGCATGCGAGCGCCACCGGCGCATGCGCCGGCGGAACAGCGCGCCGGAGACGAGCAGCTCGTCCCCGCGCTTCTCGACGCGTCAGTTCGAGATCTTCATCTCGAGGCCGTCGGCGGTCGTGATGCCACGCGGATTGGCAGCCACGTCGAGATTGAACCCACTCCAGTTGAGAATGGCACCGACAAGGCTGTTGTCCGCTGGAATCGGGATCTGAGCCGCCGTCGCGAGGCCTGCACCGTCGAAGGCGACCGGCAGGATCAAGAGCAGATCCGTGTTGAGCGTGCAGTTCGTCATGCCGGCGCTGGTGAGGTCGATGTTGAGGCGTTGCAGGCCGAGGAAGTAACCGCCCGCCGACGATGCCTTGCCCTTCGACATCTGGATCGTCGCGGTCGTGTTGATCGTCGGCGTGCCCGAGCCTGCAATCGCGAGCGGGCCTGGACCGCATGCCTTGCCGTAGTTCGTGAACGCGCCGGTCATGCATGGATTGCCGTCGGAGACCCGCATCTTGAGTGCACCGAAGTTACTCGTGCCGTTCTGCGGTGGTGAGCCGGTCCAGTTGTTCGCATACACGCGCTGGCGCACGTCGCGATGGCATGCTCCGCCACCGGTAGCGCCTTCGAACTCGATATCGACCAGAAGGTGACCACGACTCGGCGTGTAGGGGAACGTGCCGGTCAGCTTGAGGTCACTGAACGTGTTCGCCGTGTAGCTCCACGAGAAGTTCGTGGCGTTCAGCATCGTGACCGGCGCAGCACCGAGGTTCTGATTGAAGTCGGTCCCGAGAGTCGTGCCCTGGAAGTAGGCGAAACGGATCAGGATGCGCTGCGCCGTGAACGTCCCGCTACCGCAACCCGCAAACGCGAGCGCGCGGAACAAGGTCACTCGATTGCCGAGATCGTCCTGCGTCATCAGGGTTTGGTATCGCGAGGACGATTGTCCCCAAGGGAACACGTTGCACGTACCGACGGTCGGCGTGTTGTCCGGTGCGTACCAGCAGTTTTGTGCCGTTGCCGCGCAGGCGAGCGTGGCGATCGCGAACGAGAGGGAGAGGGCAGTGCGATGAGTTCGAGCCATGTGAGACCTTTGGAGATCATGGGGCACGAGAGCTCACATAGGAGCGCCCGGCCCGGAGAGAGTCTGTAGGGAAGAGAGTGTAGTATGCCGAATCGGGCGGAGTCGATTGGCCGATTCGGGATGTTCGTGGCAGAAGGGATGTTCGTGGCGGCAGGCGAACAAGAACGAATCCGAAATTCTGCCTCGAGTGCGAATGGCAAGCGCGCGATCCACGCAAGAAGCGCCACTGCGGATCTGCAGCCCATGCCGTCGACGGGGTCCGCGGAAGTGTGCCTGCCTATCCTGAGATGACGCCGTGTCGATGCGTACTCGGTGTTGCGCGCGTCGCGCGAAACGCAACGCAGGCGCGTCATGCTCCCGTGATCAGTCCGCCAGCATCCGGAGGACATCCCGCACGAGCGCATCGAGTCGCGCACCTTCGCGATTCGTCATGACGGCCACGACGTGTCCACGCTGCGGTCGCATGCGCAGCAAACAC
>JAGQQW010000254.1 GCA_020426005.1 Planctomycetota bacterium | reverse complement strand
GCGCGAAGATGCTGTTGAACATCGCCATGAAGTTGAGGCTCTGACGCTTCTTGTCCTTCTTCAGCTCCTCGACCTCTTCGATCTCCGACTTGCCGATCTCGCGTTCGAGCGTGTGCGTCGCGCCGTCGTAGGGCACGATTCGGTCGACGAGGCCCGCTTCGAGCGCATCCTTGGCGGACAGAAGTCGCCGCGATTGGAGTTCGCGGATCTTGGAAGGGTCCAAGCGTCGTGCCTCGGCGATGCGACGCACGACGTCGTCGTTGATGCGCGCGATCATCGCGCGGTAGTGCTCGCGTAGGTGCTCGCTCATCCGTGGCAACACGTACGGTTCGACCGCACCTTTGAAGTCACCGCATCGCACGACGTCCATGCGCACTCCGAGCAGTGCCATCGCGTCTTGCATGAACGTGATCGACAGCGATGGTGAGCGAAGGTCGACGCTTCCCATGTCCGCGATCAGGACACGGTCGCAAAGAGCCGCGATTTGATAAGCGACCTGATTCGCGTTCTCGACGTACGCGACGGTCTCACGGCCGGACTTGCGAAGCTTGCGCATCGAGCGCTCGAGTTCGCTGAGCTGGGCACCATTGAGGGAGAACGGGCGCGTGAGGTCGAAGAACAGAGGAGTCGTCGCTGCCGCGTCCTCCTTGGTCGGACATGCGAGCGACTCGAGTCGCGCTCGCATGTCGTAGAACGAACTCTGCTTGCCGCTGCCTCCTCCGAGCAGCAGCGCCGCGGGATCGAATCCTTCCGAAGGTAAGTCCGCGTAGTCGCCGGCGAATCGGACGACCGAGACCTTCGTCGGCGCATCGACGTCCTTCTTGTCTTGGGTCGCTGCGGTTGTCGACAAAGCGGCGCTGAGCAGAATGGCCGCGTGTGCGACGACGCGCGCCGCACGAGGATTCCAGAGAGTCATGCTGTACCTGCGATCGGTTGCCGTGGGCAAAAACGGCAAACCCATTCGCGAGGATCCGCGGACTATTCCGGAAAACCGATCACGGGACATGCCCGCGGCGGTTCGTACTCAGCGGTACGTCGACTTCGTCGCGGACGAGGTCACGATGCCGAGTGTGTTCGCGCTCTTGTCGAGCACTCCCCACTGTGAGTACACCGTGCCCGCGAATGTCGGCGGGATGAGCAGGTCGACGCTGAAGTCACCGTTCGTCGCGACCGTCGTGGGTAGCAGGATGATCGGATCGGCATACAGGAAGTTGCCCGGAGCGATGGCGCCGAGGTTGACCGAGAGCTGAGTTCCTCCGATCCACAGCACCGCGACTCGTCCGGACGGAACGGTCGATTCTCGTCCCATCGTCAGTTCGCAGCGGTACCACGATTCGAAGTCCTTGCCGATCGTTCCGACCGAGGGCGTCCCGCTCGTTCCGTAGCGGCTCATGTCGAGGCTCGGACACGAACGCGCGCGCCAGACCTCGAGCATGCCGGTCGCAGGATCGATGTCCTGATACACGACGACATGTCCATGGTCGTCCGCGGCGGGCCGCCTGTAGCCACCCGTCGTTCCCGAAGCGATGGTCGCATCCGGCTCCTTGCCCGTGCTGTCCACGCGCGTGATGCCATACGTGCGGTTCCAAGCCTGCACGAACACGTAGCCATCGCGTGTCGGAGCACCGAGGCGTTCGCCGATCGTGCCGAACGTCGTCAGTGCTCGTGACGTCGAACTCGAGAGATCGACGATCCACGCCTCGCGTGTGTCGTTCGTCGTCGTGCGTTCGTACACGACCGCTGTGCCGTCATCGGCGAAGCGCCCGTAGCGGTTTCCGAGACCGCTGTTCTTGGTAAGCTGACGTTCGGTCTTCGACGTGAGGTCGTACAAGAACAGCTCGTGTGCCCCGCTCACCGGCTTCTGGTAGACGATCCGATTCGCGGTGATATCCGGGAAGCGCCTGCCTTCTCCGCTGGCCGTCGTGATTTGCACGGCGCTGCTCGCGTTGAGTGCGCGGTGGAAGACCTCGAAGTGTCCCTGAACCGTCGATTGATACACGATGTCGGTACCCTTCGCGTCGAGTCGCGGATAGGGGATCGAGGCCGCTGTCGCGATCGTCGTCACCGTGTTGTTCGTTCGATCCAGGACTTGCACGCCGACAGCGTCCCAAAACGCGATTTTCGAACCGGTTGCATCCGAAGCGATCGATGGCCACGCGTCGAACGTGCCATAGCCGAGTCGAATGTCTCGGCCGGTCGTGAGCTTGGTGCTCGTGCCGCCGTCGACCGGAACAGCGAAGAGTTCTCGCGTCGTACCCGCCATCGCGGCGTAGAGGACTTCGCCTGCGCCAGTCACGATCGGTTGGCGTTCCCCACCTCCACTTGCCTTCGTCAAGGGGATGGCTTGAGCAGCGCCGAGATCCGAGAAAGAGAACACGATCGCCAGCGTGAGACCGGAGATCGACAGCGATTGCTTTGCAATGGTTTTCATCGGTGACTCCGGGTTCATTTGAGGATGAGGCGCGCGATACGGTTGGTCGACGTGCCCGTGAACCAAATCGAACCGTCGGGCGACACGGTCAATCCGTCCTTGAGGCCAGTGCTCGTCGGGATCTTGTAGTCGACGAAGGTCTGCGTAGCGGGATCGAAGACGACGATGTACCCGGCGTTGCGCGTTCCTACGACCGGACGACCGTCGGGCAAGATCGACATCGGGCCGCCGTTCTCGCCAGCGCGATACGTGTATTCGGTGACCTTGTCGTTCGTCACGTCGACGACACCGAGGCGATTCGCGTACCACTCGGAGAACCAGACGCGATCATCGTGATAGGCCAAGAACGCGGGGCCGCCGCGACTCGTGACGGGGACGTTGCGGACGGCGAGCCCTGGCTCTTTGGCGACCATCACGTGCTGGAAGGTGCCCGTGAACCACACAGTGCCTCGCCCTTGGTCGAGCACGCCCTGAACGACCCACGTCTGCGAGAGTGGCAACACGATGGACTGCACCCACTTCTTCAGCGTCGGGTCGTACTCCGAGATGCGGTTGTTCTGATGGTCGGTGACCCAAACGGTCCCGTCGGCCGATGGTGAGGGGATCGCCAATGACGCAGGCGTGTATGGAGCTGCAATCGTCGTGAACACTTTCGTCGGAACGTCGAGGAATCCGACTTGCTGCGAGTAGTAAAGGCCGGTCCAAACTCGGTCTTTGTCGTCGGTCCACAACCCGTCCGGACCACTGCCACCCGTCGTCGGATAGCTCTGGAACGTCTTCTTCGCGGGGTCGTACGCCGTGAGTTGGTTGTTGGGCGGTTGGCTGAACCAAATACGACCTGCCGAGTCGGCCCAGATTTGATCCGGGAAGCTTCCACTCGGCACGGAAAACTCCTCGAACGTCGCGGCAGCCATCGGCCCGGCGAAGCTCGCCTTCTGCTCGAATCGTTCGAGAGCGACGCCGCGATCCGTCTGGATGCGCTCGATGCGATGGGTCGCGTTCTGCTCGACGCTCTTGCGCGCGACAACGACGTCGTACGCGAAGTCGTCACGACGTTTTGCGAACCACACGGTCGATGGTTGATTCCTGAGCGTTGCGTCCATTTCGGCTATCGACGCGAGAGGCTCCGGAAAGTGATTGTGGACACCGACAATGCCCGACTCGTCACAGTAGACGGTCACGAACGAGTCCATGAGCGTCGCACCGTCACGCACGAGATCGAAGTCGAACGCGCGCAAGCCGTAGCGAGTCGTTGTCTCGCGGTGCCGCGGTGCAAATCCATGCAAGCCGAGATCGTCGCTCACGGAGTCCAGCCACTGCTCGACGGCAGTTGCAGTCGAATCGACATCGGGACGTTCGACCGGCCATGCCAGTACGAGAGACTTGCCGAGCGAGTGAATTGCGCCGACCTTGGTGGTGCCGAGACTCGCAGTGACGTGAGGGAACTTGCGTCCGCCGAACACGACCTCACGCAATTGTGCGGGCATGTCGGGCACGTTGGGGCGAGCCGGTAGGTCCGTCTGTGCCACTGCTGCTCGCGCTGCGAGTGGTACGGCGAGCGTGATCAAAGCAGTGGTCCACACCGCGAGTGATTGTCGTGTCATGTCGTGAATCGAATCGTCGGTCATGCTTGTGGGGGAACTTCGCACGATAGCAGTACCCCGGACTCGCGTTCGTGGCGGACTTCCCGGCCCTCGCAGTCCGGTTTGACGTTCGCCTTTCGTTCGCGTGTCTCGTATTCGTCAAAGAGCCGCTTGCGCAGCGCGCGCACTTCACGCGGCGTCGCTTGGCGCCGCAGGACTTCTGCGAGCAAGTCCGCGGCGACGTCTTCGAACTTCGTGCAGGTGCGCGATACGAGGCGCACGATGTGCCAGCCCGTCGTGGATTCTACGGGGCTACTGTGTTGACCGGG
Organism: Planctomycetota bacterium; assembly: GCA_020426005.1. Classification (GTDB taxonomy): domain Bacteria; phylum Planctomycetota; class UBA1135; order UBA1135; genus JACKHW01. The sequence goes on along the minus strand of JAGQQW010000254.1, from coordinate 2,868 downwards.
CACGAGCACGCGCACCGCGCGAGCGAACGCTTCGCCGAAACGTCGATAATCGTATCCCGCAACGATCGCCGCTCGGTCTCGCGTCTCCGGATCGCGCAAGAGTCGGCGGGTCGTTCGATCATCCGATTCCGTGATGATCGAATCGAAGCCATCGGCACTTGCGCGTGACGCCAACGACCAGGCGCGTTCTCGTGCGAGCCGTCGTATCGTGTCGTCGTCGACGCCAGAGTGTTCGGCGTCATCGTCTCTCGCGCGCCCCTGCGTCGCTACGAACGATATGAACACGTGTTCCACGACGACGCGCTCGCCGTCCTTGCCGTAGCGTTGTTCGAAGAGCGCTTCGACTGCACGTCGATCATCGCCGCGATCGTGTCTTACGATCGCGTCGATCCGGAGCTTGCGGAGCGCTTGAATGCGAAACGCCTGTCGAAGAGCGCCCTCCGGGTCGTCGCTGGCTTTTCGTCCCGAGTCGAAGAACCGTTTCGTTGCGAGCGGGCGTGCCAATGCGACGGCGTTCTTGCCTACTCCAAGCCGAGCACATTCTGCCGCGAGCAGGCGATCGAAGGCTGCATCGTCCTCTCGCTGGCTCGTTGCTCGAGGGCAAGCGAGCGCAAGGAAGATCGAGACTGCAGCAAGTGTCCTGGTCGTCACGTGGTCGCAAAAGCGGGTTGGTTCCCGCCCGGTTCTTGGCCGAGAATGATGACGATGATATCGCTCATGCACGCTTCCGTCGCCACGTGCCTCGTCTCGATCGGGGCGGTCGCCATCGTCGCGATGCCACAGAACCGTTCGGACGATGCCACGCTGGATTGGCCGAACTTTCGCGGCGGCGCATCGTTACAGGGCGTCGCCAAGGGCGCGCTCGGTGATCGATTCGAGGTTGCATGGATCCTCGAAACAGAAGGCGCGATCACGTCGTCTCCGGTCGTTGCGGGTGGCATCGTGTATGTCGGTTCGTCCGATGGTGCGCTCTACGCGGTGCGTTCGGAAACGGGGAAAGAAGTCTGGTCCTATGGCACCGACGACATCATCGAAGCGCCGCCACTGGTGCACGGTGGACGCGTTTATTTCGGTTCCAACGACTTCTACATGTATGCACTCGATGCGGCGACCGGGAAACTCGCGTGGAAGTACGAGACCGGCGACAAGATCATGGGGAGCGCGAACACCTGGACGAGCGAGAAGGGAGAACTCCTCATCATCTTCGGGAGCTACGACAACAAGCTCCACGCGGTCAACGCGAGCACCGGAGAGAAATGCTGGGAGTACGAGACCTCGAACTATGTGAACGGCACACCGGCGATCGAAGGCGGGAAGATCGTCTTCGGTGGGTGTGATGCAGTCATGCACGTCGTTTCGGCGAAGACCGGGAAAGCGACCGAGACTGTCGAACTGGGCGACGAGTGCCACGTCGCTGGTTCGGTCGCATTGGCAGACGGAAGAGCGTACTTCGGGCACTACGGCAACGAGTTCGTATGTGTGGATCTCGCGAAAGCTGCTGTCGTGTGGCGCTACGGCGGCGGGGACCAGGCGTTCTTCTCTTCGCCCGCGATCGGGCAGGACAAGGTCGTCTTCGGCGGACGCGACCGCTCCCTGCACTGTGCGAAACGCTCGAATGGCGAGAAGGTCTGGACGTTCGCGACGCGGCGTAAGGTCGATGCCTCGCCGGTGATCTGTGGCGACAAGGTCGTGTTCGGATCTGGTGATGGCCGGTTGTATGTTCTCGAACTCGCAACAGGCAAGCAGGTGTTCAAGTACGAAATCGGCCGCCCTGTCTATTCATCGCCGGCTGTCAGTCGTGGTTGGATCTACGTCGGATCCAACGACAAACGCCTGTACGCGTTTCGACCGCTAGAGCGTTGAACCGGCCGAACGTCCAATGCGCATTCTGCTGCTGACGCCAGGCACGGGGCACTTCTTCTGTGGGTCGTGCTTGCGTGACAATGAGCTAGCGAGAGCACTCCATCGTCTCGGTCACGAAGTGAGTCTCGTTCCGCTCTATCTGCCGCACTTCCTCGAAGGTGAGCGTGACGCGTTCGCCGACTCGACGGTGCACATGGGGGGGATCAACATGTACCTCCAGCAGAAGAGTCGCATTGCACGCCACTTGCCGCGCTTCTTGCACGATTGGTTGGACCGCCCATCTCTGCTGCGCTGGGCGAGCAAGCGCGGCAACATGACCGAGGCTCAGGACCTCGGTGAGATGACCGTATCGATGCTGCGTGGCGAACTCGGTCATCAACGTGCCGAAGCGTTGCGTCTCGCTCAGTGGATCCGGACGATCGAACCGCCAGACGTCGTCGTGCTCTCCAATATCATGCTGACCGGTGTCGTACATGTGCTGCGCGATGCGATCCCCGCGAAGTTCGTCGCGACGCTGCAAGGCGAGCAGCCGTTCTTGGATGCACTCGGTGACGAGCACGCGCAGCAGGCGTGGGGCATCCTGCAAGAACGCACGAAAGAGCTCGATGGATTCTTGCCTGTCAGTGCGACGTATGGGCGATTGATGCAAGAACGACTCGACCTCGACGAGAGCAAAGTTCACGTCGTTCACAATGGCATCGATATCGAAGAGCACGATGCGGTTCCGGTTCCGTTGTGCGAGCGTCGCCCGAGAACGATCGGTTATTTGGCACGGATGTGTCGAGACAAGGGTCTGCACACGCTCGTCGATGCATTCGTGCATCTGAAGAGCCGCGATGACATGGGTGACGTCAGGCTGCATGCGATCGGTGTTCGCCTGCGTGAAGACGAGGTTTATGTACAAGTCCAGCGCGAACGTCTGGCTGCAGCCGGACTGCTGGATGCGACGACATTCGAGTTCAATGTCGAGCGGCAGCGCAAACTCGAGTTCCTGCGCTCGATCTC
>JAGQQW010000253.1 GCA_020426005.1 Planctomycetota bacterium | reverse complement strand
GTGAAATAGACCTCGGGGATTCGAAAGTGCGTGTTGAACAACGTGCGCCAGAAGTTGGCCATCCTTTCGCGCAGCTGATTCGGGCTGAACGCGGCCATGAGGATGCGCTTGCTGGCAAGTTCGCTGACTGTCCAGCCATGGGCAGTCGGCGCACCGAGCGCAGTCGGTTCGGCACCTGCAGACAGACTCGCGATCGCATTCGTGAGGTCGGTCGGTATTGGTTGCGTGACGAAGAGTTGGTTACTCGCCCAGTTGACGAGCAGGCCGAACTGGGAGTTCGGTGGGGCTAGGTTGACGCCGAGGACTTCGTCTGGAAGCCCGGCGTAACCGAGTCGTCCCATCACGTGCGTCGTGAGCTCCTTCATGGGAATGGAAGATTGCGCAGACAGCGGCGCGGAAAACGGCGTACTAGCGCACGCAATCGCGAGAACGGTAGCGATGGCTCGCTTGGTCATGACGAGGCCTCCTGGCCAGGGGTTCGCAGACGGCAACGACGCGGGGGCGTCGTGCCACGTTCGAGACCGACGTCCCGCTCGATACGCTCTCGCGTACGTCGATCCCTTCGCTGCTGCGTGCGGAGACCGCTCGGGAGCGTCTGGCTCCGTGCAGTGATCTTCGCAACGCAGCGCTATCTGCGAAGGATCAGGAGTGGCGCCGCGTCACGCAGAAAATGAAACTTCGCGCGCGGAGGCGTTCAGCACGTCGGTCTTCCTACTCCCGTGCCCGTATGCGTGCACGCGCGACGGGATCACCGTCCGACGAGTTCGCCCGCTCGCCGCCGGTCGAGCGCATCCGGCGTCACGCCGCGTCGCGGTACGAGCTGCTCGATCGCGTCGAGCAGCTTCGGAAGCGAGACAGGCTTGACGAAATATCGCCGCGCACCGGCGGCAAGCGCTTCGTCGATGCTGTGCGTGCTGCTTGCCCCACTGATCACGATGACGGGGAGTGGGCTGCAGTCCTGGCGCGATCCGAGCCACGTGAGCAGGCGTCGTCCATGGAGCCCGTCGGACATCCCGAGGTCGAGAAGGATGATGTCGGGTTTGTGTGCGCGGATCGCTGCAATCGCGCTGCCGACGTTGTGCGACTCGTAAACTGCATATCCCGATGCGCCGAGTGCGAGTTGGAGCCCGCGTCGCGAATCGTCATCGTCTTCCACGATGAGGACTTTGCCTCGCTCGCTCATTCGCGTCAGCGAATGGCCGTTGTCGACACGGCTGTTTCGGTTCGAGATTCCCTCGAGAGAACAAGGAGTGCTCTTCAAATCCTTCATGCTGGTCCCCCTGCTGTTGCATGAGCTGTCACTCGGCCGTGTCTTCGGCACGTGACTGTCGCGATCTTGAGCAAGCGACGAGAAACTCGACAGTGTTCGCTGAGGCGTGATGTGATTTCGTGCCGCGCGGTGGTCTGACGCGCGGTGGCACGGACTGGACCAGTTGGCTCTCCAGTTGCGTCGCGAGCGGTTCGAAGAAATGGAATCACGAAGCGAATGCAGTGCGAGGTGTCCATGGCGGAGTCAGGTGTTTGTGCCAGGGTTGGCAGCAGTCGCTCTCCCGGCGTTTTGATCGTCGCGCCCGATGGGCGAGAACTCCAAGTGTTGGAGCGGCGCCTCGCGTGCGCGGTTCCTGCTTCGACGGAGCTCATGCGTGCGCCGACAATTGACGGCGCCGTGCAGGTGTTGCGGCGTCAGGAGGTCCCCGATCTCGTGGTTCTCGATCTCGACCACGACGGTCGGACCAACGTCGAGTCGATTCGTGCCTTGCTCGAGGCCGTTCCGGATCTGACGATCGTCGCGCTCACCCCGACCGCGGACGAGAACGTCGTGCGCGGTGCCATCGCCAATGGCGCGCACGAATACCTTGTCAAGGGCGAGTATGACGACGTCACGCTGAGTAAGACCGTTGCTTGCGCGAAGGAGCGTCAACGAGTCCTACGGAAAATCAAGGACAACAAACAGCAAGAGCTCGATTTGAAGGATCGGTTCTTGTCGCACGTTTCTCATGAACTCCGCACACCGCTCAACGCGATGTTCCAGTTCATCCAGATCCTGTTGGACGAAATCGGTGGTCCTGTGTCGGACGACCAGCGTGAGTACCTCACGATTGCAATGCGAAACGCGCTGCAACTCGAGCGGATGATCGGAGATCTGATGGAAGTCTCGCGTTTGAGTAGCGAGAAACTCGTCATTCGGCCGGAGATCCTCGATCTGCGGATGCTACTTGAAGAAGCATTGGAGGGACTGAGCGCCGTCGCCGGACAATCCCGTGTCGAGCTCGTGTCCTACTTGCCGAGTGGCCTCGACTACGTGCTCGCCGATGCGAGTCGCACGGTTCAGGTTGTGACGAATCTCGTCGAGAACGCGGTCAAGTTCTCGCCACCGGATGGCCGTGTCGTCGTCTCCGCGAAGGAACTCGACGGTTTCGTCGAGATCAGCGTCGAGGATGAAGGTCCTGGTATCGACCAGGACCTCGCGGATCGACTCTTCGATCGATTGTGGCAGGACGAGTCGCGGCACAAGACGAGCCGCAAGGGGCTCGGACTCGGTCTGTATATCGCACGTCAAATCGTCGAGCGGCAAGGCGGGACGATCTACGCCGAGCGGGGTGCGGATGTCGGCAGCCGTTTCGCCTTCACGATACCGACGTACTCGATCGGCAAGCTAGCGATGAGCGTGATGAAGGGCGTCGAGCGCGGTAAGCGCTTGGCGATCCTGTCGTTCGTCGTCGTCGGTCATCCGGACAGTTCGCGAGAGTCGCGGTGTCGCGCATTGCGGCAAGTCCACGGTGTCGTGACCGACAATCTACGAGGCATGACGGACGTGATCGCGACACCGACGGACTCTTCGAGTTCGGTGGCGGTCGTTCATGCATTCGGGCCTGTCGATCAGGGCTGTACCGCGTGTCTTGCGCTGCGCGTCGAGGGTGCCATCGAAGCCGCGTGCGACCTGTGGCGTGACGAGTTCGAAGTTCACGTGTCCCACGACGAGGTCGAACTCGGTAGCGACGATGTCCTCGCAGAGAGCGAAATCCTCGAGAAGCGTATCGACGAGGCGGTTCGTCAGATTCAAGAGTCGACTCAGCGTGCGGGTGCTTGTTCCAGTGGATGTGCCACTGGCTGTTCGGCAAAGGACTACCAGTAAAGGGGGGGAGTGACCGGTATGACTTCGAGCAAGATCATTCTGATCGTGGAGGACCACGAGGGGACTGCACAGGCGATGCAGACGCTTCTCACAGCGTCCGGGTATTCGAGCGTCGTTGCGTCGGACGGCTCCAGCGCAGTGCGCATCGCGAGCCAGGTTCGACCTGCCGCGATCATCGTCGATCTCGGGTTGCCATGCGGCGGCGGTCATGAAGTCATCGTGCGCCTGCGTGATCTTCCGGATACGACGCTGGCCCCGATCATCGTGACGAGCGGCGCGGATGACGATGAGGCCCGCAGGGCGCTCCGAGCTGGCGCGAAGGTGTTCTTGCGCAAGCCCGTGGATACGCATCGCCTTCTAGCGTGCCTGAACACTGCGATGACCTACCCACAAGAGAGTCGTGGGAAGGTCGTGATCGCCGAGGACGACGCGGATGCGCAGCGTGCGATCGCTTTGCGTCTGCAGGCAGCGGGCTTCCAGACAGCGTGTGTGTCCGACGGTGCCTCGGTCATCCCCAAGTTGCGTCAAGAGCGACCCGACTTGCTACTGCTCGACCTCGGTTTGCCCGGTGGCGATGGGTACACGACCATGGAGCGCATTCACCAACTCGGTGAGTTTTCGGACCTTCCGATCGTCGTCGTCAGCGCACGCGAGCCGGTCGAGAACGCCAAGAAGGCGATGGACAAAGGCGCGAAGGCGTTCATCGCCAAGCCGTTTCATGCCGTCGACCTCGTGCGGCGGGTCGAGCGCGAAATCACACTCGCGATGCTCAACGAGGGGAGGTCCGTATGACGCAAACGACAAGTAACTCTCTGACATTGCCGAGTCTGCGCAGCCAAGGCGCCGACTCGGCACGCCTTGGTGGCGCATCTGTTCTCGTGATCGAGGACGATCTCGATGCCCGCTGTGGCTTACAGATTCTCTTGCGTGCGAATGGCTTGGACGTCGTTTCTCATGGCGACGGACAGAACGCGATCGCGATGATCCAGAAGGTCAAACCGGACGTGATCATCTTGGATCTCGGATTGCCTGGATTGGATGGGTTCGAGGTCCTCGAGCGTCTCGAGAGTCTCCGGCCGCAGCTGAAGGCCAAGGTGATCGTACTCAGCGCATGGGACGTCGTGCAAAACAAGCAGCGTGCGTTGAATAGCGGAGCGCGCTTCTTCTTCCAAAAGCCGACCTCGGAAGTCGACCTGATGCTGGCGATTCGCACGATCGTCGAAGAACTGCACTGATCCGACATCGACGTGCGGGCGGGTCCGCGTTAGCTTGTAGGACATGCGATCCGTCGCCTACTCGAGTTAGTTCTTGCTCCACCGATCGAGCCTGACGGCTCACGGTGTCCGTAAGCACGCGCGCCTTTCGGTTGCGCGAGCGGTTTCCGTACGCAAGGACAACGACGAGATGAAATCATGTCGACGAAGAAGGACCGTCGAAAGGCCCGCCGCCGGGCCGAGAAGATGATGGAGGACGCCTGGATCGCCCTCCGAGCTGGAAACACCGGACAGGCCGAACGCGCGAGCCGCGCCGCGATCGACCTCGGATTCGTAAACCCGCGACTCTGGCTCGACCGAGGGCAGATCCTGGACGAAATCGGCGATGCGCCGGCCGCCGAAGAGGCCGTGAGGCACGCGATCGCGATTGCTCCGCGGTATGCAGAAGCATTCGTTCGACTCGCCGAGTTGCTCGCTCGACAAGGACGCTTCGCCAAGGCCGGCGAACTCCTGCGGCGCGCGCTCGAACTGGACACGTTGGATGATGGCTTCCGTGAGGAGGCAATGGTGCGCCTCGCGAGTTTCGGCGTCATCGCGCGTGAGATGGAAGAGCCAGCAATCCAGCGTGACGAAGAAGCGTGCCGCGATAGGCCGCCGACGACGTCACGCACCGATCGCTACGACTGGGACGCGATCGAGAGCGAACTCGTGCAACAAGGTGCGTGCAAGCTCGAGGCATTGCTCGACGGACCAGAATGCAACGCGCTCATCGAGCTATGGGAACTCGACGAACTGTTCGAGCATGCAGTCACTCTCGATGACGAACGCGGACGCGTTGCGTACCGATTCTTGTCGTCGCCGTTGCCGCCACTGGTGGTCGCAGTCCGAGCCGAAATCTACTCGCGCGTCGCCGCCATCGCCAATCGGTGCAACGAGATGCTAGGGCGTGGCGAGCGGTTTTCGCCGTATCACGACGTGTATCTCGAGCGGTGTCGTCGAGCGGGTCAACGGAGGTCGACGGCGATCTTGTTGCGTTACGAGCGTGGCGGCTTCAACGCGCCCCATCGGGACATCGCAGGGCGCGAAGCGTTTCCGTTTCAGCTCGCGGTCACGCTGGGCACGCAGCATGCGGACGGTGATGGAGATGGTTGCGGCGGGGAATTCGTGCTGGTCGATCAGCGGCTCGGCAAGAAGCGTCGACAGCTCGAGATCGCAACGAGGCCAGGTGATGCCGTGATCTTTGCCACTCGCGAACGCATCGTGCATGTCGGGGGCTACCCAGGACTGGTCACGGTGGCGCATGGCGTGCGCGAAGTGCACACCGAATCACGGTTCGCACTGGGGTTGCCGTTCCATTTGTACGCGTGAGCTGCACGCATGGTAGCCATTGCCGGCTACCATGCGCAGACCATGTTTCACCCACTTCATGTTCATGCACGACTCTGGTCTCGTGTCTCGGCTGTGTGTCTCACACTCGTTGCGTCCGGCACCATCCATGCGCGTTGTCAGGATCCCGCACGGGTGTCGACACTCGTCGCCGTGGAAGCTGCGGACGGATGCAATGCCGCGATGCGCGAAGTCGTGACATCGCCTGCGTACGTCGATCCGCTCGTCGCGTTGTTGGCAGATCGCTTTCCAGTATTGGGGTCTCCGCCGACGCCGCGTTCGCTGCGAATACGCTGCTTTTCCAGTCGGGATGCCTATGTCGATGCCGGTGGTGGGAGCGGATCGGTGACGATTGGGAGCCAGCCACCGACACTGCTCGCGTTCGTTCCTGGTTCGACGATCGATGCTCGTCAGCGGGTAGAACTTTGTGAAGGGCTGGTCCGCCTCGCGATTCGCCAGAATGACGCGTTCACGAAGAGCCCGCCGAGTCCGTGGATCGAGTTCGGAATCGCGTGCTATCTGGCGAGCATGTCGACTCTCGATCGCGAAGGGGTGGATGCGCCAGGGTTTCGCTTCTTCGACGAACATCGCGTTGCCGCCGGAGCCGAGGATTCGATCGATTCGCTCTTCTGGCCCGAGACCGACATCGAAGGTGCGCGACTGTACCCGCTCCAAGTCCTGGCGCATGCCACGGAAACTTCTTGGAACCGCGCGCTCGATCCTGGCGATGACCTGCGACCGAGCGAGCGACGCGACGAGCTGCGCAACCTCTCGTATGCCCTCGTCACATACTTCGACCTGGCCTTCCAGCGTTTCGATCGTGGCATCTTCGATCGTATTTTGACCCACGAAGCAGCGGGCAAGCGCGGTCTCGAGAGCATCGCCTTCTTGGATGCCAGCGATCGCAAGCGCATTCCGCTCCAGCTGTTCGCGTACATGAAACGGCCGGGCTACATGCTTCAACAGGCCGTGCAGCGTGGCGCAGCGCTCGATACATGGGTGGCTGAATACACGGGTGGGTTGGCGTTCGAGCTGCCTGGTGCTTCGGCGAGCAAGGGGCGGGTTGCGTTTCCGAAGCCCGCGCGATCTGCAGAACTCGAAGCGATCCTCACCATCGTCGGATTGCGGCACGGGAACCTCCAGCACGACGTTGCGGAGCGGCAGGATGCCGGAGCGCGCGCCGCGATGACCATGCGGTCGCTCGTCGATGGTCTCCACGCTGCGTTGAAGGCGGGCAAGGACTTGCGGCTACCGCTGTGGGACGCTGGTCGGTACCGAATGTTCTCCCTTCGCCCGGCGTCGACGACGGAGCGCTTCGTGGTCGAGCGCAAGGGCGCAGAAGCGCGCGAGGTCGCGTGGCACGAGATACCGCCGCATTTCCTCGCTGAAGCCGCAATCAACGCGAATCTCGTTCCATCGAAGGATCGTGTTCGCGAAGGGGTCGAGGCGATGCTCGCGATCTTCGCGATGGGGCGTGACGAATCCGAGACCAAGCGCGTGCTCTCCC
>JAGQQW010000252.1 GCA_020426005.1 Planctomycetota bacterium | reverse complement strand
CTGGCGGCGAGCCACGATCCTCGCGATCGCTTGCGGGCTGGGCAGCGCGTCCGTGGTGCCCTGCCAGACAGGAGTTCCGGAGCGGGTCGTCGCATGCTTCGAATCCACCGGCGGAGCGCTCACGCTCGATGCCCTGGCTCGCACCTCCCTCGAGCTGATCGGGGACATCGCGGAGTTCGCACCTTTCCTCGGGGACCGGGCCACGGCGAGACTCGAGTTCGTGCGTGGTCTCGTCGCGAGCCACGCGCGTGCCCCCTGGCGTCCACTCGTCGAAGGCCTGCTGTCGGGAACGGTGCGCCTCTTCGTCGTGGAGCGTGGCCCGACGCGAAGGATGGCCGTCGTCCTGGCCGCGACCTTCGATGACGATCGCACGGCGGCGCGGCATGCGACGACATTGAAGAAACTGTTCCGAATCGAAACCGCGCGTCGCGCAGCGACACTCGTATTCGATTCGGACGGTGACCCTGCCAACGCGTCGCTGCAGTTGCCGACGCGAAGAATTTGGTCCGTCGACGAGTCCGCGCACGTTCACTTCGCGATCGACTTCGAAGGGAATCGAATCGGAGCGCGACTGGCTCGCCGCACGGGGCCTGGTGCGGCGACGGTCGGCGCTGCGCTCGCCTTCGCGGGTCTGCCGAAAGCGATCGCTGCATCGCGTGGGATCGAAGGCGCGTGGACGCACGGCGCGGCTGGTATTCGGCTACGACTCGTCGTCGCGGATGCTTGGCGGAACCTCGATGCGGCGTCCAAGCGGCTCTTCGCACCGAGCGAGCGTGAGCCACGCAGCGCACCGCTGCAGCTCCTGCCGGGGGACGTGCTCGCGGTGCGATCGAGTCGGAATCTCGGCGCATTCGTCGCGGACCATCCGTCGTACGCACTCGGCGGAGTCCACGCCGCGATTCAGCGCGGTCTCTCGCGCTTGGAACTGCTCTTCCGCAACCAGGATCTCGAGAAGGACGTGCTGCCGTTTCTCGGTTCCGTGTTCGAGGCGCGCTTGCGTAGCCGTCCGTCGAAGAACGACGAAAGCGACGAAGGCGATTGCGGGGCCTTACCTGCTTGGTCGCTGTCGGCGCGCGTCCTTCACGAGCGACTGCGATACGTCTTCGATTCCGTGTTGCAGATCGCTGCCGCGATTGCGCGTGAACCTCGAGAGCGACAAGGCCGAGCGAGGGTGCGCGTCGAAGCGCGTGCTCGCGACGACATCCATCGATCCCGCTGGGTTGCCGACGTGCAACGCGGCTTGCCGGCGCCGATCGAGTTCCAGTACTTCCCAGCGTACGCGAGATACGGCGAAGTCGTCTGCTACGGCAACGTCGTCGAGGACTGTGTGGCTCGTGTTCGATCCCGAGGTGGCGCGTCGCGAGACGTCGACGCCGACCGCGAGGAGTCCGAGTCCAGTGCTCAGGCGCCGCGCGTGACCATCGACTCGCTACGCCTGAGCGGGCGTGCCGCAGCAGCTGCGTTCGCCGATGCGCGCGAGCTCGTCCTGTTGCAACTCTGGCTGCATCGCTTGCCTGAGGACGAAGCGGATCGGATCGCGGTGGCGATCGAGAAGCTGCTCGCGCGCTGGGGGCGTATCTCGATCGACCTCGACCACGTCGGTAACGACCTCGAATTGGTACTGCGCCGGGAGGTCGAGCGATGACGGGCGCTGGTTGGTTGCGCCGCTTCGAGCCGACGCGTTCCAGGCCCTTCGATCTGGCGGCGCGTGTGCACGTCCTGCGTCGAGCGGTGTTCGCCCATCCACCTTCGTGGCTGGAAGCGACTCAGGATGGCTCGCCTTCGGAAGTCGCCGCGTGGCTCGTGAACGGGGCAGCGCCCGACGCGCGGGAACGTCGCGTGCTGGCGCGCCGCGACGCCATCCTCGCCCTCGACGACGCCGAAGCGACGGCTGCGTGGCTATGGTCGCGGTTGCTGACTGCGCAGCATCCACTGCGCGCCCGGATGATGCTTTTCTGGCACGACCACTTCGCGACGGCGCTGTCCAAAGTGCGCTCGTGTGCATGGATGGTGGAGCAGTTCGATCTCTTCGAACAGTTCGGACTGGGGAGCTTTCGGGACTTGCTCGGGCACGTCTCGACGGGACCCGCGATGCTGCGCTGGCTCGATGCCGAGTCCAACCGACGAGGCAACGCCAACGAGAATCTCGCGCGCGAACTCTTCGAACTGTTCACGCTCGGCCGCGGGAACTACACCGAAGAGGATGTCCGCGAAGCGGCGCGCGCGTTCACGGGGTGGCGAATCCTGCGTGGTCGAGGACACTTCGACGAACGCCTGCACGATCGCGGGCCCAAGCGCGTGCTGGGTCGCGACGACCTCGAGAGAGGTCTCGACGTGCTCGCGTTGGTCTGTGACTCGGAGCAGCATGCGCGGTTCGTGGCCGAACGGTTGTTGCGAACGTTCGTCGGTCCTGACCGTCCCGCGCGTGCAGTCGACGACCTGGCGCGGGTGTACCGTGACGAAGCCTGCCGAATCGACCGGACTCTCGAGGTCCTACTCGCGTCCGAAGTCGTTCACGATTCACGAGCCCGGAACACGCGCGTGCGCAGTCCGGCAGCGTTCGCGATCTGGATCTTGCGGACACTCGGTCTCGAAGTCGCTCCCATCCCACTCCATCGTGCGGTTGCGCACATGGGGCAGGAGCTGCTCGAGCCACCCGACGTGTCGGGGTGGGCTGGCGAGGAGGCGTGGCTCTCTTCGGCCACGTGGCTCGCGCGCGCGCGCTTCGCGAGCGATCTGGGGCGCGCGGCGGCCCCGCTCTTTCCGGCTCCTCGGCTCGAGCGGTGCGTCCGTGGACACGGGCCGGAGCGCGAGCTCGATGCGTTGATCGCGCTGCTCTTTCCAGAGGGAACGACGACGCACGAACGCACGAACCTATTGGCGCACGCCGTCGAGGAGGCGCGTCGGTCGCGCGACGTTCGGCTCGCGGGAACGTTCGCGTCGTTGCTGCTGTTGCCGAGGTCACACCGCTTTTGATCGGGGAATCGACCATGGACGAGAAACACGACGACGATCGAGGGAGTCGGTGGAGCCGACGCGAACTCCTTGCACGCGCACTCGCGCTACCGGTGCTGCCACACGGCCTGGCGAGTTTGGACGAGACGCGGAGTCTCTCGTCGCCGGTTCGGTCCAAGAACCTCGTCGTCATCGAGCTCGCGGGCGGGAACGACGCGGTCAACACCGTCGTTCCGCATATCGATCCCGAATACGCGCGAGCTCGACCGACGCTCGCCATCCGTCGTGGGCTGCACCCGATCGATGAACGGGTCGCCCTACATCCCGCGCTGGTACGTCTGTCCGAGCTCCATGCGTCGAACGAGGCCGCGACCGTGCTCGGCGTCGGCTATCCGGATCCGGATCGCTCGCACTTCCGGTCGATGGACATCTGGCAGAGCGGCCGGACCGACGTCGAGGATCCTCGGCTCGGTGTTTTCGGGCTCGCCGCGGACGTTCTGCATGGTCGTGGGGCGACGCTTCCGGCCATTGGGCTCGGGATCTCGAAGCGTCCGCTCGGGCTTGCAGGGCGTTCGTTCGTCGCCCCCGCATTGACGAACCTTGCCGAGCATCGACTCGATCTCGGCGACATCGGTCCGGAGCTCGAACGAGCGAGGGCTCGCGCCTTGGACACGCGCACCGAGCCGGATACTCGCGACGATGTCCTGGATGGCCTCATCAAGAACACGGCGCGTCAGGCCTACGCATCCGCCCGGACGTTGCAGCAGCTCGCCGCCACGCGCCCGAGCGGCGGTGGTGCCGCGGCGTTCGAGACGACGTGCGCCCTCGCAGCCGACGTGCTGACGGCGTCCATGGGGGTCCGCATCGTGTGGCTTCGACTCGCGGGCTTCGACACCCACGCGGGCCAGGCGCGCGTCCACGGCCCACTCCTCGCCGAACTCGATCGCGGGATCGGCACGTTGCGGGACACGCTCGACCGTCGTGGGGCATGGCAGACGACCCGGGTCGTCGTCTTCTCCGAGTTCGGACGCCGCGTCGCCGAGAACCGCAGCCGAGGAACCGACCATGGCGCTGCAGGGCACGTTTTCCTGCTCGGTCGCGGATTGCGCTCGGGCGTGCACGGGGACGTGCCTTCGCTCGTCGACCTGGACCGTGGCGATCTACGGCAAGCCTTCGACTTTCGGCGCATCTACGCCGAGCTCCTCGAGTCGTGGCTCGAGGTGCCGCCACTCGAGGCCGGGGTGCGTGCGCAGGCGTCGAGCTTCCTGACCTGAACGCGGAAAAAATGCGACGGGGTGGAGCGTTCGCTCCGCTGGATGCAGTCGGTGAAGCCCGTCCGCACGCGCGCGGGGTGCGGGTGTTTCGTACCGTTTTCCCGAAAGGGCCGACGAAATCGCCGCAAGGCGGTAATCTTCTCGAAGCCGGCCTTTCCTCTCCGGTCCTACCTTGTCAAGAATTCCCGATACCGCAGATCTGATCTCCCAGACGCGTAGCGGCGACGAGCGTGCATGCGAAGCGCTCCTCGTGCGGTACCTACCCGAATTGCATGCGTTCATTCGGTTGCGTATGGGACCGCGACTCCTCGCCCGCGAGACGAGTGAGGACCTCGTACAGTCGGTCTGCCGCGAAGTTCTCGACGATCTCGGTGAGTTCCAGTACGAGCACGAGCGTGGCTTCAAGAGCTGGCTCTTCATCCAGGCTCTGCGCAAGGTGCAGGACCGTGCGAAGTACCACTCGCGGCAGAAGCGCGACGTCGGTCGCGAAGTCGCGATCGACGAGGCCCAGCTCCTCTCGGGCTACGCGAGTTTCTTGACCCCGAGTCGGGTCGTCAGTCAGCGCGAAGACATCGAGCGCCTCGAACGCGCGTTCGACAAGCTGCCCGAGGACTATCGCGACGTGATCACGTGGTCCAAGTTGCTCGGCCTGACGCATGCCGAAATCGGCGAGCGTATGGGCCGGACCGAGACCGCCGTTCGTGCGCTCTTGTATCGGGCGCTGGTGCGACTCGGTTTCTTGCTCGATGCCGATCAGCCGCACGATGCGAGCGATGACCGCGCGAGCGACACCGACACCGCCGGGCCGTGAGCGCTACCCGTTCGGGTCAGATCCGCTCGACGAGATAGCCCCCGGACTTGGGGTCGCGTTCGAGGCGCACGAGGCCGGCGCGCGAGACCTCCTCGAGGAGCTCGGAGAAGTTCGCGAAGTCGTAGCTCGCCTCACTGAACTGCGGGAACTTGCGCTTGATCGTCTGCTTGACCATCGAGCCCCAGATCTTCTCGTGTCCGTCGAGGTCGAGGGCATCGACCGCGTCCGTGACGTAGTTGAAGGCTTCCTCGTCCTCCGGCGCGAGCTTGATCTTCTTCTTGCGCTTCTCGCGGAGTGCCCGGTCCTTGACGAGATCCTCGTAGTAGAGGAACTCATCGCAGTTGTCCGCGAGGTGGGCGCTCACCGTCATTTTGACGCCGCATCCGATGACGTTGCGGTTGTTCTCACGCAGCTTGCTGACGAGCGGCGAGAAGTCCGAGTCCCCGGTCACGAGGCAGAACGTGTCGACGTGTGTCTTCGTGAACGCGAGGTCCATGATGTCGACGACCATGCAGATGTCGGCAGAGTTCTTCGAGTTGTTGCGCTTCTTGGGGATCTCGATCAGCTCGAACGCTGCATCGTGCAAGGGCTGCTTGTAGGTTTTGAACCGTGTCCAATCGCAGTAGGCCTTCTTCACGACGACGTTGCCCTTTTCGAGCAGTCGATCGAGGACTAGACGAATGTCGAACCCGCCATCGTCGGGTCCCCTGGTCTTGCCGCCTTCGATCCCGCGAACGATGTTCTCGAAATCCATGAAGAGGCCGATGTTTCTGACTTCGTTCCTGGGCATCTTTCTCCCTAGTGATCCTGCATCCGCGTCCATCCAGCATTGGACAACTCGGCACCCGACGAAACCATGACGGACAAAAAGAAGCGCGATTCGCGACCCGAGGACACGAAGAGCGATGCCGAGGCCGACGGCGCGGTCGCGGCAGACGAGGGCTCAGAGGAAGAACTCGAGGAGACCGGCGGCCCTGCCGAGTCGGACGGCGTCGAGCGGGACGCCCCCGATGACAGCGGAGACGACGCTGGCCGCGGCGACGACACCGACGCGGCGGATGGTGGCGCCGGGCGTAGCGCGCAGGAAGCCGCTGCCGAAGCGCTGGCACAGGCTCTCGAGTCTCTCGAGGCCGCGGGGGTAGGCCTCTCCGGTGAGCAGGGCAGCAGCGGGCCGGGCGAGATCGTGCGGGCGTTCGAGCAAACGCCAAAAAACCTCTTCGTCCTGCCCTTGGTGCGCGCCGTTCCGTTCCCTGGATTGATGATGCCGGTCCAACTCGGCACGAACCGGGCCCAGCAGGTCGTGCAACGAGCGAATGACGGCGGTGGCTTCGTGATTCTGCTGACGCGCCGCAGTGCGACGACCGAGGACGTCGAAGCGGACGGCGAAGAACTCGGGCAACCGATGCCGACGGACGATGAGGCTCCGCTCGACCCGGCAGCGTTCCACGACGTCGGCGTCGTGGCGAAGATCCTTCGGACGTTCCATCTACCGGATGGAAGCCAGGCTGCGATGCTCCAAGGCTTGCGCCGCGTGCGCGTCAAGAAGGTCGTGCGTCGCAGCCCGTTCTTGATCGTGCACACCGAGGACATGCTCGACATCCCGGGGGATCCGAAGCGCGTCGAAGCCCAGGTCCATGCGGTCCGCAACCTGCTCAAGCAGATCGTCGATCGTTCGCCCCAGTTCGGGGACGAGTTCGCCGCTGCCGCGTTCAACATCGACGATGCCGGACACCTCGCGGATTTCTGTGCGAGCTACCTCTTCCGCAAGATCGGCAAGCGTCAGGAAGTCCTCGAGATCCAGGACATCGGTGCACGACTCGATGCCGTCGCGCTCGAGTTGACACGCGAGCTCGGGGTTCTCGAGCTGAGTGCACGGATCCAACAGGAGATTCGCGACAAGATCGAGAAGGCGCAGCGCGAGTACTTCCTGCGCGAACAGATGAAGATCATCCGTCGTGAACTCGGCGAGGAAGTCGATGCGCGCGAGGCCGAACTCGCGCGACTGCGTACGAGCGTCGACGAAGCCGGACTACCGCCCGCCGCGCTCGCGAAGGCCAAGGAAGAACTCGAGCGCCTCGAGGTCACACCGGTCGAGTCGCCCGAGCACAGCGTCGTTCGCAATCATCTCGATTGGCTCGTCTCGCTGCCCTGGTCGAAGAGTTCGAAGGACCGTAAGGACATCTCGGTCGCTGCGACGGTTCTCGACGAGGACCACTACGGACTCGCGGAGGTCAAAGAGCGCGTGCTCGA
>JAGQQW010000251.1 GCA_020426005.1 Planctomycetota bacterium | reverse complement strand
AAGCGTGTCGTGCGCCGCGACGAAAAGGCCGGTCTCCGTCAGCGACCCGCACCTTCTTGAAACGGGTCCCCGAGCAACGGATCGATGCGAACGGAGGTTCCGACCGGGACGCGAAGCCGTGCACCTCCCCAGTGTACGGGAGCGTCTCCACTGCGTGCTTCGACCTCGAGACCGTCCCTGTCCTTGCGGATCGTCGCGTGGACACCTGCGCGAATGTCGATTCCACCGCCGGGGATGGTCTTGGGCAGGTCGACGAGGGACGGATCCCTGGCGAGGTCGCGTGCGGCAGGCAACACGAGCACCGTCCGCCGGTAGATCGGCAATTCGATCGAGTCTGCCCCGAGACCGCGGAGGCTCGGCGGCGCTTCGATCCGCATCTCCTTCGGCCCCCAGTTGGTCACGATGATGCGATCCGCCGGGCGCGGGTCGTCCGGCTGCATCGGCTTGTCGTCCGTGACCGTGTCGACCGTGAAGTTGCCGAGCGTGCCCCGCAGCACCGAGCCCTCAGGAAGTCGGAACTCGACACCGCGCTTCCCGAGCGTCACGAACGCGCGATCGATCTCGTCGAACTGCAACACCAAGCGATCGACCGTGCCTTGCGAGAAGACGCACTCGGACGCGCCCACCAGGTCGACCTGCGTCCCGTCGCTGAAGAGCAGGATCGCACGCCCGCGACCCGAGGTTCGAATCCGGCTGCCGATCCCGAGCCGCCGCGCGGTGTCCCAGAACTCGAGCGGGAAGAAGCCCTTCTCCCCCGACGGCTGGATGTCGACGCGATCGCTCATGCGCACGAAGTAGCACTCGGACGCCTGAGGACGGTCCTCGGTCGACGCTCGACTCAGATCGACACGCTCGCCCGGCCCACCGACTTGGAGCCACGTCGGCCACTTGCGCAGGGTCGGGTCGATGTCCCCCCGACGGCGCGTCGACTGCTTGTCATCGATACCGAGTTCTTCGAGCAGCGGATCGAGGCTCGTGTCCTTGGGAAGGATCGGCACGGTCGCCATCCCACCAGCTGGCCCTGCGATCCTCGGAGCACGACCCGACATGCGGCTGTAGAACTTCGCGTAGTTGGTGAATGGCTGGGTGTTGCGCGGCATGAAGCCACGACGCCCCACACCGCCGAGGCCGATTCCGCCGCGGCCGAACTGATTGGTGTTCCAGCCCTGGATCTGACCACGCGCGCTGTCCGCGACGACGAGGGAACCGAAGACGACGAGCGCGCAGATCGACAATCGGGAGCGGATCATGAGGGATTCTCTTCTCCTTCGAGATCGATAGGGTAGCGCGGTCCGGTGAACGGTGGTGGCTCGGCATCCGCAGCAGGTGCTTCCGCCGGAGGACTCGGCTCTGGATCGGCCGGCTTCGCCGCTCGCGCCTTGCCGTAGAAACCTTCGAACACCATTTCCACTTCGAGCTTCGCGTCCGGTTCGGTCGAGACCAACTCGCGAAAACGCGTGAGCAGACTCCGGCGCAGCTTCGAACTCAAGTCGAGGATCTGGACCCCCTCGGGAGCCAGGTAGTGCGCGCGCACGAGCGTGCGTTTGCGCCCGGGCGTCAGAACTTTGACACGAAGCCGCGTCACCTCGTCGAGCGCCTCTCCGACGTTGCGCAGGCCGGCCTCGACCGCCTCGCGCGAAACTTGCACGATGCCGTCCTGCGTGTGGCTGAGGAGCGGCCCCTCCTCCTCACGCCGTCGGCCGGCGCGGAAGTAGAGCAGTCGAAACACGTTGAGGAGTAGGACCCCCGCACCGAGCAGCGCGAGGAAGGCCGGCGAGACACTCGGTGTGCGGTCGAGCCAGACGAGCACGAAGTACACGCTCGATCCGAGCGCCGCGAGCGTGTTGACGACACCCACGAGCTTGCGTGCAAACGACTTGAGATCCTCTTCCATCGCCATGCGTTCGAGGTTCCTGCTAGTGTCCCGCGTCAGGAGTTCGTTGTATCAACGCGCTGTCAGTGGAAGTAGCGTTCGATGAAGCCGGTATCGACGTGCCCCGACAAGAAATCGGCATGATCGAGGATGCGTTGGTAAAGCGGCACCGTCGTCTTGATGTTTTCGATCACGAGCTCGTCGAGCGCGCGACGTGCGATCGCGAGTGCCCGCTCGCGGTTCTCGCCATGCACGATGAGCTTGCCGATGAGCGAGTCATAGAGACTCGGGATGCGGTAGCCGGAGTACACGTGCGAATCCCAGCGCACTCCACGCCCACCGGGCGCGACGAACAACCCGATCTGGCCGGGACACGGCCGGAAGTCGTCGTCGGGATCCTCGGCGTTGACGCGGAACTCGATCGCGTGCCCACGGAACTCGATGTCCTTCTGTTCGAACCCGAGCTCTTCGCCCTGAGCGACGCGCAGCATTTCTCGGATCAAGTCGAGGCCGCAGACGGCTTCGGTGACCGGGTGCTCGACCTGAATGCGCGCGTTGACCTCGATGAAGTAGAAGTTGCCGCTGCCGTCGACCAAGAACTCGACGGTGCCCGCCGAGGAGTAGCCGGCGGCTTTTGCGAGCTTGATCGCGGCATCCCCCATGCGCTTCCGCATCGCGTCGTCGACCGCGGGCGACGGTGACTCTTCGATCGTCTTCTGATGACGGCGCTGCAGCGAGCAGTCGCGCTCGCCGAGGTGCACGACGTTGCCGTGGCTGTCGGCGAGGATCTGGACTTCGACGTGCCGCGGATTGTCGATGCGCTTCTCGAGGTAGACCGTCCCGTCCTTGAAGGCGGCCTCGGCCTCGCGACGCGCGGCGTGGAAGCCGTTGACGAGGCTGACGTCGTTGCTCGCGATCCGCATGCCACGACCACCACCGCCGGCAGCGGCCTTGATCATGACCGGATAGCCGATCTTCCTCGCGATGACGAGCGCCTCTTCTTCGGTGCGCACCGGACCATCCGATCCGGGAACGACCGGAACGCCGGCTTCACGCGCGATCGCGATCGCCTTCGACTTGTCCCCGACCAGCGCGATCGTCTCGGGCGTCGGCCCGATGAACGCGATGTTGCAGCTCTGGCAGACTTCGGCGAAGTGCGCGTTCTCGGACAGGAACCCATAGCCCGGATGGATCGCCTCGACGTCGGCGATCTCCGCGGCCGAGATCAGGCGCGGGATGTCCAGGTAGGACTGGGCGCTCTGCCCCGGGCCAATGCAAACGGTCTCGTCGGCATAGCGGAGGTGCAGACTGCCACGGTCCGCTTCGGAGTAGACCGCGACCGTTTCGATGCCGAGTTCACGGCACGCACGCAGGACGCGCAGCGCGATCTCGCCACGATTCGCGATGAGGATGCGGCGGAAGCGCATACGTCTCAGGAAACCTTGAGGATGAAGAGCGGCTGTCCGAACTCGACGGGCTCGCCGTTCTCGACCAGGATGCGCACGATCTCGCCGGCTTGTTCGGCCTTGATCTCGTTCATGACCTTCATCGCTTCGAGGATGCACACGGTCGCATCGACTTCGACCCGATCGCCAACGCCGACGAACGGCTCCGCATCGGGTGAAGACGCGCGATAGAACGTCCCGACCATGGGCGAGTTGACGTACACCGAACCAGCCGGAAGACCGTCCTCACCGGAGGCCTCCGCCGCCGCCGCGGGGGCAGCACCCGTTGCCGGTGGATAGCCGGGGAAGGCACCGGGCGCCATCGAAGGGATCCCGACGAATTCCGTGCGACTCTGCGGCTCGGGCATCCGAATCCGGAGACGCATTCCCTGATCCTCGAGTTCGAGCTCGAGTCCTCCCGCCGCGGAGAGGATCCCGATGAGGCGTTTGATTTCTTTCGTCTCGAGGAAATTCGGCGTGCGAGATCGTGTCTCGCGCTCGTCGCCCTGGTCTTTGCTGGTCAAGGGGTCGACTCCTGTCACGGGAGGCTGGCTTCCTGCGAGACGCGGGCTCGCAAGGATTCGAAGATCTGCACGGCGTTGGTCGCCGCTCCTTTGAGGAGTTGGTCGCCGCACAAGAAGAAACCGAGGCCGCGCTCGAAGACTCGGCTCGCACGGATGCGACCGACCTCGACGATGGGCCCTCCTTCGACGGAGGACGGCATCGGGAAGAGATCGGGCCCATCGACCAAGCGCACACCGGGCGCCGACGCGAGCACCGTCCGCGCCGACTCGATGTCGACCGGCTCCTTCGTCTGGATCGTGACGCTCTCGGCATGGCAACGCAAGACCGGTACGCGAACACACGTCGCATCCAGGCTGAGGTCCTGCAGATCGAGGATCTTGCGCGTCTCGTAGAGCATCTTCGCCTCTTCCCCGGTCTGACCGTCGCCGAGCAGGCTGTCGATCTTGGGGACGAGGTTGAACGCGAGATCGTGGCCGAACACGGCGGCACTCTCGCTCGCCCCGTCCGTGGCCCCGTCCAAACGCCGGCGTGTATCGGCGATGAGCGCATCCATCGCGTGCTGGCCCGCGCCGGAAGCGGCTTGGTAGGTCGAGACGACACAGCGCTCGAGGCCGAACGCACGCGCGAGCGGTGCGAGCACGACGGTCAGGAGGATCGTCGAGCAGTTCGGATTGGCGATGAGCCGCGCCGCCTTGCCGTCCGCACCGAACAGCGCCGACTCGTTGACCTCCGGAACGACGAGCGGCACGTCCGCGTCGAGTCGAAATGCAGAGGAGTTGTCGATGACCGTGGTCCCACGTTCCGCCGCGGCACGCGCGAAGCGCAGCGATCGCTCTTTGCCACACGAAAAGAACGCGTAATCGACGCCCGCGAGCGCGTCGTCGGTCAGTTCGGCGACCTTCGTCTCCGCCCCACGGAACGTCACGGGGCGCCCGGCAGAACGCGCACTCGCCAGCAGCACGAGTTCGGTCCCCGCAGGCGCGCGATCTTCGAGCAACTGCAGGAGTTCGTGCCCGACCGCTCCGGTCGCACCCGCGATCGCGATGCGTACCGTCATCGCTCGCTCCTTTCGGGCTCGTCGGTCGGCTCGTCGAGGTCGTCGAACTCGCTGTCCGCGTCGTCGTGAACACCGGCTTCGTCGTCCGCCGTCCAAACTCCCGAACGGCCCCCCTCCTTGCGCAGAAGGCGAAGAGAGTCGACGACGATGCCGTGACTCACGGCTTTTCCCATGTCGTAGATCGTCAGCGCTGCACCACTCGCGCCGCAGAGCGCTTCCATCTCGACGCCGGTTCCGGCGGTCGTCGCGGCCTCGCACAAGATCCGCAGCGTCGCCGTCGCGGCGTCGGGCTCGAACTCGATCCTCACGTAATCGAGGGCGAGCGAATGACAGAGCGGAATCGTCTCACTCGTCCGCTTGGCCGCCTGGATGCCGGCCACACGGGCGACCGCGAGCGCATCGCCCTTGGGCAGCGCGCCGCCGAGCAGGGCCGCGAAGAGCTCTTCACCGAGCCGCACATGGCACTCGGCGACCGCGACGCGACGTGTGGGTTTCTTGGCCCCGACGTCCACCATGCGCGCCCGCCCGGCTGCATCGAGATGCGAGAAGGCATGCGGGTCGCTCACGCCCGGCTCCCCCGTCCAGGCATGCCGCCGACATCGGAATTGCGGATCAACGAGTTGCTCGGACGATGCATCACGCGGGAATATGACGGTGCGATCGGAAGATTGTAGAGTCTCTTTCGTTCGGTTCCACGCTTCGCGTCTCCGGTGGACCCGGGGAAACGGAGCTGGACTCGGCCTATGGAGACTCCGTTCGAGATCCGCCGGCGGTCGCGCAGTGCGCACGGCCGCTCGGATTTGGGGCGAGCCCGCAGCAGCGACGGCCGATACGTAGAACTACAGACCGATCCTCCCGAGACCTCGGAACGACTTCATGAGATCGAAACGACTCCTAGCGCTTCCCTGCATGCTGATCCTCTGCGGCACCGCAACGCGGTTCGCGGCTGCCCAAGGAGACGACGCGGCGCGCGTCGGCGCGATCCTCATCGAGGCGGATCGACTCCCGATCGACAAGGCTTGGAACTACCTCGCCCGACTCCGGGATCTCGATTCGATGTCCGAGGACGCCATGCTCTCGGCGCTGCAGTCGACCGGCGACAAGGTCGGCCCCGTCGGACGGCTGCTCGTCGCGCGAAGCCTGCTCGACCTGGGGGACGATGGCCTCTACGGCGCGAAGGCGGTCGACTTCGCCAAGCCGATCCTCGTCGACAAGGGCGCTTCTGCCGAGATCCGGCTCGCGGCGGCAGCGCTGCTCGGCGACCGCACGTTGGTCGGCGCGGCGAGTGCCAACGCATCGGAAGCACTCGAAACGGTCGTGACGGACGACACGGCAGATCCTGCGTTGCGCCTCGAGAGTGCGAAGTCGCTCTTCCGTGTTGGCAACACGCGGTCGCGTCGCACCGCGAAGACGACGATCCAGAGCTTCCTCATGTCGCGCGAACGCGACCTCCAGGTCAACGGAGCGCTCGCGCTCTACGAGATCGGTGACGGCTTCCAGGGTGGAGCGCGTGCGATCCTCGAAGAACTCCAGAGCCAACCGACGCCGACCGGCCGGCTCGCACGAGCGTATCTCGAGAGCGAGAAGAAGTCGGGCGACCTCGAACGGCTCGAGCGCCTGCTTGCGAACCAGCGCATGTCGGCGTTGCGTCGCGGAGATGCGGGGACGTCGGACGACGACTTCAAGGTGCTGCGAGAGTTGCGACGCCTGATCGACACCGCTTGGATCGACAAGAGCAAGCTCGAGGACGATGCACTCGTCGAGTCCGCCGCGCGCGGGATGCTCGAGGGGCTCGACAAGTTCTCGAGCTACCTGTCGAGCGATCAGTACGCGCGGTTCGCGTTCGACCTCAACCGCCACTACGGCGGTATCGGTGCGTTCGTGCGGGTCGAGAACGACATGTTCATGATCACGCGGCCGATCTACTCGGGCCCTGCCTACAAAGCGGGTCTGCTCAGCGGCGACTTCATCCTGAAGGTCGACGGCTGGGAGACGACTTCGCAGGATCAGGACGAGATCATTCGTCGCCTCAAGGGCGTGCCGGGCACGGACGTCGAACTCGAAGTCATGCGCAACGGCTGGCCCGAACCGCAGAACGTCAAGCTCGCACGCGCCGAGATCTCGGTGCCTTCGGTCAACGCCGAGATGCTTCCCGGCGACATCGGCTACGCGGAGTTGATCACCTTCGCGTCCGACACCAGCGAAGAACTGCGCCATCAGCTCGAGACCATGCGCCAGAAGGGCGCGAAGGCGTGCATCATCGACCTGCGAAGCAACACCGGCGGCTACCTGCGCCAAGCGCAGGGCGTCGCCGAGCTGTTCCTGCCCCGCGACAAGCTCATCGTCTACACGAAGTCGAGCCTCGGGCCGGAAGAGAAGTTCTTCAGCAGCGGCGACGCGATCTTCCCGGACCTGCCGCTCGTCGTGCTCGTCA
>JAGQQW010000250.1 GCA_020426005.1 Planctomycetota bacterium | reverse complement strand
CGCGAAGGGCATGCTCGTCGCGGACGGTGTGCCTGTCGGCGCAACGCGCTTCGCGGTTCGTCACCCTGCCTTCGCCGTGGCCGAAGTGCGAGAACAGCCGGTGCGTGCCGATGTGCCAATCCGCGTCGAGTTGCGGGGAACGGGCGACCTGGAACTCACGGTCACCGAGCGCGGGGTGCGGCCGCCCGAGATGGTCAGCTTGCTCATCTTGCCGCGATTCGGTGGCGACATCGATCCGCTGATTCCGCCGAAGTTCGTGCGCACGGACGACCAGGGCAAGGTCGTGATTCACGGTATGCAGCCCGGCAAGTGGCGCATCCAGCTAGCGCCGCCGCTTCGCGATCTCGTGTCACCGAACGATTTCATGAAGCTCATGATGGAGTCGAGGTTCCGTGGGACGAGGTCGGAGGTGACGATCCTCGAGGGGCAGCTCGTTCGATCCAGTTTCGAACTCGACGGGGACGCGCAACGACTCGCGTATACCGGGTCGATCCACTTCAAGATTCAGAAGAACGGCCGTCCACTGCAAGGTGCCATCGTCGGCGTCAACGGCACGAGCTCCGACTCCGCGACGACGGATGCGCAGGGTATGTGTTCGATGGACCACTTGCAGGACGGCACCTACTGGGTTTCGGTCAACGTCGGCGACACGATCCCGCCGATGACGTTGTGGTCGGACAATGTCACATTGAAAGACGGCCAACGCGTCGACCGCATCGTCGACATCATGACCGGCGGCGCTCGGGTCAGCGTCCGAGATCTCTCGGGCCTGCCGTTGCCTGGAGTCAGCGTGCAGATTCGCGCCGAAGGCAACGGGTGGCACGGCGGTGGTGGACTGACCGACGACGCAGGTGTCGTCGAGGTCGCCGAACTCGCCGAGGGAGACTACACGTGTCGCGTGGATCTTCGAGAGACCGACCGTGAATCGATGATCGTGCCCGCGGTCAAACTCACGGTTCGGCATGCGCAAGTCGCGACGGTCGAGTTACGGGCGATCAAGCCGGTCAAGTTGGCCGGTACGGTCGTTCTCGATGTGTCGAGTCTGACGGGACGTGCGCGCGAACTCGCCCTCGAGAACAAGCCGAATGGCGGGCAGTTCATCTCCGAGGATTCGGGCAGTAGCAACAACTGGCGCTCATGGCAGCGATTCCGGGAGTGGGACGATGCGCTACTCGAAGCCCCGCTTCGCGAACTCACGCTGGCGCCCGGCAGCTACAACTTCCAGACGTGGGGCTCTTCGCTCCAGTGGACGTGCGCGCCGCTCTCCGTCATCGCGCCGTCGATGCCCGCGATGCGCATCGTCCTGCGTCCGGATCAGGCGACCCTCGATGCGCTCGTGAAAGCCGACGCGGACGCGAAAGCCAAGAAGAACACGCAGGGCAAATGAGCGAAGCTGCATCCGGCGAGGATCTCGCCGATCTCGAGCTGGGCGCGGACGCGATGCGCGAGTTGGGCTCGAAGGTGCTCGAACGCTGCATCGATCACGTTGCGCGACTCGGTGAGACGGCGTCGTGCGGGGACGTCCACGACATCGAAGCGATCCGAAGCGCGCGACTCGCGCTTCCCGAGATCGGCATGCCGATCGATCCGTTGCTCGACCGACTGTTCGACGAGTGGATTCCGCGGTCGTTCACGACGCCAGGTCCTGGGTACTTCGCGTACGTTCCGGGTGGTGGTCTGTACGCGACGGCACTCGCAGACCTGATCGCGGAGACGACGAACCGTTTCGTCGGTGTTTGGCCTGCCGCACCCGCGTTGGCAGAGATCGAAGCGAGCGTGATCGATTGGATCGCGCAGTGGATGCAGTTTCCGCCTACTGCCCGGGGGCTCCTTACGTCGGGATCGTCGATGAGTACGTGGATCGCGATCACGACGGCGCGCGAATGTCGACTCGGGACGCGCATTCGTGACGGAGTTGCCTACGTCTCGAGTCAGACGCACCACTGCGTGGCCAAGGCATTGAGGCTCGCGGGGATCGCAGGGGATCGTGTGCGCGTCGTGCCGACGGATGCGTCGTATCGGATGGACCTCGACGCACTACGGCGTGCGATCGAGTCCGATCGTGATGGGGGATTGTGTCCGTTCTTCGTCGCGTCGACAGCTGGCAGTGTCCACTTCGGAGCGGTCGACCCCATGGACGAGGTCGCGGACATCGCGGACGAGTACGGGCTGTGGCACCACGTCGATGGCGCGTATGGCGGGTTCTTCCACGTCGTGCCCGAGTTTCGGACGATTCTGCGCGGGTTGCCTCGTGCCGATTCTCTCGCGCTCGATCCGCACAAGGGGCTGTTCCTGCCATACGGGACCGGGGCGCTCCTCGTTCGCGATGGCGCGGATTTGCGCCGCGTGCACGGGGCGAGTGCGGACTACCTGCCGTCGAATCCCGACGACGAGGTCTACGACATCGCGAGCTACGGGCCCGAACTCTCGCGACCCTTCCGGGGCCTTCGAATCTGGCTGCCGATGATGCTGTACGGGGCCGCGCGCTTCCGCGCCGCGATCGCCGAGAAGCGTTCGCTCGCCGTCCTGGCGCACGAACGCATTGCCGCGCTGCCGAACATTCGTGTGGCGTTGCCACCGACACTCTCGCTGTTCGCGTTCCGCATCGAGCATCCGGATCGATCGCCCGAGGACAACGATCGCAGCACGCGTGACCTCATCGACGGTGTGACAGCGCTGGGCCGCGTGATGATCTCCGGCTGTCGGGAATCCGGCCGCGATTTCGCGCGCGTGTGCGTCCTTTCGTTCCGCTCGCGCAAATCCCAGATCGAGCATCTCGTTGCCGATGTCGCGGATGTCGCCGCCCGAACGGGGCGGACGTAGCGCAAGGGAGCAACTCCCGGCTCGTGCGACGATGCGGCACGCGGGCTGCGGTTGACCGGCTTCTCGCGGAAACCTAGTGTCCTAGCTCGCAAATTCGGTCAAGAGAGGTGGGCTAGCCGTCATGCGGGGCGCAATCATCGTCGTCGGTAGCCTTCTTCTTGGCGTGGGAGCCAGCTCGTGCGCCGAACGCGGCGATCACCCCGCGGACCGGAGTGCACTTCCGGCATTCCCGGCCCACGAAGCGGCTGCAGTCGTGCGCGGTCGTGTCGTGTGGAAGGGCGATTCCCTGCCGCGGGTGCGGCCGCTCCCGATCCCGCTGCCGGATGCCCCCGAGATCGTGAATCCCAAGTGGGAGGTCGATTCCGAGACTCACGGAGTTCCTCACGCGTTCGTCGAGGTGTTGGGGATCGCGGACCGCTGGCGTTTCGACGCGAGGGACGATGCGATCGTGCTTCGCCAAGAGGGGCTGCGGTATTACCCATTCGTGGCCGGTGCGCTCGTCGGTCAGGAAGTCGTCGTCGAGAATCACGAGGACATCCTCCACAACTTCAAATGGACCGGTCGTCGAAACGGCACGTTCAACCAGAACCTCGAAAAGGGCGCGCGCGCCAGCGTCCGCTTCCGTTTTCCAGAGACCGTGCACTTCCAGTGCGATGTGCAGAACTGGATGGATGCGTGGGTCTACGTGCGCGAGCACCCGATCTTCGCCGTGACGACCAAGGACGGCTCGTTCGAGTTGCCAAAGCTGCCGCCGGGGACCTACGAGATCTCGGTTCGCCACCCGAATCCCGGTTGGGAGGGTGAGCGGCGCGGCATTCAAGTGCGTGAAGGCGATCGCTCCGAGATCGTCTTGACGATTCGGAGCATGTCATGAAGTCGGCGCCGCGTACACGTCTCGCGTTCTGGTTGTTCGCGATCACGACGGTCCTCACTTTCTTGATGATCGCATTGGGCGCGTCGGTCACGACGATCGAGGCAGCCGATTCGGATCCCGAGTGGTCGCTCTTCAACTTCAGCTATTGGTTCCAAGAAGCCGCAGGCGGACGCTGGTACGAGTTACGTCATCGCGCGTTCGGTACGCTGATCGGTGCGCTGACGATCGTTGCCTGGATCTGCGTTCTCGTCTTCGACAACCGGCCGCGCGTCAAGCGATTCGCGACCTGGACCGTGCCGCTCGTCATCGTGCAGGGGCTGCTCGGTGGGCTGCGGATCCATGTCGTCTCCAACCAAGGGCTCAAGGACATGCTGATGAGCTGGACCGGACTCGATCACTCGGGTCTCCGGATGGTCGTCGCGATCGTGCACGGGTTCGCGGGGCAGCTCTTTCTTGCGGTGCTCGCCATGACGTGCGCCATGCTGAGCCAGCGCTGGGTGCGAGGGGACAACGCGATCGAGGAGACGCGCGACACGATCAAGGTGCGCAAGGTCGTGGCGACGACGTTCGTCCTGCTCTTCGTCATGTTGTTGCTCGGCGCCTACGTGCGCCATGGACGCGTGTTTTGGCCGAACGCCTCGGCCCCGGGGCGCAGTGCCGTGCTCGGGATCCACATGGCATTGGCCTTTGCGGTGCTTTTCCACGTGTTCTTTGCCCGGCTGCGCGTCGGCAAGGTCGAGTCCCATCGTGGAATTTCCCGCCCGGTGGCGGTTGCGCAGTTCCTCGTCTTGCTCCAGATTTTGCTCGGTTTCGTCGCGTGGGCGACGACGAGAGGCGACGTCGAAGCCGCAGCTCCTGGCTCGTGGCCGATGATCTTGCGCACGGCGCACGTTGCCAACGGTGCACTTCTCTTGGCGCTCTTCGCCTATTCGTGGATTTGGTGCCGAGAATGGATCGGTGCAAAGGATGAAGCCAGTTCATGAGGACCGGTGCCGAACTCGTGGTCGCACGTAAGCCCATGTCGCAGCGACTCCAGGTCTTCTTCGAGCTCGCCAAGCTTCGACTGTCGTCGCTCGTCCTCGTGACCGTTGCCGTCGGTTGGCTCGCCGCGCGCCTCCACGGTCAACGCTGGACGACCGCCGAAACACCGCTCCTGACGACGTTGATTGCCGCGATGTTCGGTGTGCTGGCTACGGCCGCAGGCGCCGCCGCGATCAACCAGGTCATCGAGCGAGAACTCGATGCTCGCATGCATCGCACACGCGAACGCCCACTACCGAGTCGCCGTATCAGCGTCGACGGAGCGCTCACGTTCGGCCTCGTGGCGATCCTGGTCGGTCTGCTCGTCCTGATTCTCGGAAGCGGTCCGCTCGCGGCACTTCTCGCGTTCCTTTCGGCGATCGTATACGTCGTCGTCTACACGCCGCTCAAGCGCATGACGACGCTCAACACGATCGTCGGCGCCGTCAGCGGAGCGCTGCCGCCGATGATCGGCTATGTCGCAGCGACCGGCGCGCTCGATGCGCATGCCTGGGCACTCTTCGGAATCTTGTTCGTCTGGCAGATTCCGCACTTCCTCGCCATCGCGTGGCTCTACCGCGAGGACTACGAACGCGCCGGGATGCGCATGCTCGGGGTCGTCGATGCCGATGGATCTCTGACGATGCGTCAGTTGTTGCTGTTCGGACTCCTTCTGATTCCAGTAAGCTTGATGCCGGTCGTGACGGGGCTCTCGGGAGTCTTCTATGCGATCGTGGCCCTCGTGCTCGGACTGTGGTTCGCGCTCGGTGGCGTGCGCTTGATGCGCTCGAAGACGCGTGAGGATGCGCGTCGGCTCTTTTTCATCTCCCTGCTGTATCTACCTCTTCTGTTGGTCGCACTGCTCGGCGACATCCTGTTGTTCGGAGGTTCCGGGGGACATTGAGTTCGAATCCTCATGCAGTTCAAACCGTCGGACTGAGTCGTACGTTTTCAGACAGGACCGCCCTGGCAGGGCTCGACCTCGAGATCGAGCCGGGCGAGATCTTCGGGCTACTCGGTCCCAACGGCAGTGGGAAGAGCACACTCTTCCGCATTCTGTCGACCTTGCTCGCGCCGACTGCGGGCACAGCTTCCGTCTTCGGCCACGATGTCGCGCACGCTGCGACCGAAGTGCGCCGTTCGATCGGAGTCGTCTTTCAGATGCCGAGCCTCGATGCGAAGTTGCGCGTGATCGAGAATCTGGAGTTTCACGGTCGGCTGTTCGGTGCGCGCGGACGTGAACTCGGCGAGCGCTGTTCGCAGTTGTTGGCATTGTTCGGGATCTCGGATCGTGCGCCGGACATCGTCGGCACGCTCAGTGGAGGTCTCGCGCGTCGCGTCGAGATCGCCAAGGGAATGATGTCGAGACCTCGATTGCTCCTGCTTGACGAGCCGAGCACCGGGCTCGACCCGGTCGCGCGCCGTGACTTGCGGCAGGCTCTCGGTCGCGTTCGCGATGAAGAGGGCACGACGATCTTCTGGACCACGCATCTCCTGGACGAAGCCGAGTCCTGCGATCGCATCGCGATCCTCGATCGTGGCAAGCTCATCGCTTCGGGGCCGCCGCGCAAGATGGTCGATGACCAGCCGGGCGCGGTGGTGCTCGCGACCCTCCGCAACGGGCAGCGGCTCGATCAATTCACCGCCGAGGATTTCGGCGTCCAACCCGAAGTTCTCGGGTCTTCACTGCGCTTCGTCATGGATACGACCCGCGGGGCACACGAGTTCGCTGCTTCGCTTTCGAGACAGCTCGGCGAGGACCTCGCGGCAGTGACGATCGGAAAGCCGACGCTCGAGGACGTGTTCTTCGCGCAAACCGGGCGCTCGTTCGATCACGAAGACGTCGAATCGTCGAAGGAACCACGCGCTTCGAAGAAAGGAGGCGGCCATGCCTGATGCAGCACCGTCGATTTCGCGAGAAGCATCCACGCTCGAGGCAGCATGGACGATCGCGGTTCGCGAACTCGTCGCCTTCTTCCGTCAGCGCTCGCGCGTGTTGGCCGCGATCATCACTCCGCTGTTCTTGTGGCTCATGCTCGGCATGGGCATGGGGCAGTCGTTCCAGTGGGAGCACGGTGGCGGTGGGTTCCTCGCCTACTTCTTCCCGGGAATCGTCGTCTTCGCGGTGGTGTTCGCTGGGATCTACTCCTCGATCTCGACGATCCTCGACCGCCAGAAAGGCATCCTGCAATCCGTCGTCGTCGCGCCGATTTCACGCACGTCGATCGTCTTCGGAAAGGTGCTCGGTGGCACGCTCATCGCACTCGTCGAAGGGTCGATTCTCCTGCTGTTCGTGCGCCTGGCGGGCATTCCCGCCGGTGCCGTCGAAGTCGTACTCGCGATCGGCGTGCTCGCGCTGCTCTGCTACGCCATGACGGGGATCGGATTCTACTTCGCGTGGATGATCGACAGCGTGCAGGGATATCACGCGATCATGAACCTCATCCTCATGCCCGCGTGGCTCCTGTCTGGTGCGTTCTTTCCGCGCGACGGGGCAGCGACGTGGGTGCGAGTCGCGATGGATCTGAACCCGCTCTACTACGGACTGTCGGCGCTGCGTCACGTCCTGTGGCTCGAGGACGAGGTCATGCGGAGCGCGTTGCCATCGCTTTGGCTCTGTCTCGCCGT
>JAGQQW010000249.1 GCA_020426005.1 Planctomycetota bacterium | reverse complement strand
CGTTCGAACTCGCGCCGGGAAGCGGTAGATTCGAACTCGACGACGCGGCGCCTGCAATCTCGACGCGAGAAGCGGTCGGCAGCGCAGCGGAGCGAAGGCCAGGTCTCGTGCAGTTCGTCTACCGCGCGGGGGAAACGCGCATCGCACCCGTGACGAGTTGGTTCGGCTCAGGTGCGCGCTGGGACGACCCACCGGCGAACACCCCAGGGACGATCGCGGTACGACTCGACAGCCGCGGACGCTTGATCGAGATCGTGATCGCGCATCGCGAGCTCCCGACCGACGAACCGACACCCTTCGACACGGCCGCATGGTTCGAAGCGGCAGGGCTGGATCGAGCCGTATTTCACGAAACGACGCCGAGCGCGCTACCACCGATCTTCGCCGATCGAGCCCTGGCTTGGGCTCGCAGCGACAACGGCGAAGACAAGCCTGTGACGATCGATGCAGCGAGTCTTCGCGGCCATCTCGTCTGGTGGCGCATGCGAGCGAGCGCAGCCGAAGATGCCCCGTCTCCGAACCTAGGTGCAGCGCTGCTCGTCTTCACGGCGATGTGCTTGATCGGCGGCTGGTTCGCCGTGCGGAACGTGCGTGCGGGTCGCGCCGATGCACGCGGCGCGACCGTGCTCGCGTTGCTCGTCAGCTGCACGTACTTGCTCGGATCGTGGCTACCCGACCCGGCGACGTTCCTGGCTGGAGGTGCGGGTCTGGCGTTTCGAATCGCCGCCTACGCGCTGCTCTTCGGCGCCGTGACCTGGGGCACGTACGCAGCACTCGAGCCAGCGATGCGGCGCACGCTGCCGAGCGCCCTCCGATCGTGGAACCGACTGATCCGCGGTGGCTTCGGAGATCCGTTCGTGCATCGCGATCTCTTCCTCGGAATCGCCGTAGGACTCATCGACCTCGGGCTCGTCTGTGCTCTCGATTACGACCCGACCTCCGTGCGCAGCCGCTTTCCGCACGGACCCGCCGCACTCCAAGGCGCCGGCGCCGTCATCGCGAGCGTACTGCACTTGATGCTCGCACTCGTGCCGATCGCGTTGTTCTTCCTCTTCGGCGCGCCTCGCCTCGTCGTACGCAAGGCGGTCCTTGCCGACCTCCTCGGTGCGACGCTCGTGACCCTCTTCCTGATCGGATTCTCGGGCCTCGGTCCCACTACCTTCCTGACTGCAGCCGCCGTCGTCGCGCTGACGCGCTTCGTCGGCTTCCTCGCGCTGTTCGGCTACGCGTTCGTTCCCGTGACCCTGCAGCTGACGCCGTTCACGTGGGACACGACGTACTGGTGGGCCGCGCTGTCCATGATCGCTCCTGCGGTGCTGCTCGCCTGCTTGCTGACGACCGCTCTGCGAGCGCGCCTTCGCGTGCAAAGCTGACGAATCCCAACGCCCATGAAGATCGCAATCACGCGCATCAACAGCGTGACCCACCGCATGGCATGCACGCGCAACGACGGGTCGAGCGACAGCGCCGACCTCGAGACGCGCAGCGTGCTCCTGCACGACCTCGTGCACTACGCGGTCGAAGCCGAGGCGCATCTCGAAGAGGGATTCTGGGGACTCGTGGCATCGGGCAGGTCCCTCGCTTCGCTCGATCCGAAGTCGGGCATCGCGCCGACAGGCGACATCGTGCTCGCCGAGAGCCTCGTCGGGCCGATGCAGTCCGTCTTCCATGACAGGCTACCCGTCGAGAACTACGTCACCCTCGCTAGCAGGCGTGCGAGCTTCGTCGATCGGTGTTTCGTCGATGCGGTGCTCACACGAGTGCGCTCTTTGTGGGGTCACTGGAAGGGCACGCCGTTCCACGACACGATGCTTCTGCACTGGCCGCCGGACTCGTGGGGTGCGCGATGACGGATCCCGAGATTCGACGGACGGAATCACGACATATCCACGTGCCGCGTAGAAAGCTCCGTCAGCGCGATCTTGCTACGATCGCACCCACGAAATCGCGTGCTACGCCGCGCAACGTCAACAAGGAGACAGACTCTTGCTTCGCAATCTCACCATCGCCTGCTTCGCGCTGACCTCGGTCGGTGTCGCGCAAGCGTTCACGTCCCCCAAGGGTTACCTGACGACCGAAGGTGCGACGAACCACAACTACATGCTCTTCTCCAAGTACGAGATGTACTGGCAAGCCATCGACAAGACCAACATCGGCGCCGGCACCAAGGTCATGCGCGAAGTCAGTTGGCGGCGCGATGGCACCGGAGGAGCGAGCACGTACGCTGCGCGCACGATGACCAACTGGGAGATGTCCATCGCCAAGGCGGACTACGGTCTGCACAACAGCGTCGACATCAGCAAGAACGCGCTCACCGGCACGCTCAAGCAAGTGGTCAAGCCGCGCACACTCAACGTCGTCGACGTCTCCGCGCCTCCGACGACCGCACCTGCGCCATGGACGACCGTCGTCAAGTTCGACACGCCGTTCATTTATGACGGCTTGGACGCACTGCTCTGGGAAGTGCGCTACACGGCAAACACCCTGTCGACGAACTACTCGTTCGACTTCACGACCGGCGGCAACTACGCGTACAGTAGCTCAACGGCCAGCAAGCTCGGAACGGCCTGCACGTCGAGCGGCTCGACCTCGCCCATCACCTGGACGACGCAGTGGCGCAACTACGGTGCAGGATTCAGTATCTACCACGCCGGCATCAGCAACCTGCCGAAGAGCGCCCCGGCATTCCTCTGGATCGACTTTGCGGACGCGAACCTGACGGCACCGATCGTCTGCACGACCATCCACGCGCTGCCGACCATCGTTCTACCCCTCGGGGTCAGCGATTCGCTCGGCAGCCTCGCCAAGGCCGAGTTCCCGCTCCCGTACGTGGCATCCGCAGTTGGAGCGAGCCTGTACGGCCAGGTCTGGGGCTTCGATGCGGGTCGTGCGAGCGGTCTCCCGATGTCGTTCTCGGACGGAGCCAAGTGGACGATCCCGAACGACCCGACGAGCCACGACGTCGTGCGTAACTATCGCTACAAGACCAACTCGACGAGCACGGAGACGATCAGCGGCCCCTGGACGGGCGGAATCATCACGCGCTTCCAGTGATCGCGAACGTGGGCAGTCGAATCGCCTTCACCGCCCGAGCACACTGCGGATCGCCGAACTCATCGTGATTTCTGGCGTATTGCCGACGTAGCGCGGGAAGAACGCCTGGAACACGACTTCGAGCCCGAGCAGACTCACGTCGTCGGGGATTCCTTCGTCGTGTTTCCACGAGCCTTCGCTGTCCGTCACGAACGCGCGAAGGAACACGCCATGTGCCAAGTCGCACACGACACGACAACCGCCGGCGATACCGATCGAAGGCTGCAACTCGGGACCGACGAACGTCGCTCCTAAGGCATCCGCGCGCGCCCACTCGCCGCGAAACGCCAGCGTATCTCCCAAGACCGCGTCGGTCGCGTGGAGCGTCGGCCGCACGCCGTCGCCGCAGCCTTCGCCGAGCTCGATGCTGGTCGCACCCGTCGTCGCGACATCGACGGCGAAAAGTTCTTCACCGACGTCCGGACGCGTGGCTTTGAAGAAGAGCCTGCCGTGGTGAATGCCGAAGGCCGTCGGGTACGCATGCAACACACCGGGATTGACGTCGATGAACACGCGATCGAATTGCCGCCAACTCGTGCGCCAGAGTTCGTACCCTTCCTGGGCGCTCTCGAACGACACCCACGTGTGCCGCGACCCGACGCCCGATGGCATCGCCGCCCATCGAACGACGAGTCCGAGGACACGAGTGTTGTCGACGGTTCCGTCCGATACGAGGAGGGATCGACTCGACGACACCGTCTCGCCGAGCATGAAGACACGATCTTCGATCGCACCGATCAAATCGATCGGTGCAGCACTCGGATGCGTGATCATGCGTGTCCCTGCGGCAGTGCCGTCCGTTGCTCCCAACGTCCAAACATCCGACGTCGAGTAGTAGCAGAAGAAACAAAGCCCTCGAGTCGAGAGGACTTGATAGCCGGTCGAACCGCCACTCCGAGAAGGAAGGTCGACCAGCATCTTGGTGCCTTGTTTCGTTCCATCGCTGCCCCACAGATCGGGAGTGCCCGCGGAGGCGCTCGAAGAGGCCAAGAACAGGATTTGCCCATCGTGAATGTCGTAGGACACGATGTTCGCGACGATCGTCGTGTCCGTGACCTGATGCACGCTCGTTCCGTCACAACGGAACAGTTGACGAGTACCACCGGTATCGAAGGCGAGGAACCACAGGTTGTTTCCCCACACTTTCAGATCGACAGGCGCGGACTGACCGGTGCCAGGTACGAGATCGAAGACCTTCGTACCCGCAGTCGTGCCATCGGTGCAGGCGAGTTCGTAACCCTCGAGCGGCGTGACCATCGGAAACCACAGCTTGTTGACGAAGCGCACCCCCGCACTGCCATTCCCCGAGGCGATCCTTTGCGTGCCCTGGGGCGTTCCGTCCGTCACCATGAGTTCGTTATCGATCCGGACTCGCGCCGAAAAGACGAACCGACCGAAGAGCTCTCCGACCGGACTGATGCTCGTTCCACCATTCGGATTCAAATCGGCCACGAGTTTCGTCGTGGCTTCGGTTCCGTCACTGACCCACAGCTCGCGCCCGGTGCCGGCATCGGCCGTGAACCAAATCCGATTTCCAAAGTGGAAGTCGTTCGGCGATGAGCTGACTCCACGTTCGGTCGCCGCGTTCGCCTTCAGACGCAGGCCCGTTCGCGCGGCGTCGAGTTCGAAGAGTTCGATGCCGACCGTCGGACTCTTCGCGACCCAGTAGACCTGATCCTGCGTCGCGAGTACCGG
The DNA here is from genome assembly GCA_020426005.1 of Planctomycetota bacterium. Taxonomy (GTDB): domain Bacteria; phylum Planctomycetota; class UBA1135; order UBA1135; genus JACKHW01. The sequence goes on along the minus strand of JAGQQW010000249.1, from coordinate 2,569 downwards.
ACGCGCGCCGGGATACTCCGTCGACTCTGGCAACTTCGTCAGCGTGAAGTCCTTCGTGATGCGATAGCGGTCGTTCGTCGTCGAACCGGTCGCAAGACTGAAGAACAACCCACCCTCCCACGGCGCGGCGATCCAAGAATCGACTTTGTACGGCGTCGACCACGAAGCGACTTGCTTCGTTCCCGAACTCGTCCCGTCGCTCACGATCAGATCGAACTGCGAGAACGAGTCCGTCCAAACGAACCATGCGAGCCCGCCGCTGGCGACTGGCGCTCCCGTACCCCGAGTGCCGTACACACCGAACGTGCCAGCGACCGTGCCATCGGTGCCATACATCTGATCTTGATTGGAGATCGTGCAACGGAAGACGACGCGGTTGCCAGCCAGCGCAGCGGACTTCTGCACCAATCCTGCAGCCGGAATGATCCGATGCGTTCCAGCAGACGTGCCGTCGGTCGCGTAGACACCGTGGGTCGCGCCGAATCCCGACTCGAACACGACGACCCCGCTCGGATTCACCGGCAACCCGGACACGTAGCGATACGGCGTATTGGTCGCCGGATCGAGGATCGGTCCCGAACCCGCAGTCGTGCCATCGGACTTCCAGAGATCGTACTGCGCACCCTGCTCACGGCGAAAGACGACCTCATTCGCATTGAGCTCACGTATCTCGCTGACGTTGCCGAAAGGTCCGGCATCGAGAACCTGTCGCGTGGTTCCTAGCGTACCACCGGTGACGTACAAGCGCTGCAACGCGCGGAACCACAATCTCCCTCCGGCGACCACGAGCTCCTCGGGACCGGAGCCGATCGCACCCGTGTACAGATCGAGAGCGATATCGGTTCCTTGGGGCGTGCCGTCCGTGCGCCAGAGTTCGCGACCATACTTGCTGTCCTCGGTCACGAAGTACAACACGTCATGGAGTACGACACTCTCTCCGTACACTCGTGAGCCCTGCGTTCCCGGCTGGATGTCGCGCAGCAGGAACGGCTCACCACCGGAGACAGGGACACTCCACCATTCATCGCCGTAGTCCGGAGTCTCGGCACGGAACACGATGTATGCACCGACGCGCGTAACTCGTGACGGGTTGGAGTCCTTGATCGCTCGACCAGGGTTGATATCGGCGATCAACGAATACGAACTCTGGGCGCGCAGCCCGGCCGCAGAGCAGAAGAGGACAGCGAGAAACAGTCCCGCGAGAGCGACAGCGCGGTCCGGGCAGAGTCGCAGCCGGAGGCGACGGATGGGCTTGGGTAGATTCATCCCACAAACGATACCGTCCGCAGTGGCTACGAATCCGCGATGATCGGTATGGATTCCGTGACCGTTTCTCCGTGCACCTCCGCTGAAGGTCCCAAAGCCCACGATTGTCCACTGCGCAGAAAGGAGAAACGCCATGGCGTGCAACTGTCGAGAGCTGACTCGCGGAGTCTTCGTAACCCAGGTCGCAGGGGCCGCCGGGGGCATGCAAGCGGTTCGCATTCCGTGGGCCATTGCGTCACGCTGCAAGCAACTGACGGTCAACGTTGCCGAGGAACTCGGCGCCGTCGACCTCGAAGACGACGATGACGAGTCGGATACCGCATCGCGAATCGAGGCACTCGCAGAGCCGAGCCGTCTGATCTATGAAAAGCTACGCGTGGCGCTGAGCGACATCCCGGTCGCCGATACGAGCCTCGTCGGCGATCCAATCGTCACGGACGAAGTTCTGCTCGACATCGTGGCGCGCAAGGGTGCGATGCGGCTCTGTTGCGTCGAATACAAAGTGACTTGGGCGGGCAGTGGCTTCGTGCCCAACGACATCGTCACGCTCGACGCGTTCAGCGCGGGCGATGACAAATGGGGACCGTTCCCCGGTCGTCAAGCGAACAACCAGGGCGTCGTTCCACGGCAAGTGTTGACCGGTCTCCAGGTATGCAAAGAGCACGGAGATTGCGAGAAGCTCAAAGTCGGGAAGCTCGTGTTCCAACTGACGCGAGCGGCTGCAGCACGACCGCTCGGTACGATCGACAAGATCCAGGTCTGCAAGCTGCAATAGTCGCTTCGTTCGCAGAACGTGACGCACTCGTCCGGCGCCGCGGGGTCGTTATGATCCGGCCGCGATGTGGATCTCGGGGTTGGCAGGAGCGGCGGCAACGCTCTTTGGTGTGGCGGTCGAGCGGCTGCGGCCTGCAGGGCGCGCGCGCTCACGTGCACAGCGCGCGACACGTGAGGTCGAGCGCGAACTACAGCGCATCCAAAAGCTCGAACTCGCCGCCGAGAAGTCGCTCGCGCGCGTCGCAGAAGCATGGTCACGCGCGAACGAGAACCAACGTCTCGAACAACTGGACGTCTCCGAGCTGAAGGCGTTCGGTGCCGATGGCATACGCTGGGGCGTGCTCGAAGAAGCCGGTTTTCGCACGGTCGCGGACCTGATCGGCGCAACGAAGGAGAGGCTGACCAAACTCGACGGCATCGGGGACGTGATGGCGGACAAGATCGTGCGTGCTCGCGATCGCGTCGTCGCGCTCAATAGAGTCGAGACCGGTACTCCACCACGTCCCGATGAAGATGCGGCAGCAGCTCG
>JAGQQW010000024.1 GCA_020426005.1 Planctomycetota bacterium | reverse complement strand
CGGCCTCGCCGATGAGGACCGGGTTGTTCTTCGTGCGTCGCGTGAGGACTTGCATCACGCGGCGGACTTCTTCGTCGCGACCGATGACGGGGTCGAGCTTGCCGCGGCGTGCGAGGTCGCAGAGGTCCTTCGCGTACTTCTCGAGCGATTGATACTTCTCTTCCGGGTTCATGTCCGTGACGCGGTGCGAGCCACGGATCTCCTGGAGTGCGGCTTCGAGGCGTTCCTTGGTCGCCCCGAGCTGCGCGAAGTGTTCCTTGAGCGACTTGGCGTCGAGCAACGCGAGCAGCATGTGCTCGGTCGAGACGTAGCTGTCGCCCATCTTGCCCATGAGGTCCTGGGCCTTCTGCAGGGCCTCCGTGCTCGCGTTCGACAGGCCGATCTGGGCGCCCTGCACGTTCGGCAATTTGCGCATTTCGACGTCGAGCCGGGAGCGCAACGCGGGGACCTCGACGCCGACCTTCTCGAGCAACGGCCGGACGAGGCCGTCTTCCTGGGCCAGGAGCGCGTGCAGCACGTGCACGGGCTCGATCGCGGGGTGGTGATGGAGCTCGGCGAGCTGGTGGGCGGCTTGCAGGGCTTCCTGGGACTTGATCGTGAATCGTTCGAAGCGCATGCCCGGGAGGTTGCAAGCGCGGTGCACCAGGTCGCGCAGCGCTACGCAATGATGTAAGTGCCAGGGAAGAGGCTAGTTAGGAGTTTCGATTCCTCGACGGCAAGATGGCATGCCCTGTCATTGTGGCAGATTTGCAGCATCGCCTCTCAATCTCGGCAGACGATCGAGGGCCGAAGGCTCGCGAGAAACCGCTTCCGTTGCGGACGCGTGGATTCGCCTTCTTCATCCGAGCGGCGACGTTGCCGTCAAACCAAAGAAGGCGAAAGCCGAAGGACGAACGATGTTCGACAAACTGTTCATGGGACTGGCCATGATGACGTCTTCCCTTTTCTACGGCGCAAATCTCGCACCAGAGACGACGTGCGATGGGTGTGAAGCTGGGTACGCCATTTCGGGTTTCTCGGGCGCCTACGGTGGGACCTTCCAGGCATGGGTCATCGCCAGCGAGAAAGGTGAGTGTGCCGTCGACACGGAGGATGGTGAATGCACGCAAGCGTCCGATTGCGATTCCCAAGTGAAGTGGGTGTACACGCCGGCTTACCCGTACATTGGAGGTCATCGCTATTGTTGGGAAATGCACGGCTGGACCAAGCCATACTGCCTTGGTAAACAGTACAGCCCACATGTGGCAACTGCGATCGGATCCACTGTGTCCGATTGGGAATGTGGACTAGCTGCGTGGGACACCGTCTGGCTCAAGAACTGGACGACCAGTGAAGAATTCACCATTGGTCAGATTCACGCCTTCTGTGAGTATTGCCTGAACGAAGATCAGGACGGCGAGTAGGGCGCAAGGAGCGATATTCAGATGATGCGCCTTCACGCCAATACGAGACTGATTCCACGATGCGCTGCTCTTTGCTTGGCGCTGATCTTGTGGACGACGGCAGTCCTCAAGCTTCAAGCGGGCACCTTGTATACGGACCTTTCGCCGCTCGTGCTCTACGGCGTCGTAGCCATCGAAATCGCTTGTGCCTTGCTTCTATCGATTGGCAAGCCGCGCCTCGGTGCCTATGGCGCGGCTTCCATCGTGCTCGTGGGGATACTGATCCGAATCCTGTACCCGGCATTCCGGTGTGGGTGTCTCGGAGGTACGAGCGACGAGCACCAGGGGGCTCTACGAGTGCTCGCGATCGCCGTGTGCTTGCTCGCATTCGTTGTCGTGTTCTCTGATCCAAGAAGCGAACGAAGCCTGAGACGTCTCTCAGCGGAGAAATATTCATGAAACCACTGATTCGTGCATTCTTTGTAGCCAGTATCGGTAGCGCGCTTGCAGTCGGTATTGCCGCGATCTCCAAGGTCGAGCCGCGCGAGTCCGTGGCGCTCGATATGGGGCAGGCTGACGAGGATTGTGGTTGCGACAATCCTGCGGATCCTCGCGACGTGCGTGATTCTCAGCCACAAGACCCTGTAGTGAGCCGCGATATCAGGCCTGATGCAAACGCGATGGCCGAACCACGCGCGTCTGAGTCGAAGCGCGAAGAGAGTCGCCGCGTGACGGCAGCGTCCAACTCGCACTCCCTCGATCGGCTCTATCAGATGACGATCCGTGGTCGAGCGACTTGTGAGTCCTTTTTTCACAACACGCACCTCAATCCGCAGCTCCTCGAAATCGACAATGCCGCGAGGCAGCAATTCGACTCCGTACTGGCGACAGCAATGCAGCGATTTTCCGAGTTGAACAGTCAGAGTAACCAGAGGATCGCGGAGTCCATCACGAAGCACATCGCGCAGAATCAACTGGTTCCTGCGCGCAAGGTGGACACGAGCGACGAAGCAAAACGCGCTGTGGTCGAAGTCGCGCGGAAACAGCTCGCCGACTTGGAGCAGCGTGGAGCGTTGGACAAACCGAGCCGGGCAAACCGCGTCAAGACACTGCGCGAGCGGATCGCCAATCCCGCCAAGTTCGTGGGAGGGTTCGGCAAGATGCACGTGGGAACCATCTATCACATGGATGGCGACGGCAACATCTTCGAGGTATCGGGGTCGTTCGCCGACGAGACGATCGGATTCGACGAGAGCGTTCGGCAGACACTCGTCGACGAGTTTCGCTCCTTCGTTTGCGGTTGGTTCGTGACGGTCGCAAAAACGCTGTCCCCGGAACAGGCGCGACGTCTTGCGATGAACTCCTGACGGGGGACGCGAGTGTCCCGTGAATCGCAGATTCGCACGCTCGAGCGCCGTGGCGAAACGACTGTGGTGTCCGTCAGCGTCCGATGACGCATTCGACTCCGTTGGACAGCGCGAAGCCGTGCGCCAGCACCGACAGCGGCTGTACGGTTTGGAGCGCGAAGCGGACACCGATCAGCGAGCTCTGATTGGGCACTTGGACGGTCGTCGTGTGTTGCTTCGACGAGGACGGCTGCGTCCATGCATCGAGGGCGAAGAACGGCTGCGCCATGTCGATCGCTGCATAACACCGGCCGGGTAGCGGCACGCGTTTGCGTTTGCGCGCGCCGATGACGAGCGCCGCTGGGCTACCCGGTTGTACCTGCGTCGAGAACGCCTGCATGGTGGTCCCGATGCGCGGAGCCGTGGCGTCGAGTTCGAGATGGTCGTGGGGGACGCCGCAACTCGGTTCGGTTTTCCACGAGCCTGCGCCGAACGCGATGCGGTAAGGCTCGCGACCGACGGTTCCGTCGTCGCCTTCGAAGAAGATCTCCGCGCCGATGCGAGCCAAGTTGGCGGGCGCACTGCTCGCAGTCTTGTGCATGTCGACGAAGAGACGTGTGCCTGCAGCCGTGCCGTCCGTACGCACGAGCTCGCGTCCGTAACCCGCGATGACACCCGAGAGGATGGCTTCGCCGTACCCGGTCCGGACGATGTCGCGCGGATCCAGATCGACCGCGAAGTCGGCGACGCGCACCGTGCCGGCGACGGTCCCGTCCGTGCGCCAGAGTTCGGTGCCCGCGCTATCCGTCGCCGTGAAGAGTGCGAACGGCCCGACATCGACGAAACCCTCCGGGTTCGAACTCGCCGCGCCAGGCGCGATGTCCTTCAGGAGCTTCGTGCCCTGTGGCGTGCCGTCGGTTTGCCAGAGTTCGGAGCCGGTCCCGCGACCGTAGGCTTCGCCTCTGAAGATGATGACGTCTCGAGCACGCGCCATCGTCCTACCCATGTAAAACGTCCCACCTGGCCCCAGATACTTGGTGCCTTGCTCTGTTCCATCGCTTCGCAAAACTGCGCCTTGGTGGATCAGGAAGACGAAGTCTCGCGACGCTGGTACCGGCGTGAAGCCACGAATTCCGTCGTGTGCATCGAGCAACCGACGGACGAGTATCGACACTTGTTGCCCGTCCGTGATGTAGGCGTGCGCGGAGTTGATGAACGGCACACCCGTGACAAAGCACACTCGATCGCCGACGGTCCCCATTTCCCCGACGCCTTCATTGTTCTGCGAGAACAGCACGCTTGTGTTCTCCAGCGATCCGTCGGTCCGCGTGAGTGCATCCGTGTAGATGGATGTCGTGCCAGGCTGGCTGTAGAAGACCCAATCCCCACCCGATGCGACGGGGTTCGCCGACCTCCACGTGGTCCCGAGCGAATGTGTACCCAAGCTCGTGCCATCACTCGACAACACGGTGCGAGTCTTGGTTGATTGGGACTCGACGAGCAGGATCGCTCGGTCCCCCGCCTGAGCTGCCTTCGCCATCGCCGACGAGCCGTTCGGCGTGTAGTCGACGATCAACTGTGGTGCCTGCGCAATCGCAGGCAACGCAAGCAAGCAACTGGCGAGTATCGTGCGATGCGTGTGCATGGCGGATGACCTCGGTGGGGCCGTTCTTCTGTGCCGAATTGCAGACGCGTCAGCCCTGGATGACGTTGGTCGAGACGTTCGTCAGCGTGAGGCCGGCCGAGTGAATCGTCGCTCCTTGCCAAGTCAGGTGGACGCCGGCCAGAGCCTGGATGTTGGGTACCTGGAACCGGAACGCGAGTCGATTGGTGCCCGGTCCGCCGGACAACACTCCTACGATCGTTCCGAGACCTAGATCGGTTCCGCCGAAGCCAAGATCGACGTACGGACCTTGCGTTCCGAAGAGCAAGACCCACGAGTCACTCGTGTCCTTTCCGAACAAGACGAGCATCTCGCTTCCGAGGTCCGCGGGTCCGGCTCCCACGATGCCCGCGGGTCGCATCGTCCACGGGACACCGTTGATCGCGTTGTTGGCGTCGCGGCCGAAGCCGAACGACGAGTCCGTATCGACGACGACATTGCTCGCCGTGTCACCTGCGATGCACGGTGTCGTCTGTCCTGAGTTCTTGATGGCAGAAAAGCCGTCGTTGAAGAGTTCGAGGATGGTCTTCGTCAATCGAACCGTCGGATGAGTTGCGAGTCCATTAGCGTTGACTCCGCCGAAGACGACGTGCGAGCGATCGAAAATGGCGGCTGGGCCTTTGAGCCCGGTGGCGCTGAGCCCGTCCGCCAAGCTCGACGCGACGAGCGTGAGGCGAGAATCGGCGACGGTCAGCGGGTTCGCGCCAGTGCGAATGTCCGATGCGCGCACATCGCGACACGATGTGATCTCGAGGCCGCCGTCGCCAGTGCCGAGAAGACTCAGAACGATGTCGGCATTCGATTGGCGTATTGCGAGTCCGGACATCTCCATGCGGCTCAACAGCACCGTCCCTGTTTGGACAGCGCGGACGACGCTCAGTCCAGAGACGCGTACGCTCGGCACGGCGCCTCCCCCGCCACCGATGATCCGGAGGCTCTTTCCGACGACGTCAAAACTCCCGTAGGTGCCGGCGCGGACGAAGATCTGGTCCCCCGAAGTCGCGGCGTCGACGGCTGCCTGAATCGTGCGAAACTCGCCGACGTTGCCGCCGACGACGTGGCGCGTTTGGGCGACAGATGCGCCGGTCAACACGGCCAGCGCGAGTGAACTCATCCAGGTACGTTGCTTCATCATGGGGCGACCTCGAAATGGTTGTGCAAGGTGTCTGTCACAACGGTTGTGGGGAACTGCGGTCGGGGGGATGACCCACGCGTTGGTCGTGGGCCGGGACTTGTTCTACTCGTCTCGGACCATTTTGGCCAGTCGAGCTGCTCGCCGTCAGCTGCGCACGAGGATGCGAAACGGTCCGATCCGTTCGGCCTCGTGGAACGCCTCGAGCCAGTGTGCGAGAGGGGGTAGCGACTCGAGGATCCACGTCGTCGAGATCCACGCTGCGTCTTCGAAGACGACGACATCCACTCCGTGCGCGTCCAAGTTCGATGTCACACGCTCGCCGAGGACTCGATCTCCGACGGCGAAGCTCGATGTCGGGTGGAAGAGCACCAATGGCTGCGGCGCTTCACGACCGAGCATTCCGTAAAGCGCGGTGAATTCGGGAAACACGAAGAAGTTCCGCCCGTCACGCACGAGCCAAGCGACGAGTTCTTCGACGTCGCGCGATCGGATCCCGAGGCCAGCGATGCGTGTCGGCTCTCCCCACTGGAGTGCCTCGAAGCCGGGCACTTCGAGTGGTCGCTCGAACGTGCTCACTCGAAGGGCATCATGGACACGACGCGTCCAACCTGTACGCACGCCCTGGGCAACGAGTGTGACGAGTGCCAACACCGAGAGGGCCGCGAGCCAACGCGGGTGTCGGTCACGCATCATCAGCGCAAATGCGATCGACGCGATCCAGCCGGCATAGGGGTAGCCGTTCTCGGGACGGTTGTTGGTGACGGCATTGAACGCGTGTTGCGCAAGGACTAGTGCGAGCAACAGCCACACTAGGCGCAGGTCTCGTTCGGTTCGATGCGTCGCCGCGAAGAGTGCGACGCCCGCGAATGCGAGGAGCGCGATCCTCGCGACGAGATTGCCCTTCCCGAAGGCGAGTTGCAGCACGAGCGTGAACGGCTGTGCGAACCGCTCGGCGAGCAAGCCGCTCGGCGTCGTCCAGGTCGCATCGACGAACTCTCCCGGGTTCGACACCGTGACGAGCCATGTGGCGACGATCGCGACCGCGATGGCGATGCCGGTCGCGAGAGCCGCGAACGCTCGCCGTCGACCGCCTTCCGCCAGCGTGATCACGATCGTCACACACGCGAGTGTGACACCGAGCAGGCCTGCATTTTGCTTCGCGAGGATCGCGACAACGAGTGCGAGTCCAGCCATCGCGGTCGCCACGAATGCACCTCTGCCGAGCACGATCAGCGAGAGTGCGAAGATGCAGAACGCAAACGCCGTCTGCTCGAGGAAGGGCAGGCCGAACGGTGCCTGGAGCCAAAGCGCAGTCACGACGGATCCGATCGTCGCGCAGACCGTTGAGCGAGTGAGCTGTTGGAGCGCGAGGTGTGTCGCAAAACAGGCTGCACCCGCCAATGTCGAAGCGAGTGCGATCCACGCCGCGATCCCGTGACCGAACAGCTTCATCCAGAACGCGCCGATCGCGAACGCCGACAAGCCGTACGGCGCGCGGAATCCATCCGGACCGGTCGAGTACGGGATTTGTCCGCACACGATGCGCCAAGCGCCGTCATAGACGACCGATGCGTCGAGCGGGAAGAAGCCGCGGCGCGCACAAGCGCCCGTCCACGCGGCGGCGATCAGAGCTACGACGATCGCTGCCGCGTAGCGTGAGAGGCGAGGAGGGAAGTCAGTGCCGCGCTGCAGCGACGTCATGCGTCATAGGGTGGTGCCTTGAATGACGCTGGTCGAGACGTTTGTCAGTGTGAGACCGCTTCCCTGAATCGTTGCACCTTGCCAGGACAAATGGATTCCGGAAAGCGCAGTCACATTGGGGACCGGGAAGCTGAACGTGAGTCGATCGCTTCCGGGACCGCCACCAAGCACGCCGACGATTGCGCCGATTCCCAAATCGGTGCCGCCAAATCCCAGGTCGACGTACGGGCCTTGTGCACCGAAGAGCAGGACCCACGATTCGCTCGTGTCCTTGCCAAAGAGGACGAGCATGTCCGATCCGAGATCCGCAGGTCCTGCGCCGACGATGCCTGCTGCGCGCACGGACCACGTCGCGCCGACGATCGAGTTCGACGGAGTGCGGCCGACGCCGAACGCCGAGTCCGTGTCGACGACGACCGTGCTGCGTTCACCCGAGATACACGCCGTCGTCGAACTCCGATTGATGATCTCGGAGAGGCCGTCACTGAACAGCTCGAGTGAGCTGTCCTTCAAAGCGATCGTCGGATATGCGGCGTCGCCTTTTGCGGTCACACCTGCGAACACGACGTGCGAGCGTTCGAACTGTGCCGCGGGGCTCTTGAGCCCGAACACCGCGAGTCCGTCCGCCAAGCTCGATGCGACGAGCGTGAGTCTCGAGTCTGTGACGACCAGAGGGATGGATCCAGTGCGCACGTCCGATGCGCGTACGTCACGGCACGATGTGATGTCGAGGCCGGCGCTCCCAGTGAGGATGAGATTCAGGACGAGATCGCCGGCAACTCGCTGCGCTGAGAGGCCTTTTTCTTCGATGCGTGAAACGAGTGTCGTTCCACTCGCGATGTCACGAAGTGTGATCGTCCCATCGACGCGGACAGAAGGCTGCGCGCCAGTGCCGCCACCCAAGATCCGGAGCGCTTTGCCCTGGACGACGAAGGCGTTGTAGACACCGGGTTTGATGAGGATCAGATCGCCGGACTTCGCGGCGTCGACGGCCGATTGGATGGTTCGGTACTCACCCGATCCGGTGCCGACGACGAGGCGAGTTTGGGCGATGGCCGTTCCGGTCGCGGCTGCGATCGCGAGGGCCGTGAGCTGTGCGAGGCGATGGTGCATGAGAAACTCCATTCTGAGTCAGCCAGCGAGTGGAACAACTCGGTGCATGTTCGAGGTGCTGCACACGCTGCAAGGTTCATTCTGACGCTGGTGGGTGCTCGGATAGCATGATCGCGGTCATGCACCACGACAAGGACCCACAGCCGAAGTGACTCGGTATCCGCGTTGTCGCTCGGTTGAAGCCGTTAGCATGGCACGCCATGACGAAGCGGCGCTGGATGCCTCGGAGCGTGGCGATCGCGGTTGGCAGCGTGCTTTCGTGCAGCGGCTGCGATCGGGGCCCTGTCGTAGAGTCCCCTCCGCCCGTTGCCACCGGGAGTAAGTTCGAGGACGACATTCGTCATCTCCGATGGCTGCTCGAAACGAAGTGGTCGTGGCGCGAGCTACGCGAGTCAGAAGGGGTCGATCTCGTAGCGCTGGAACGAACCGCCCTCGACGCGGTACGACAGGATGCCTCCGAAGTCGCGTTCCTCTCCGCGATTCGGCGCTTCGTCGCCGGCATTCACGACGGACATGCCAGCGTCTCGATGGAAGGCGTGTCGCTGCGCGAGGCGCGGCAGTGGCCCTTCCGGCTGCTCGAGGTGCGCGAGGGATTCATGATCGACGGCGTCGATCCCGAGTCGTTTCGGACCAAGCGTTTCACTCGCGGAGATCTCGTCACGAGCATCGATGGCGTGACGATCGAAGACTGGATTGACCGCGAAGCACGTGATGTCTTCGCGTCCACGGATGCTTCGCGTCGTTGGTGGGCTGTGTTCCGGCTTGGCGCGTCGACCAGCAGTGCGCAGATCCAAGTCGTGACGATCGCGCGTGGCGAGACGAACCCGAGGACTGTTCGCGCGCCGTGTGTGCCCCTCGAAAGTCCGGTCCCGCACATGTCGTGGGAGCCGAACGAGCGCATCGTTCGAGAACTCGATGCCGAAACAGGCTACTTCCGTCCAGGGTCGTTCGTCGCGACGAATGGGGGTGCATTCAAGAATGCCGCTCCCGAAGCGCGCGACGAAGTGCTTGCACAGGACTACGAGTCGCTTCGCGATGTCTTCGAACAGATCGAGTCCAAGAGTAAGCTCGTACTCGATCTCCGACAAAACCCTGGAGGAACCGACTTGATTGCACAAGCATTGGCGCGCCATCTGCTCGAGCCGGGGTTCGTCTATTACTCGTTGTCGTCGAAGCGCGATGGCCTTTGGGTGAACCCATTCGAACAGCGTCCGCGCGTCGGGTATTCACGCCCGTCGTTCGGCGGCAAGCTCGCAGTGCTCATCGATGCGAGGACGTTTTCGACCGCCGACAATCTGGCGTGTTGTCTGCGTGACTCGCATCCGGACGTGCGCTTCGTCGGGCAACAGACCGGAAGCGGCAGCGGTGCGCCGCGCACGTTCGAACTCCCATCGACGAAGGCTCGCGTGACGTTTTGCACGATGCGCGTCTACGCACCAGGCGGGAAGCCGGTGGAGGGCTACGGTGTCCGTCCTGACGTCGAGGTGCTTCGCACGCGGGACGAAGTGCTGAACGACATCGATGTGGGACTCGATGCGGCACTTCGGTCGCTCCGCTAGACCGCAGCCATAGCCTGGCGGTAGCAGTCGCTCATGACGCTGCTACGATCCGCGGCATGGTGAACCAGCTTTCTTCGTTCCGCTCGTTCGTCGCAGCTACGTGTGTCGCGCTGGCCGGATGTGCATCTTCGAACGTTCCCACCGGGGAGTGGCATTTCGACGAGTTCGAGATCGGCATGCTTCCCTCGGGGTGGTCGGTGGACGCGACCAACGCCGGCGATGCCACGGCGATGTGGTACGTCTTCGACGAAGCCGGCAATCATGCAATCCGTGTGGCCACGAAGAACTCCGGGCAGACGTACAACATCTTGTTCGCGCCGGGGAAGTTCACGGCCGATGTCGACCTGCACGTGCGGCTACGCCCGGACACCGGTCAGGAGGACCAGGGTGGCGGCATCGTGTGGAGAGCCAAGGATGCGTCCAACTACTACGTCACGCGCTGGAATCCGCTGGAGGACAACTTGCGCGTTTACAAAGTCGTCGACGGAGTGCGGACGCAACTTGCAAGCGCGGATGTGAAGGTCGAGCCGACGTGGCATGCGCTCAGAGTGCTTGCGCGTGGCACGAGTATCGAGATCGAGTTCGACGGAAGACGCGTTCTGCAGCTCGACGACACGACGTTTTCAAACGGAGGGCACGTCGGTTTTTGGACGAAAGCGGACGCATGTTCGCTCTTCGATGACTTCGTCGTACGCGAAGTGCGGTCTTCGTGATGTCTCGCTGCACGAGCGAGGCCTCAGCGATCCCCGAGAAGCCACTCCGTCGCGTTGGTCGATCCGAAGGTCAGGCTCAGCACGTCGAAGTAGAATGCTTGGAGCGTGATTCGCGCGCCGACCAACCGGTGATCGGATGGGATCGAGATCGGGAATGAGCCGGGGGATTTCGCGATCAAGAAACTCGTGAGTGCAGGTAGGGCCACGAGTAGATCGCCGTATGGGGTTCGAGTCTGTGGGTATCTGCTACTCGATACCAAGACAATGCCACCTTGGCAGCTATCGAAGGCAGGGTCGACGTCCAGGGTCGCGTTCGTGCCCAGGATCGGCCGGGATCCAGTCACGAGTGTCGGATACGTCGGGGCATTGTGTCTGCCTTGATCACGAACGAGAACTTCGATGTCTCCGAGTTCATCGTTGTTGGAACAGACGTAGCTGACGACGCCGAGCTTGCCAATGAAATCGTCATTCGAGCTGGCGCCTTGGAGATTGACGGCGTAGCCGAGCAGGTTGACGGTTTGGTGTGCCGCGACCCTGCCGACAGACGACCTGCTAGGCGTGCTGCAACAACCGAGGATGACCACGACCTGTCCCTTTTTGACCGTGATATTGCACGCGATCGTGTTCGTGCTGTTGATGCCTGCGGCGAAGAACGTCGGCGAGACGGGGTTCGCACTCGGCGCGACGTAGACGGCGACGCTCTGGTAACCGTCACGGAGTGGATCGGCAACGTGCAACCCGTCGATCACGAAGTCCACCGGAGCTTGCAGACAGAATCCTTTTGCGAGGATTCTGTTCGTGATGGTGCCTATCGAGGCAGGCAATACGAGTCTGCGATCGCCCGGGACAGGTGAGCCGACACCGTATTCGGTCGCAGTCGCGTTGACCTGTGCGATGGACGTGGAGGCAGTGCTCATGACGAACATGGCCACAGTGCAGCCGAATCCGACATGTCGAAGTGTCGATGATTGCATGGGAGCGAACGCAGAAACCGTAGGACCGAAAAGTCCATGATAGCGCGTGCGATCGGCCGCCACGTGCTCGGTGCATGTCTGGTTTTCGGCACGCTGCTGGCCTGCTACGGGAGTGGGCCGACGTAGGCCGCTTTTGGGCGGTACAGCCGGTGGTCGTCGTAGAGCTCGAGCACGTGAGCTCCCCAGCCGAAACCACGCGCGAGTACGAACATCGCGGTGAAGTGGTCCGTCGGGATGTCGAGCGCGTGAAAAACCGGACCCTTGTAGAACTCGACGTTGGGATAGAGCGCTTTGCCCTTTGCGGCTATGCGCGCGTTGATGACCTCCTCGACGCGAGTAAGGGTCTCGAAGATCTCTTGCTTGTCACCTCCCTTGCCGGCGCACAGGTCGGTCGCGAGGCGTTTCAGAATGCGAGCGCGGGGGTCGATCGTGCGGTAGACGCGATGTCCGAGACCCATGATCTTGCCACCCTTGGCGAGTAGCTCGTCGACGTAGCCTTCGGCGCGCGCGACGCTGCCAATCTCGTCTCTCGCCATGCGAAACGCCGCTTCGTCGGCACCGCCGTGCAGCTTGCCGTAGAGCGACCCTACTGCCGCAGCAAGGCATGCGTGTATGGGGGCAAGGGTCGAAGCGACGGCCCGCGCGACGAATGTCGATGCATTGAATCCGTGCTCCATCTGCAGAATCTCTGCGACGCCGAACACGCGAACGTCCGCCGGATCCGGCTGCTTGCCGTGGAACATGGTGAGGAAGTTCGTGAGGTAATCGAGTGACGGGTCCGGCTCGACTGGCGGCAACGACTCTCGCTGCCGATAGAACGTCGCGATGATGGTCGGAATGGCGCCGACGATGCGGATCAAGTCTGCGCGGTGCATGTCCTGATGCAGGACGCGCGTGATCTTCTCGTCGCCCTTCGTGACTCGTTCGGTCGAGACCTCCCTGGCGCGAATCGTGCCGAGCAATGGTATGACCGCTTGGAGGACCTCCATCGGGTGTAGGTCGTGGGGGAGCGCGGCGATTGCGGCTCGCGCGTGATCGGGCAATGCATACGCACGCGCGATTTCCGATCGATACGTCGCGAGTTCCCCCTGGCTCGGCAACGCGCCGGAGAGCATCAGATACGCGACTTCGTCGAACTCGCGCATCGCGAGATCGTCGATGGAGTGGCCGCGATAGAAGAGGCGTCCTTCTTCACCCTGCACGAGGCAGAGTGCGGTTTCGTCCGCGATGACGCCGGCAAGGCCTTTGCTGTAGTTCGGTCGTGATTCGGTCATGACAGTGCTTCGACTTCTCGGGAACTCACGAGGGTAGTGCAGGATCGATCATTAGGTGTTTTCATAGTTCTGATACAGAGATAAGCACGGCTTATGGAGCGGGATGGAGATCCACGAACTCGAAGTCCTCACTGCCGTCATCGAGACCGGTGGTTTTGGCAAGGCTGCAAAACGCCTCGGTCTCACGCAGTCGGCGGTGAGTCAGACGATCGCGCGTATGGAACGTCGCGTCGGTACGGCGTTACTCGTGCGGAGCTCTCCGCCACAACCGACGCCGGCGGGACAACGAGTCCTCGATTTCGCGCATGCCCTCTTCGACGAGATGCAGCATCTCGAGCGTGATCTCGCCGACATTCAAGGGCCGTCGACCGGCCGCATTCGTCTTGGCGCTTCGCAGATGGTCACCGAACTCCACCTCGAGCGACTGACGACACGATTCGCGAAGAAGCACCCGCGTGTGAGTTTCGACCTCGCCACGGTGCCGAGTCGCGAGCTCGTCATCCTCGTGCGAGACGAGCGTGTCGAACTCGGATTCGGTCCATTCCAGCAACAGATGCGCGACTTCGAGTGTGTTCCGTTCTACCAGCAGCACATGCGGCTCGTGAGCGGGAAGAAACATGCGGCCTTCCAAGGCCTCCGCGCCGGAGACGAGTCGGCTCTCAAGCGAGCGGTGCTCATCACGTCCTACCTCGATCCTGTGGAAAATCGCCCCAACCGACATCGTCTGCGTTACCGCTTTGGAGGGGTATGGCAAATCGCGAACCTCGACCTGCGTGTCCGACTGATCGCGCGAGGCCTCGGCGTCGGGTATCTACCGGATCAGTGGTTGCGAAAGCACGCCTGCCGGAAGGATCTCGCTGCACTGACGCGCTTCGAGCACGGCGATATCGTTCGGGACGTCGGCCTCTACCACCACGCGACGCGGCCGCTCACTCCGCTTGCACGTCTGTTCGTCGAGTTCTGTCGCGAGGAGTTCTCCAAACAAGGCCGTTGATATGACCAAGCCGACCGACGCAGAAGTCGAAAGCCTCGTCCTGCTGTGCCTCGAGAGCGAGGATCCCGAGTCGCGGCTCGCCGAACTCGCGGCCGATGATCCATCGATGCGCGAGCGGGCGAGGCGCGTGTTGGCGCGCTTCCATCGTCTCGATGAGGCGCCAGTCGCGGTCGAGCCACCGTCACAGGTGCCCGACAAGATCGGGCCGTACCAAATCGTGCGAGAACTCGGCCGTGGTGGCATGGGAGCCGTGTACCTCGCCGAGCAGCGCGAGCCCGTCAAGCGCCTCGTCGCGTTGAAGCTGATTCGCGGTGGACTGAATTCGGAAGAGATCCACAGGCGCTTTCTCTCCGAGCGTCAAGCGCTCGCTCGCATGACGCACCCGGGGATTGCCCGCATGTTCGATGCGGGCATCAGTGAGAACGGTTTGCCTTACTTCGTCATGGAGTACATCGAAGGGAGTTCGATCGTGGAGTTCGCGGACGCGAACGAACTCTCGATCGACGATCGCATCGAGCTCCTGATCGAAGTCTGTGAAGCGGTCCAATACGCCCATCAAAAGGGTGTCATCCATCGTGATCTCAAGCCGAGCAACATCCTCGTGACCGAGGTCGTCGATCGTCGGCTTCCCAAGATCATCGACTTCGGGGTCGCGAAGGCGACGAGTGTCGAGAGCGGCGAGGCGACGCTGCACACGATGCACGGACAGGTTCTCGGCACTCCCGAGTACATGAGCCCCGAGCAGTGTGGCGACGCGAGCGGCGACGTCGACACGCGGACCGACGTGTATTCACTCGGCGTGCTGCTCTACGAGCTCGTATCTGGGCAGCTACCGTTCGATTCTGCGACGTTGCGCACCGGCAACCTCGCCGACATGCAGCGTGTGCTGCGCGAAGTCGAGCCAGAACCTCCGAGTCGAAGAGTCGCCACGGCGGGTTCCGACGATCTTGCATCCAGACGAGCGACGACGCGTGCCATCTTGTTTCGACGCCTGAGCGGCGATCTTGATTGGATCGTGCTCAAGGCGCTCGAAAAGGACCCCGAGCGTCGCTACTCGAGTGTGAGCGAGTTCGCCGCCGACTTGCAGCGTTATCTCGAACACGAGGCCGTGCTCGCGGGTCGACCTTCTTCGTTCTACAGGCTGCGCAAGCTCGTGCGCAGACATCGCGTAGCGGTCACGTCCGGCGCGTTGCTCGTCGCGGCGCTCGCTGCGGGTCTCGCGACGACGCTGTGGCAGAATCGAATCGCGAAGGCGAACGAGCGCACGGCCAACGACAACCTCGTGAAGTATCGCCAAATGCGCGATGCACCGATCGCGGACGAGTTGCTCGCCGAAGCGCGCGACGAGCTCTGGCCGCTTCGCCCCGAGAAAGTACCGGTGATGGAGGACTGGCTGTCTCGTGCCGAAGAGCTCGTCGCTCGCGAGAGTCGCCATCGTGCGATTCTCGACGAGTTGAGCACGCGCAGGCTTCCGCCGCCCGTCGAAGTCGAAGATCTACGGAAGAAGCGCAGCAAGCTCACTGTGGACGAAGCCCAGCAGTCGGCGATGCTCGACGAAGACGTCGAACGCATGTCGCGGGCCGAAGCCGCCGGTCGCAAGATTCCTGCCACAGCAAAAGAGCGCACGAGCATGCTGCGCGTGTCGGTCCGCAATCTGCGAACGTCGATCGTACAACTCGACGAGCAGATCGAACGGATGACTTGGCAGTTCGGGGACTACGACGATCGGTTCGTTCACGGTGTCGTGCGTCGGATCCTCGCAGCGATCGACGAGCTGCGGGGTGATTCAGGACGGATCGCGGACGTGCGCGCACGTCTGCAGTCTGCGCGCACCGTGGCAGAGCGGAGCATCACGTCGCACCAAAAGGAGTGGGAGGCCACGATCGATGCCATCGCTGCGGCGGACGGGATCGCGGCGCACGGGCTCTACGCTAAGACGCCGAGGCTCGAGCCTCAGATCGGTCTCGTTCCTCTCGGTGCCGACCCCGTGTCGAAGTTCCACGAGTTTGCCGTCGTGGACTCGGGCACGGTTCCGAAGCGTCGAGCAGATGGGATGCTCGAACTCGACGAACGATCCGCGATCGTCGTCGTGTTGATTCCTGCAATGGAGTTCACGATGGGATCCCAGACCGCGGATGCGAACGCTCCGGGTTATGCGGCGGATGCCAACTGGGACGAGTCCCCCCGCAACCAAGTGAAACTCGATGCGTACTTCATTGGCAAGCACGAAGTCACGCAGCCGCAATGGGAACAACTGCGCGGTGGACGTCCGTCGTTGTACGGGCCGGGCTACTCGTTTCGCGATGTCGAGGTCACGGACTTGCATCCCGTGACCGACATCACGTGGGAAGACGCCGCGCGCGTCTTGACGCACATGGGACTTCGGCTGCCGACCGAGGCTCAGTGGGAATGTGCTGCGCGCGCGGGGACCGATACGGCGTTCTCGACCGGGCAGGACGATCCGTCGCTCAAAGGCAAGGCGAACCTGCTCGATCTCGATTACATCGACTGGACCGGCGAGCAAGCTGTCGTCGCCACGTTGCCGTGGCGCGATGGTTTCGTTCTACACGCTCCGATTGGTAGCTTTCCGGCCAACGCGTTCGGCTTGCACGATGTGCACGGCAACGTCTGGGAATGGTGCCTCGATGTGCCGGTCGAATACACGTATCCGGCGAGACAGAGCGATGGGCTACGTCGTGAGATCATCGCCAATCGCGGTCGCGTCGCTCGCGGCGGAAGTTGGCGGCTCGGTGCCCGTGCCGCGCGATCAGCGTTCCGGATCGCACTCGACAATCTGCACAAGGGCGACGATGGTGGGGTTCGCGTCGCTAGACCAGTCGAGTAATGAGTCGGGCGCTGAGCCGGGTGCTTACTCTTGCGCGGCTCACGGACGACCCGGCAGGCCGGACATCGAGCTGACTCGACTCTGCGTGCGGTCGTAGATCCTGCGTAGGTACTGCGGATGCGCGCCATGGTGGTCGAAGCAGCGGAGCATCGCGGTTTCGAAGCGCCCGAACGTAGTCCCCGGATTGGCAATCGCTGCGAGAAGCTTGTCCTTCTGCTGCTTCAACTTGGCGTAGTAGTTGGACCACGCCGTCCATCCTGCCCAAGGCGCTGGCGGAACAGGGAACAAGAACGGGTCGAGGGCATCGACGATCTCGCTGGTGTGCAGCGTGATCCGATCTTCGAGCATCTGGCTGTCGGTCCATCCCGGGCGATACGTCCCCGTGCGATCGAAGTAGATGCGCGTGCCGAAGTGCTTGGCCGTGAAGCCGAGTTGTGATGACGCCTTGCCGAAGACCGCGAGTTTGGTCGTTTCGAGCATCGACGGAGTGAAGAATACCGCGATCAGGATCTTCAGGTATTCGTCGAATGGCGTGGGCCACTTCTGCGCGATCGTCGTCGCGACACGGACTCGAATCAGATTCAGTTCGAGCGGCAGTTCGTCGAGGTCTTCGAAACACCGTGCGACGAAGTCGCTGCAGTTGACGGCGCGATGCAGTTGTAGCCCGCGTGCGAAGTAGTCGTTGGCGAATGCCTGGTTGGCACAAGTTGGTTGGCCGACGGTGTAGACCCCTTGGACATTGAGTCCGTGATCGACTTTCAGGATATACGCGACGAGCACAGCCGCAGCGCCTCCGAGACTGTGACCATTGAGCCAGATCGGGCGATCGGACTTCGGGTTGTGCACGCGTGTCCAGAATCCTCGGACGAGTTGCCACTCCGAGGTGTGGAAGTCGTGATTGCGACGCAGCTGGCCGACCGCCAGCTTGGCGATTGCTTGGGCATGTAGCCAGAAGCCGCCGTGCACGATCTTGCCGCCGCCGAGGTAGACGGGACCGATGTTGAAGTCGGTCTCGAGCCAGTCCTTGAATCCCGAGTAGGCATCGCCGGACTCCGAGCCACGAATCGAGATGACGGCGTAGTCATCGTTCGAGGCGACGAAGCCTTCTGCGTCTTTTGCTGCGTCGTAGACATGCGTGACGCTCTTGTAGCCCCAACCACTTCGTGCTCCGGACAGGCCCTGATAGTTGGCGCTGCCGGTCCCGATCGCGGCGGCGAGGTTCTGCCGGTAGGCGCTCTCTTGAGAAGCATTGCCATTGACGTAGCCGGGCACGCCGACGAGATCGGGATAGCAGAGAGCGGACAGAGCGGCGCTCAGATGCTGGTTGACCGATCGAAAGCCCGATGCCGTGTGATCGAAGCGCGCAGCCGCCCCGGGAGCGGCGATCCAACGAGCGAGCGGCGTCGTCTGTGCGAACGCTGTCGAAGTCAGAAGCGCGAGGGGTACCAGCAGGTTTCGCGTCGTCGGGCCCAGCAAGGTGTTCAGGCGGGTGTTCATTCGTGCGTTCAGCGGCATGTTCATCGTGGTCTCTCCGGTCTCCGTGGGTTCTGAGGGTCTTTCCTGCCTCTTGCGTGTTGCTCGGCAGGCACGGGACCGGATTGCGAGACCTGGGGATTCGTGACGGGATTCTCGCGATTTTTCGCGCCGCGTTTTTCTTTCGGGTTCGCTGTCACGTTCGGCGACTCGTGGGCATCCGGGTGCTCAGAACCGGAGGCAAGACCATGACTGACGAACGAATCCAGACGATGAAGACCGCACGCACGACCACCACGTCCTCGAGTCTCGAGAACCGAACGCGTACCCATGGAGGTGGCGCGGGCACGCACCACGAGACATCCCACCCGTTGCTCGACAAGGTGCTGCAGATGGTCGTCCGTGGCGATCTCGCGGGCGCCGCGGATCGACTCTTCGCTGGGCTCGACGAGATCCTGGGGAACTCGAGTGACGAGGAGTGGAAGCGCTTCGTCAAAGAGGTCGTACCGCAACACGCGCTCGCCAAGATCATCCACCTCGACCCGTTGAGCCATCGTGCGTTCGCCAAGCCCCGTGGATACGCCGGTGATGCGGTGCTACTCGACTACATCTACGGCATTCTCGACGCGCGAGACCAAGGTCACGTGAGCCAGTGGCTCTACGACTACTGCAGCAAGCGCTTCGCGATTCGGGCGGTGCGTGCACGCCGCCGCATCATCGCCAAGTCGATCGACGCATGCGCAGCGAAGAATCCAGGGCGCGTACGCGTGTTGTCGGTTGCTTGTGGACACCTTCGAGAAGCGCAGGTCTCACGTGCCGTCGAGAACGACCACGTGCGCGAGCTCATCGCTCTCGACTCCGACGCGAAGAGCCTCGCGGTCGCCGCATCGGCGAGTTCGTGTGTCAAGCCGCAGCACATGTCGGTGCGCCAAATGCTGGCAGGAAAAGCGGATTTCGGCCGCTTCGATCTCATCTACTCGTCCGGGCTCTACGACTACCTCGAGGATCGCGTCGCACAGCGATTGACCAGGTCGCTGTTCCGCATGCTCGTGCCGGGTGGTCGCCTCGTCCTCTGTAACTTCTTGCCGACGACACCGGACATCGGCTACATCGAGAGCTTCATGGATTGGGAACTGCGCTACCGCGATCGGCAGGAAATCATCGCGTTCGCCGACGAGATCGATCGCAGCGAGATCGCGAGTACGCGCTATCACGAGGATGCGTTTCGCTCGATCGGCTACTTCGAACTCGAGAAAGGCGAAGGTCGATCGGATCGCGAAGCGTTTTGAATCTCAGGACTCATTCGCGATCGTCGGACTTCGACTCGTTCTCCGGTGCAGTCTTCGAATCGAGCAGGATCGACAGTCGAACGATCGCGCGCCGCAACAGTTGGCGTGACCCCTCCTCGCTGACTCCGAGGATCTCGCCGGCTTCCTTGTGGCTCAGCCCGGCGATCCGGACGAGCGAGATGACTTCGCGCTGTTCTTCCGAGAGACGATCGAACGCTCTCTCGATCTCCGCGAGTTGCTCGCGGGACGAGGCGTGCATGCTGGGTGTCGAGAACGTCGCGTATTGCTCGACGAGTCCGACGCTCTCGTCGCCCTCCTGAGCGAACGCGCGTTGCTCGCGCCCGATATCGCGCTTGTCGGTATTCCAATGCCGGTCGCGCTCCGCGAGCTTGCGGCGGGCGAGGGTGAAGAGCCAGTTCTTGAACCCCGCAGCGTCGTGATGCTCGTAGCGCTCCTTGCCCTCGAGCGCTTCCCGGCAGATCGACTGCGCGAGATCGACGTGGGACTCACGGTCGCGCAACGCGCGCTTGGTCCGCAAGCGGAGGAACGCCTGCAGTGCCGGGATTTGTGCGTTCAGCAGGCTCTCGAAGCGTGGTCCGTCCGTCATGGTCTCGATGCGCACTGAGTCACTGTCCACCTCGCAATCGTCGTGCGACGCGATCCCTGTAGTCGCCGAGAGCCGGCGCCGTGCCGCGCCTCCGCTCGACGAGACACTCGAAGCGACTGGCGAGCGAGTCGAGTTCGCTGCGAAGGCGTGCTTCTTCTTCGTCGTCACACGTGGCGGCGAGCAAGTCTCGAAGGCGCACCATCGATTGCCTGAGTTCGAGCTCTTCGGGCAGCATCCCGGCATTCTTCAGGATGCGATACGAAGCGCGCAAGTCGGCGGGCACGTTCGAATCGTCATCGAGTTGCAGCGGCTTTCCGGTGCCGGGCAAGTCGTCGAGCATGCCAGCGTCGATCGCTTCTCGGATCTTCGCTTCGGCCAGGATGTGGAAGACGTCCATCGCGGCAGAGCATAGCAGCGTGTGGAACGACTCGAACCCGTGCCGAGTGCGGTGGCCCGCATGCGTGTCATTCGGTATCCGGGAGCTCTTCGGGTCGTGGCGCGCGGACGTGGCCCAAGCTTCGTTCGTCAGATGCGCCCATGCTGCGATAGTTGTCCCGTGCCATCGTGAGGCTGAGACGCCCGTTTGGCCCGCCACGGATCACGTCTGCGTCGTAGTCGTCCTGCCCATCGTCTTCCCAGAAGCAAACTGGACAGATCTCGAACGCACCTCGTTCGGCGAGAGACTTGCTACCGCAGCAAGGACAGCGGAGAGGCAAGTCTGTAGGCTGATCGTCGAGCCGGTTCGAGTAGTCGTGGAACCACGCGCTCCTTCGCGCGCGCACTTCGGGCGGAACTGAGTCGTCGGAGTCTTCGTTCATGCGCGCACGATCGTTCGAGGAACGACAACGAGTCTACACCGGCAAGGTGCGCGTCTGTAAGCGTCGGTCACGGCGACCGACTCGATCATGATCCGAGCCTTGAGTGTCGCTCTCAGACAAATTGTCTTTGCTTCGGAGTCAGACACGATGTCTGATGTTCAATACTCGCATCGAGTCCCTTGGAAGGATCGGCATACTCATGAGACCCGATGACTCCGTGACCCAGGCAGAGCGGGTTGTCCTGCAGTATTTGTGGGAGGTCGGCGTCGCGACGATTCGGGATGTCCGTGACGAGTTGTATCCGGGAGGAGAAACCTCGGAGTACGCGACGGTGCAGAAGCTGTTGGAGCGACTCGAAGCGAAGGGCCTCGTCAAGCGCTCGCGCCGTTCCGTGCCGCACACCTTTGCTGCGAAGGTCGAGCGGGACACCTTCGTCGGTAGGCGGCTCGACGATCTTGCTGCCACGTATTGCGATGGTTCGTACGATCCCATCGTGAGTCATCTCGTGCGCCGCGCGAAGTTGACCGACCGAGAACGGGCACGGCTCGAATCGCTCGTGGATTCGTTGCGGCGAGCGGCGATGCCGAAGCGAGCGCGCGAATGATCGCGGTCTTTGTTTGGGCGCTCGGTGTGTGGTTGATCGCAATCACTCTTTGGCTCGCGGCGCGCGTGTGCCTGTGGGTCAACCGGCCCGCGATCGCGCACCTGTTCTGCGTCGTCGCGATGATGCGATTGGTCATACCGCCGATCTTGTGGATCGAACTGCCGGTCTACGAGTACTTGCGCGATGCGATCGTTCCTAGGACCGAGACTTCGTTGGGGCAGGTCGAGGGCTCGATCGAGCACGCGAACTCGTTTTCGATCGTCCAGCCAGCTCTGTTCGCGATCTGGTGTGTTGGTGTCGTAGTCGTTCTCTCGATGACCTTCCTGCGCCTTGCGCGCTGTCGCAGGAGGATCCGCGGCCTGCGTCCCGCCGCTGGAGTCTTGCAGCAACAAGTGCGAGAGCTGACCCCCGAGCTCGGGCTGCGCCCTGTGCCTGATGTCGTCGTCGATCGTGCATCCACCGCGCCTTTCGTCGTGCGCACCGGGTTGCGGGCGACCGTCGTGCTCCCGGTGGAGTTCTTGACGAAGGCGTCTTTCGACATTCGTGAGGCCGTCCTGATCCACGAACTCGCACACCTGCGGCGCCGGGACGATTTCGTCCGGTTCTTGGAGGTCGTGGCACTCGCGCTCTGGTGGTGGGTGCCCCTGGTGTACGCGCTACGACGTTCGATGCGCGACTTCGAAGAACTTTGCTGTGACGCGTGGGTCGTTGCCCTTCGACCCCAGGTACGCGTCGACTATGCCGCGGCACTCATCGAGTTCGGCTCGAAGTCGCGGCTCGAACCCTCGTTGGGAGGTGAAGCAATGATGACAGCCATGAGTGTCGCTGGTGATCTCGAGCGTAGGATCCGGAATCTCTCGCAACGAAGTCCCGTGGTTCGCTGGACCACTCGGGCACGCATCGCGTCGAGCATCGTCATCCTGTTGGCGCTGCTGCCTGCATTCGGGTGCCAGAGCGTGGATTCGCGGTCGGATCTCGCGGATTGGCACGATGCACGAACCGTGACCGTGCTCGGTGAGATCGAAGGCGATGCGCAACGCGTCGCTGCAGGATCGACGATCCTCGAGTTGTTCGCACAGGATGTCCGCGTGAAGGACCAGGCGGACATCCGTGACGTCGCCGTAGTCCGCTTCGGTCGAGCCGGTGGTGCACCGACGACGATCCATGTGGACGTGCGCCACATGGTTCTCTACGGCGTCACATCGAACAACATTTGCTTGCAGAACGGCGATCTCGTCTACGTGCCGCGGCGCGGTCGCTGAGCTTCGCCGTGACGCTCCAACTCGAGCAGCTACGGCCGCAAGAGCGAGTCGAGCCCGTTGGTCGTTTCGAGCGCTCGTAGGTTCGCGGACGGAGTCACCGACAACACCTGCCATCGCACTTGGAGCCCGAGGAACTGTGCGCCCCACGGCAGGGGCACGGTCCACGACGCATCGCCCTGGAACGCGAGTGCCGGCAGCAGGAGTGCGGTGCTCGTCAAGTCGACGAGGACGGTGCAGCCTCCAGGAATGCGAACGTCCGCCGCAATGCCCGCGAGGAGGACAGCGACGTCGCCGTTCCGCAAGCTGCTCGCTTCGAGCGCCATCGGCAGTCCGAGTGTCGGTGGCGTCGCGGTCAACGTCGGTGTGCGAATCCCGGTGCCGCAGCCGCGCGAGACGATCGCCGACTCGGGTCCGAAGTCGTCGACGACGTAGAGTTCGGAACCGTACTCGAGAGAAGCATCGACGAAGAGCTTTCCGCCGGCGACGACGGCTTGGGTCGACTCGAGTTCGGTCGCGAGGGCGTGATCCTGTGTGCTTCCGGTCGCGAGCCCACTCGTGAGCATCGGGGAGTTGCGAGTGACGCTCAGCATGCGCGATGTGCCGAGGCCACGCAGTTGTTCGTGGTTCGTACCGCGCAGTAGCGATGCCAGATGGCTCGGTCCTGCCTGTGTACCGGCGACCGTGGCATCGCTGATGTAGACCTCCTCGGTCGGATTCATGCGAAGGCCGACGGCTCGATCCTGCACCGTGATCGGGTCGAAGTAGCGTCCGCTCGCGAGCAGGCTCTTTGCGGTCGGGTCGATGCGCCAGAGGCCATCGCTCTTGGCGACGACGATCGCGTTGCTCTTTGGCAGCACGGCGCCGGCTGGCGCGACTTCGATGCCGGATTGTCGGTCGACGACGTGCGTTCCCTGGACGGTGCCGTCGGTGAAGAGCACGGACCAAGCGCCGCTCGCGTTCGTCTCGAGCACGAAGCAGCCGTCCTTCGTCACGCCGAGGAGCGAGCCCTTGTCGGTTGGCGCCGCGAGCACGTGCGTGCTACTTGCCGTGCCGTCGCTGCTCAGCAGTTCTATGCCGTTCGTGTTCACGCGGTAGAAGAAGAGCCGTTCTCCCACCGCCCACATCGACTCGACGTCGGTATCGCCAGGGCCCGTCGTGAGGTCCACGGCGAGACGAGTCCCAGCGGCCGTGCCATCGGTGCGGAAGAGCTCGCGCCCCTGTGCCGGATCCGTCGCCCAGAACCACAGTGCGCGGCCGGTCGCAACGAAGTGCTCGGGATCGCTCGACCCTTGCGGATTGAGGTCGGTGAGGATCGTCGGGCCGGACTGGGCGCCGTCGCTCCACCACACTTCGCGTCCGCCGAGATCATGAAGTGCGAACCACGCACGACCGTCGAAGACGGCGATGTCTTCTCTGTCGCGTATCGTCGATATGGACAGTGGTGGTGTGATGCGCCATGTGCCATTCGTGCGTCCGTCGGTGATCCACAATGCGCGTCTGCCCCCTGCGTCCGTCGCGACGAAGATGCAGCGCTGGCCGAGCGCCATGAGCGATCGCGGATAGGAGCTCTCGGTCCGCCCGTTCGATGTAGGGTCGAACCGGGATGTGGACGACGCGGTGCCCGAGCTGATCCAGTTCTCGTTGTTGACGACGAACCAGAGGTCCCCGTTGGCTCCGAGTTGTCCTTCAAGGTTCGGTGTCTGTGTCTTCGCCGTCAGGAATATGAAGCCGTATGGATCGCCGAGACGACGTCGCGCGTAGTTGCCACGGACTGTGTCGAGCGTCCAGAGGTAGGTGGAATCGACCGCGAGCATGCGCGCGTCTTCTACGGCGAGAGTCCCTGCCGCTGTGCCATCCGACATGTAGGTCTTGCCAGTCGTTGCGGAATCGAAGAACAAACGCCCGGCAGCAGCCTCGAACTTGGACACTTCGGCGATTGGCTGGCTGGTCACAAGTGGTTTCGTGCCAGTCAAGGTCCCATCACTCGTCCAGACTTCGTAACTCGCAAAGGCCAGCGACGTGCGTGCCAAGAAGAAGGCACGGCCGCTCAACGTGACGAACTTCCACGGAGAGGAGTCGCCGGGACCTGGCAGCAGATCGAACGCTGTGAGCTTCTGCGAGTTGCGATCGAAACCGTAGAGTTCGTTCCCGTTCGCGGACGACCAACCACTGAACCAGACATAGCTGCCAGCAATCGTCAGTGAACTCCAGGCTCCAGCGATGACTGCGACGAGCTTGGCCGGAGTAGGCGTCCTGGCGGCCGTGTCGATGTACCACCACTCGAAGCCCTGGCTCTGGTCATCGAAGAGGAAGAAGAGCTCGCTTCCGAACGCGCGAAGTCCGCGTGGGGCATAGCTGCTTCGAACTTTGAACTGCGTCAGGGCTTCGATCGACGTGCCGTCCGTGCGGTAGACATCGTAACGGTACTCGCTCGAGGTCACGAAGTAGAGGTGAGCACCGATGACCGCCGACCCGGAAGAGGGGAGTGGGTTCGCGATAGCCTGTGAGCGGGAATCCGGGACGCGGCGCGTGCCGCTTTCGGTTCCATCCGTGATCCATAACCTCAGTCCATCATTCGGTGTCCACGCTTCGAACACCATGCGTGACCCGAGGCTACCGATGAGACTCGGTCTCGAGGATGCTGGACCGGGCTGGATGTCCTTCACGAGATACGAACGATTGCTGCTGTCGCTTGCCCACAGCTCGGTTCCGGTGGCAGCATCGCCGAGCACGTAGTACGTGAGTCCACCTGCAACCAGGATGGGAATGCGGCTGTTTGGCAGGTTGGGCCGCGCGGCTGCCGCATTGACGTCGTATACGAGTCGCGCACGTTGAGCGTGAAGCGAGTGCGTGACCACGAACGCAGCGATGGCGATTGAAATCGCCTTGCAGAGTGTGAGCATGACGAGCCTCGAGAGGGCGGTCGGGACGAGGGATGTGCCGTCCATACACCCACGCTCGCTCTCGGTAACGACGGCGGAGGGCCGCGCGGCTCGCTCAGCTCACAAGTCGGTCGGCCAGAGCTCGTCGATGTCGAAGCTGAGTTCTGGAAACACCTGCGACATCACGCGTTCGGTGAACGTCTCGATCGACTCGTAGCGGTCTCCACGCGGGTCCGTGCGACGTTCGACGCGGCGAGTCTCGGGATCGACGATCAGGTATTCCGCTACGCCCGCGTGCGCGTAGCGAGCACTCTTTCTTCCGAGATCGATCCGGGCGGTCGACTTGGACAGCACTTCGACGACGAGGTCGGGTGCACCGATGATCCGCGTGTCGTGGAGGATCGAGCGCCGCTCGGTCCGCACGACTGCGAGTTCAGGCTGGACGATGTCATGCGGCCCCATCTCGACGTCGATCGGTGCGACGAGCACGATGCCTACGCCGTTCGACTCGAGGACATCGAAGCAGAGCGCGGTCAATCGCACGAGCCATCGCTGATGTCGTGTCATCGGCGCCGGACTCACGAAGAGCTCCCCGTCCAAGATCTCGTAGCGTCGCCCGTCGTCGGGAAGCCGCAAATAGTCGTCGTAGGTGAGCTGAGTCGTGGATGCCATGGATCGAGACTACCCGGCCGGAGGCTCGGCGCCGCCTTGCGTCCCTTCGCCTGGCGTGATGAACAGCGCCCGCGTCTTCTCGTGCGTCTCCGCGGTATGCCATGTTCCCTTGGGAACGATCACGTACTGCCCCGGAGTGTCGAGTCGAACGCGTTGGTCGCCCGCATCGGTGCGCAGCACGAACGTGATGTCGCCCTCGACGAGGTAGACGAGTTCGTCACCCTTGGGGTGCATCTCCCACATGCCCCACGCGCTCTCGAACGTGTGCTCGGAGATCAGCGTGTGGCCCTTGAAGCCGTCGTGGTCGATGTCGAGCTTCTGGTAGAAGTCGTCGCACGCCGGCTTCTCGATGAGTTCGAGTGCCGGCGTGAGGACCGCGCGCACCGTTTCGAGATGCAGCGGTCGCTTGTTGTCAGGCGTCATTGCGTCTGCGTGCGAGCTATTGGATGCAGACTTTGAGAGCGCCGTCGAGTTCGAGGCACTGACGCACGTTGACACAGCCCGTTTGTACGTAGAAGCAGAACCCGATGAGGCTCCGGCTGTTCGGAATCGGAATGGGGACCGACACGAACGCCGACTGCAGATAGATGTCGGGCGTCGTGCCGAGCACACAACTCGAGCACGTGAGAGGCGGATTGATGGTCGCCATCACCGGCGTGAGGCCGAGGATGAAGAAGCCCGGCATGCGGCCCGCACAAAGGCGGCCTTGGAACGTCACGGTCGTGCCGATCATCGCGGTCGCCGGAGTCGGAGTCGGATAGGAAGCGCCGGAGCAGCCGGTGCCGGCGATGCGCGTGATCTGCGCGTTCCCGACGGTGGCGAGCGAAGCCAGTGCGGTGAGGGAAATCAGGGAGCGGGTTAGCAGGTTCATGAGTCGCAGTTTAGCAGGGTGATTGCTCAGCGAATCACCCGGTCTGTGGCGCGATTCGTGAGCCGTGCGTCCCCGAGTCGCGGGCCGTGGAACACGAGCGCCTGCACGTGAAGGTCCGCTCCCAGCAGCGCGTTCTGATTCGGGATGGGCACATCGAGGACCGTCCATGCTCTCGATTGCACGGGCGGGAACCGGATCCAGAGCTGCGGGTCGAGCGAGAGGGCGGCGAACGGGAGCCTCGACACAGGTGCCGACGATCGGATCGCCTTTGCTGTTCACGACTATCGCGATGACGTCGAGCGAAAGTTCGCTCCCTGGCTTACGTCCGAGCGGCCATGAACAACATGACACTCAAAGGTATCGCGTGCGCTGCCATGCTCTTGGGCGCGTGGCCAGCAAATCAGGACACACTCGCGACAATCGACAGCCTCGTCGCCGCGACTCCGGACAAGGTTCTGGAGACGTGGGGCGTTCCGAACCGTGTCACGGCTTCGGCGTGCGCACTGGGCTTCGAGTACGACGGTGAGCGAGGCGAGAACGCGCGCTTCGTGTTCCACGACGGCATCGCCGTCGTCGTTCCAGCAGCAACCGTTCAGCCGAAAGCGCGCACGACGCCTCCAGCGAAGCAGCTCTATCCTGGGCAATCGCTGCGAGATGCGCTTGCGAAGTTCGGCGCTGCCGAGTCGACGGCGCTTTCAGCGATGTCTCTCGAAGTCCGACTCGGCGGCAAGCGTGTCGGCGTTGCTCATGGACGCGTCGTCAGCGTGCACTGAGTCGATTCATCACGACAACGCGTTCCGCAGTGCGGCGATATCCCCGTTGAAGTCTTCCGGCTTCCGCGGGCCGAACGATACGCGGATGAACCGTGCTAGGGGCGAAGCGTCGCCGCGCCGGTGCATGTCGCAGAGTTCGCCGGGAAGGATCGCGGCCTTATGTTCGAACAACCGCTTGTTGCACTCGGCCGCTGTCATGCCCCCGGGGAGTTTGACCCAGCTGTAGAAGCCACCATTGCCCGTGTAGTCTTCGCAGCCGAGTTCGACGAGGGCAGCGCAGTAGCGCTTGCGCTGTTCGTTGTAGAACTTCGCGATCGCGGATCGTGCGGCAGCGATGTGCTCGGGCTCGAACAAGCGCAGCACGTAGTTTTGCGAGAGCTGGCTCACGCCACCCATGCCGTAGGACGAGTAGTTGCGCAGCACTTCGATCTCGCGTGCAGGGCCGACGACCCAGCCCGTGCGAGCGCCCGGTGATTGCAGTCCCTTCGTGGCCGCGCCGACGACGAACAGATTGTGCTCGTCGATTTCCTTCACGTGTGCGAGCACGCTGCGTGGTTCGGGATCGCAGAAGAACTCGTAGGCCTCGTCGACGATCGCCGAGAAGTTCGACTCTCGGGTCCAGTTCGCGAGCTGGTCGAGGTCGGATGCTTGCAGCTCGACGCCGGTCGGATTGCACGGGTTGCTACGGAGCAACAGTTGTCGACCTTGACCTTCGCTCGAGTGCGCAGCGCGATGGGTCTCGAGGCTCGGGCGAAAGCGGTTTTCTTCGTTGCTCGGGACGATCACGTAGTTCCGAGCACAATGGCGAAGCATGTCCCAATACGGCGTGTATTCGGTCTCTTCGATGGAGACGCAGAGGTCGTCTGCCATCATCCACAACAGCGCAACGAGCGCTGGGCGACCGCCCGCGAAGACCATGACGTTGGCGTCAGTCAGCTTGCTGCCGTAGTACGTGTTGTAGTAGTCGGCGATCGCACGACGTAGCGCGGGCGTGCCATCCGCCTTCGGATACATGCGATCCGTCGCCGTGACTTCGATCGAGGCCGGCAGCTCGGGGCCGCCCGGCACCGGCGTCGTTAGCGGAAAGCCCTGGCTCATCGGTCGAGTTCCGGGATCGCCGATATAGGAACCAGTCTGCGAGGCGAAGGCGAAGAGGATCTGATAGATCCCCATGGGATCGCGAGGGACGAGCAATGTCATGGAGACTGTGTACTCGGACCGGAAGCGTCACGCCATGACATGCCGGTCGGTTGTCCCGATTCGTGCTCTTCGCCGGGTTCGGTGTGACTATTGCTACCGTAGTGCTCGTGGATGCACCTGCGATTTGGCGTGCCGTCGAGTGGAAGAAGGGCCTTCGCCTTGCCGCGTGGGGCTCGGTGCTGGTCGTCGTCGTGATCGCAGGGCTCGTCGCGTTCAACGGGCTCGTGATGGCAAAGGCCAACGTGGCGATCGTCGGGTCCATTGAAGAGGGCGCCGCATCGAAGTCGATCGGCAAGCGGGAGGTGCGCATCGTCGCCTTCAACCTCGCCAAGCTCGAACTCCACCACGGAGGGTTGCGCTTCGATTCGGCGGATGCGGTGAGGAAGCGTGTGCGAGCGGTGGGCGCGCTCCTGAGCGATGCCGCGCCGGACATCGTGTGTCTCTCCGAGGTCGTTCAAGAATGCAGCCTCTGCCCTGTCGACCAGGTTCGAGAGCTCGCGATGGCGACGGGGCTCCGGCACTACGCATTCGGAGAGTGCTACAACTTCGGGCTGCCGTTCTTTCGTATCGTCGGCGGCAATGCGATTCTCAGCCGTTGGGTGATCGATGCCTCGACCAATGGCGACATCCCTGGGAGAAAGCCATTCTGGGTGACGCGCAACAATCGACGGACGCTGTGTGTGCGGATCCCTTATCTCGACAACGTCTGGGTCGCGAGTGTGCATCACGACTCGTTCGATGCTGACAACAACCTCGCACAGATTCGTGATCTATTGAGGCAGATCGATCGTCGTCAGTTCATCGTTGCCGGTGATTTCAATGCGCTGCCTGCGTCACGGTCCATGCGTCTCCTCGAGGAGAGCGGTGAGTTCGCTGGCAATTTCGACGGCGTAGGGACTTTTCCAGCAAGTGCTCCGACGCAGCGTATCGACTATGTGCTGGCGCCGAGTGAATGGCGACTGATGTCCGAACGAGTCCTGCCGCCAGTCGTCTCTGACCATCGTGCGGTTGTCGCGGTGTTCGGGCGCTGATCTTGGTCTCGCGCGATACTGTCGTCGCCGTGGTCAGTCTGCTCACGAAGAGATGGCTATGTGGCTGTCTTCTGGAGCGATCTGCACTCTGCGCAGCTCGCCCTGGGCATCGTCTGCCTTGATGAGCAAGACGCACTCGGCATTCGCTGGCACGCCCGTGAGCGTGCAAGGTCCGTCGCGATTGCTGCGGAACCACGCCGCTTCGACCGTATGTTCGTGATCATCCCCGATCGAAGGTCTCGGTGGGCGGTAGCGAAACGCCCACTGCTTTGGTGTGCGGTCGATCGTGAGCGTTCGCGCGCCGATGCCGTGATCGAGTCGCGCCTCGATGCATTCGCAAGCCGCATCGATTCGTATGTCTATGCCAGCGACGAGCGCTTGATATGGGTCAATCCAAGCCGAGGCGTCCACATGGTATTTGCCAGGTTCGAGTTCCAAGTCGTAGTACGACCGCCCTCGTTCGAGGCGAAGCGAGTGTAGCGGCACCGACAACGTGCCGTGCTCTCCTTGCTTTCGCTGCTTCGAAATGCGCAGTCGTAGGTCGCTGCACGAGCTGAAGCGTCCAAGGTGAATTCGCGTCGATACGGGATTCTCCGACTGTATCCCTACCGTTTGAACCTCTCCGAACCGCACGTCGAGCGGCGCTGTCAAGAGACACCGATCACCCGGTATCGTCGAGATGCGTGTCGTTCGTCCGAATGCATGTCCGGCAAACAGGGCATGCGCTGGCTCGACGAGTCTGCAGCCAGTTGCACGAACGAGTGCCATGTAGCGCCCTTCTGGCATGCGCACTTCGTGTCCTGGCAGTACTTGGCGTACGGTTACGTGCGGATGTGCCACCGCCTGTTCCCAAGCTCGGTCGGGGTTGATGCAGCATTCCATCGCAAAGCGTCGGGTGATCGGCCAGTCCGACTCCAACCACGTCGCGATGACGAATTGGATCGGCACGCGCATTCGCGGGGCAACGGCATGCACGAAGCTAATCGCTCCGATTGCTTCGACCGCGATACTTCCGTCGATAGCCACAGCCGGCGTCGGGAGAAATGCCGGCGATGCGCTCAACGAGTTCAGCATTGCAGCGCTCGGCGACGCTGATGGGAGTTCGAGCATGCCGTTGCGATCCGTTCGACACGTGACTGCGCACTGTTGCGTCGTGAGCGATACGGGGTGATTTGCGATCGGGACATCGCTGGATCGCGTCCGAATGCAGACGCGTGTCGTCGAGATCCGGCCTTCGCCGACCTCGCTATCGGATTCACGGGCATCGAGTGCGATCTGGCGCGGTGCAGCGTGCACTTCCACCGGCTGTGCCAGGGATCGTAGCTGTGCCGATGGGAGAGTGGAGTGTTCTGCCGTGAGGGAGTAGAAAGCCAGGCCTGCCAGGATGGTAAGGCCCGTGAATGATGCGATCTGTGCAAGCCTGACATTCATCACCGATCACTCCTGCGAAGTGATGATCTTCGATCGAATCCGAATCGTAGTGACGGCCTCGCCGTCTGCTTTCGTTTCGTCTCCCTTCTTCTCTGCATATGTGCTGCCTTGCGCGCTGCAGTTCATCGTGCAGGTCAATGTTCTTGTCTCGACCCACGCGCCAGGGTCGGATTGGCTGATCGGTGTGTTGCGCTCGCCTCCGCCGAGGAGCACGTAGGACGTTCCACTGGAGCTCGCGCCCGAACCATTCGGCAGCGTAACTCCGGAGCCACTCGTGTACTGCCTTGCTTTTGTTTCGACAGCGACAGCGCCTCCGGCATCTGCATTCGCCTTGCCATTCTGCCCATACACCGCGGTGGCTTTACCCCAAGCGGCGCATTCTGCGCGGGCATAGCTCGCTATGGGGTATGCGGCAGCAGTCGCGTGGCCATTGACCGATGCTGTTGCCTGAACTTCGATGTGTTGCTTCTCGTCGAGCGCCCCTGTGAACGTCACCTCGTAGTGGGACTCTTTCCACATCGTGTCGTTGTATGTCCATTTGGCGTTTGCCGATCCTCCAAGGCCGACATCGCCATAGTAAGCCCGGGCTGTGTCTTGCTCTTCGGGGTAGAACTCCACTAGCTTTTTGCCCTTGAGCCCATGTCCTTCGCCGTCTTGATGGATGACATCGATGTAGAAGTTGACGACGTTGTCGAAGTCGTCGTCGGGCAAGGCTACGAGGATTCCTGGTGCGTCGTCTTGTCCATACCATTCGACTTCTTGTGCGAACGCTGCCGATGACAAGAACGCGCAGATCGTCAGTGAGAGGGTGAGTTGGTAGCGTGGTTGTTGCATTGTTCGATTTCGACCCTGAGTGGGTAAGCGTGTTGATTGGATTGCGTCTGTGACGCATGCGATAAGGGCGAACACGCGCGGTCTTGCAGGAGTGCAGAAACGAGAAAAAGTGCTGCGGTAGGGCGAGCGTGTCGTAGACGCGGTTGATCTTTGTCGCGTGCGCCCTGTCCGACCCTTGCTATGGTGGCGGGGGCGTGTTTCACGCGGCTTGCCCAGATGTCGGCAGTGTCGCGCTCTGCCTTCTGCTCTCCAGGGGTCCATACCAATGGCGATACGATTGTCTCTCGTTGCTGCGTGCCTCTATGTCCTATCTGCGTCTGTGTGCGCACAGGTCACGCCGCACGCACGCGCGCTTCCCGCGGCATTGACCGGCTCCTACGGCGGCGTTCTCTCGACTTGGGATCCGACAGCGCAAGGCAACCGTGTCGAGCAGCTCTGGTTCCGCGGAGATCAGATCAAGACTGCGTTGGTGATCAACGAGTCGGGTTTGCGCGCGCACGGCACCACCACGAGCGGCGCGGTCACGTTCAACTACGGTCTCGTTCTCGACAACGTCTCGTCGGCGTGGTCCGCGATGGATCCCGATCCGAAGAAGAATCTCACCGCGACCGCGGCGACGGTGTTCAACAACACGCTCAATCTGCCCGCGCGCGGTGCGGGAGTCGATTCCAATGACGTGCACATGTGGATCAAGCACACGCGACCATTCGTCTTCACGGGGCCGAACTTGATCCTGCAGCACGCGTTCACGCCTGGTGCAGTTTCCGGCTTGTTGCGCATGAACGCAGGCAACTCGAAGTCGGGCTCGCTGATGCTCACGTCGGGCAACGCCTGTGGTGGCACGCTCTCGGCCGCCTACACGAATGGCACGTACACGATGGCCGTCAAGGGCGCACAGGCGAACTCTGCGTGTCTCTTCATGCTCGGTGTCGATAAGGTGCTCTTCGCGGGTTCGGTGCCGCTACCCGTCGACCTGAGCGGGCTCGGGATGACCACGTGTGAACTCGGTCTCGAGCCGATCTTCTCGCTTCCCGCGGTGACGGACGGAACCGGAGCCGCGACGATCGCGGCGCCGTTCACGCTCAAGACTGCGGACACCGATGTCTGGAGCGTTCAGGCGATGCACCAGACGACGTCGAACACCGCCGGCTGGGCCACGACCAACGTCATGACTTCGATCATGGGAACCGTGGGTCTCATGCGCAGCCTCCGCGTCGACAGCCGCGGCACCAACGGCCCGTCGACGTTCAACTCGGTCAGCATCATCACGCTCGTGCGCTGAGCGATTTCAGGTCGTCGAGGCCGAGCACGAGCGTGTTGCCCGTCGACTCGGCAGCCTTGTCCGCGACTTCGAGCGTTCGCAGCTCGAGCAGTTCGCGGTTCTCGCGAACCATGCGCGCCGCGTTCGCGAGGTTTCGAAGCGACGCGGCTTCTGCCCGAGCGCGCTCGAGCTTGGCCTTGCCTCGAGCGCGTGCTTCGGCGGCTTCGGCCATCGCACGCTTGAGGTCGCCGCTCAGCATCCAGTCCAGGATCTTCGCGTTCTCGAGTGTGCACCCGTAGGCCGCGAACACCGGTGCGAGAGACGCGTTCACCTGATCGCTCGCCGCTTGCCGGTTTTCGAGAAGGTCGTCGAGTGCGATCGTCGCGATCACTGCACGGAGCGCGAGCTGCGTCTCGTAGTAGACGCGGTGCTGCCAGTTGCCGAGTTCATCGAGAAGCTTGTTCGCATCCACGATTCGGTAATAGGCGAGCGCCGTCGCCTTCAGTTGGACACGGTCCTTCGTGAGCAGCTCTTGTCCGGCAACGTGCAACTCCAAAGAGCGCAGATCGAAGCGATCCACGCGCGCCGTTCCCAGCCATGGCAGTTGCCAGAACACGTGACGCCCCGTCGCGAGCGGCCCGAATCGCGTTCCCTTGCGCGTGGCGTAGACCTGCTCGTGCGGCTCGACATCGACGATGAGCCGGCGACGGATCACGAGCGCGATTCCCGCGACGAGGACTGCGATCGGGCAGAGTACGAGGAGGGTGAGGATCGTGGGATTCATGCTGCGCCTCGAAGAGAGAGATCCTCCGCGCCCGCCCACCACACGCGGCGGGCCGGTCGAACCGGCGCAAGGCCGGGCATGGCTCCCGGGCGAGCGCGGAGAATCGACAACCAAGTCTCATTGGTGCTGGACTCGAACCAGCTTCACCGGTCGGTGGAGACACGCGGAACCGAGCTTCGCGATGCGGAGCTGGCCGCTTCCGTCCGACGAGGGGCACAAAGCGAACGGTGTGCCATCGACGTGCCGCGTTGACTGCTCGTTCTCAAGTCTCGTATTCGTATGCGCTTACGCTTGCAGGGCTCGACGAGATCGTCCCTCAGAGCCGCGGCAGTTCAGGCGTGCGCATATCTGATAGTCGCAAGATTGATCCGCGAGGATAAGCCGGCCCGCACCCTGATCGGCGCCTTCGTCGCAGCGAATCAGCGAGCCGCCGAGCGCGCATCCTCCGACTGTCGCCCAAGGTTCGCGCTCACGATTTGCTACGCCCCGATGACGGATCTCACGCCCTGGGAAAACGCCGCACCGAACTGGTTGACTGCCGGATCGAGCACGATCCACTGCGAGTAGAACGCGATCCCGAGGAGCGCGTTGTCGCGGGGGATCGGCAGCAGCAGTCGCGCGGTGCCTGGCCCAGACGCGACCGTCGCCAGAAGCAGGTCGAGCGAGGCATAGAGCGAGCAATTGGGTGCACCCGCCTGGGTCAAATCGAGTGGCAACTGGAACGCGCCCCACCGCTGCGCGCTGCCACCAATGGCGAGGATTGCGGGTGCATTGGCGCGCGCGCCTTCGACCGAGAACTCGCTCTGCGTGCCGAACACGGGCACTGCATTCGTCCCACTCGGCACGAAGCTCGAGCCGCCACATGCCGAGCCGAATCCGGTCGCACTCGCGAGATTCGGGATCGGGCAGCAGTGCAGGCGGTACTTCCATTCATAGCCACGGGCGACACCGGACCATGTTCGTCCGTCGTTTTGGCTATAGGCGTAGGTCTGACCATTGCTCGACTTGGCGCGAAGCGATGGGCTCGAACTCGCAGGGTTCGTCCGCAGAACGACCCAGTAGTCCTGATTCGCCGACAAGATCGTCGGCTTGCCGAACGATGCACCTTTCCAGTTGGGGGTCACATCGTTGGTCGACCAGCCGGCACTCACGATCGGCTTGTTCGGGGTCCCCGCGGCGACGTCGTGGCTCCAGATACCGACGGTTCCGTTCGTGCCGTTCGTCATGATGAGGATCGAAAAGACCGCGAGGTTCGCCTGCGTACGGATGCGTATCCCGTACGTCGCGTCTTGGGAGGCGACGCCTGCGGTCAAGAGCACTGCATCGTCGAACTCCGCGGCGCACGGCAGGCATTGTGCACTCACGGAGACGGTGGTCAGAAGGGTTGCGAAGGCGACTTGGGTGATCCTTCGTCGGGAACCGGCGACGTTGCCTTGGATGAGATTCATCCTTGCATCGTACTCGCAATCTCGGATCAGCGGGCTGCGGCGGATCCAAGGTCCGATGGTGCGCGCGTGTCTCGTCGGCCTACGGATAGGTCCATCGCGCACCGCGGTTCGCCGCCGCAGGTCTGGACGTTGCTGCACGCGCTGTGTAGGCCGTGGCGTGCCGCTCGCGGCTCCGCGAGCACGCGCGTCCGAGTCTCCACGCGATGCATCGAGACGATGCCTCGTGTCGATGTTCGGACGCGACCTCTGCGAGACGCTTCCGGGATACGTTCCGGGAGACCCAGGAGACAACAATGAGCGAACTCCGGCGGATCATGGTCGATGGCAACGAAGCCGTCGCTCTCGTGGCGCACAAATGCAGTGAAGTGCTCGCCATCTACCCGATCACGCCTTCGTCCGCGATGGGTGAACATGCGGACCTCTGGTCGGCAAAGGGGCAGAAGAACCTCTGGGGCACAGTGCCCGACGTCGTCGAGATGCAGTCCGAAGGCGGTGCGGCCGGCGCGTTGCACGGTTCGCTGCAGGCAGGTGCGATCACGAGCAGCTTCACGGCGAGTCAGGGACTGTTGCTCAAGATCCCCAATCTCTACAAGATCGCGGGGGAGCTCACGCCGTTCGTGTTGCACGTCGCGGCGCGCACACTCGCGACGCACGCGCTGTCGATCTTCGGCGATCACAGTGACGTGATGGCGTGTCGCCAGACGGGCATGGCGATGCTCTGCTCGGGTTCGGTGCAAGAAGCGCACGACTTCGCGCTGATCTCGCTCGCCGCGAGTTTGCGCACACGGCTGCCGTTCTTGCACTTCTTCGACGGGTTCCGAACGTCGCACGAGGTGGCCAAGATCACGGCGATTCCCGACGACGTCATGCTCGCGTTGCTGCCCGATGCGCTTCTGCACGAGCACCGCATGCGTGCGCTCGATCCCGATCGTCCGGTCATTCGCGGTACGGCACAAAACCCGGACACATT
>JAGQQW010000248.1 GCA_020426005.1 Planctomycetota bacterium | reverse complement strand
GGACGAAGCGATTGCGAAGGCGAACAACTCGCTCTACGGATTGAGTGCCGGAGTCTGGACCGACAAGGGCAGTAAGGTCTTCGACACGATTCGACGCCTGCGCGCGGGCGTCGTTTGGGGCAACTGCTACAACCGGTTCGACGCCTCCTCCCCGTTCGGTGGATACAAGGAGAGCGGCTTCGGTCGTGAAGGTGGGTTGCACGGTCTCCATCCCTACCTCGCGAGTTCTTGATCGGGCCACGCAACATGCCACGCAACATGACCGACGCGACGATCCACAAGACCTTCAAGCTCTACATCGACGGCGCATTCCCGCGCAGCGAGTCGGGTCGCACGAGCGCGATCCACGATCCGCGCAAGAAGTCGAGCGGAGTCCCGATCGCTCAAGTCGCGCGAGCTTCGCGCAAGGACTTGCGCAACGCGGTGCAGGGCGCACGGAGCGCGTTCCAGGGTTGGGCCGGAGCGCCGGCGTTCCTGCGCGGACAGATCCTGTACCGCATGGCGGAGATGCTCGACCATCGAGCGAGTTCGTTCGCAGATGCGCTCGTGCGATATCACGGCGTGACGCGGGCCGCGGCGATGCGCGAGGCGGACGCGAGTGCGACGCGCTTGCTCTTCTATGCCGGTTGTTGCGACAAGCTCGCCCAGTTGCTCGGCACGGTCAATCCGGTCGTCGGTCCTTACTTCAACTTCTCCATGCCGGAACCCACCGGTGTCGTTGCGGCACTGCCGCCACGCATGCCGCCGTTGCTCGGTCTCGTGTCCTGCGTCGCGCCCCTGCTCGTTCCGGGGAACACCGTCGTCGCGGTCGTCGACATCGAGGCCGCACCGATCGCCCTCGACTTCGCCGAAGTCGTCGCCACGAGCGATGTGCCAAAGGGCGTGCTGCAGATCCTGACCGGCGATCGTGCAGAACTCGTCCCCCACGTCGCGACGCACCGCGACCTCGATGGCACCTTGCTCGTGACCGACGACGAATCCGAGCGCTTCCTCGTCGAATCCGAGGCGAGCGACCACGTGAAGCGAGGGCGAACGATCGAGGTCGGCACGCCGGCGCGCTGGCACGCCGACGCGAGTCGCGGCATCGAGTGGATCGAACCCTTCGTCGAGATCAAGACGGCCTGGCACAGCATGGGCCGCTGATCTCGGCGCGCGCCTTATTGGTCAGTCCGCCGCTTCGGGCGACGGGATGAGCAGCACCGGGCACTCGACGGCGCGCAGGGTCTTCTCGGCGATCGAACCGAGCATCAACCGATCGAACCCACCGTAGTGGTGCGATCCGAGGACGAGCAAATCGACATGCTCCTGCTCGACGTACTCGGCGATGCGGTTCCATGCCTGGCCTTCGAACATCTTGGTCGTGACCTGCAGCCCTTCGTCTACCCACGGCTTGACGATCGCCGCAAGCTCGTCACGAATCTCGTGACGGCGCTCTTCGATGCGTTTTTCGACCTCGGAGGTCACGACGGGCATCGAGTAGCCGCCCCCCGGAACGGCGACGACGCTCGTCGGCAAGAACCACGGATCGCTCTCGAAGACGTGCAGCACTTCGCCGTGAATGTTCAGCCCGCGCTCCTTGCCATCGCGCAAGAGATCCGCGA
The DNA here is from genome assembly GCA_020426005.1 of Planctomycetota bacterium. GTDB lineage: Bacteria > Planctomycetota > UBA1135 > UBA1135 > JACKHW01. The sequence goes on along the minus strand of JAGQQW010000248.1, from coordinate 5,818 downwards.
ACGCTTCTCGTGCGGCACCGGTGGCTTCACCCAGATCCGTCGCGAGCACGACCCTCTGGAGTTCGCCTTCGCGTTGGGCCGCCTTGCCCTTGACGATGCACAGTGGCTTGGTCGTGTGCCTCAGAACGCGCTGCACCTCGCTACCGAGCAGAAGCCGCTGGAAGCCCTTGCGCCCGTGGCTCCCCATCACGACGACATCGGGGTTCCAGTCCTTGACCTCTTCGAGCACGCATTCTTCGACGGTGCCTTGATGGATCGCACGGTCCATCTTGAAGTCGTTCGATCCGAACTCGTCGATCATCGTGCCGAGCATCGAGTTCGCGGCTTCGGTCAAGTGATCGATGCTGAGGAGATCCGCGTAGAACATCGTCGTCTCGTTGACGAGGACGTTCAGCACGCGGGCGCTCGCGCCCTTGCCGGCCAGCTTCTTGGCAAAGCGGACAACGGCCTTCGAAGCCTCGCCGCCCTCGATCGGGATCAGTAGTTTTTGATACACGATGCACCTCTTGGATCCGAACTCTCGGCTCGAAACGATTGGCCTGAAACGAAGGTCTCGATCAGACTACCGTTCGTCACACGACATCGATAGACCATCAGCAACGCGCATGCCAAGCTGATGCGACGGAATGACGGGTCGTTCGTGCCCACCTGCGCTGCAGCCCTGAGAGAACCTCCTCTCACGTTCGCGAGGTTCGAGTGATCTGGCGAGGGTGTGCAACGCAGCGAGGGGCGTAGATCCGCACCGACAAAGACAACGAACTCCTGACGCGGGACACAAGATGCGGAGTGCTGAGATGCGTACCTTCGTCGCACTGCGTTTCGACGCGACGTTCCTCGACGCGCTCGCGCGGCAAGCAGAGCAGGTCCGCACCGCCCTGACCGATACAGCTCGCGACTTGCACTTCGTCGACACACGTCACTTGCATGCGACCGTGCGATTCCTCGGATCGACCACGGAGATCGCACTCGGCAGGATGACGACGCGCCTTGCCCACATCGCGGAAGGCACCAGGACCTTCGAGGTCCAGACGACCGGGATCGGCTGCTTCGCATCTCGCGGTCGCGTGCGTGTCGTCTGGATCGGATTCGAAGCGACGACCCGTGCGGTGTCGCCCCTCGAGAGAATCCACCAAGAGGTCGAAGGCGCCGCGCGCGACGCAGGATACGAGGCGGACACTTCACCATTCGCTGCGCACGTCACCCTCGCGCGCGTGCGTCACGGACGACGCATCGCCCGTGTCGACACGGACGTCGAGCTCGAACCCGTTCGCGGCATGTGCATCGGCCTCGATCTCATCGAGAGTCGCCTCGGCAACGCACCGCAGTCGCGCTACCAGACGCTGTGTGCGCATACGTTTTCGACACCTGGGGGCGGAAACGACACCCCGCTAAATTGCGCCCCAGTGGAACGTCACGACCTGCTCGACACAGGTACCGAGGCTGACGGCAACTGGGCATGTGCGCGCGGCGTTTTCGAGGACTTGCCGGTGTTCCGTGTCGAGCGCCGGGAGTTCGAGGTCCACGCGGAGACACGCGATATGGCGCCGCGGCACCGCGCCCATCTCCTTGAGTACACGAACGCGCGTGCCACCGACTTCGAGGCCACGCGCTTCGGCGGCGATCGCGAGAATCGTCACCATGCACGACCCGAGCGCAGTGGCGACGAGATCCGTCGGCGAGAAGCTCTCGCCTTTGCCGTGGTTGTCGACGGGTGCGTCCGTCACGAGTACTTGACCGGAAGGGCCATGCTCCGCGCGCGTGCGCAGTGTGCCTTCATAGACCGTTCGAATTTCGACCATCGCTGGGGCCTCGCGTACTGGATCAGCTCTTCTTCGTGGCCTTGCCGCCCATCTTGACGATCGCGTCGAAGTGCGCCTTCTCCACGGGCTGCACCGACAGGCGTTGGCCCCGTTGGACGAGGAGCATCGTGTCGAACCGCTCGTCCGACTTGAGTTCCTCGAGAGGAACCGGCCGCGGGAAGCGGCTGACGAACTCGATCGTCACACCGAGCCAACGTGGATCGTCGCGCTTCGAACCCGCGTCGTAGTACTTCGCCTTCGCGTCGAACTGCGTCGGATCGGGCTCGGCGAGACCGATGACTTTCGCGAGACCGACGGCCGCCGGAACCTTGCACGACGAGTGATAGAAGAGCACGGCATCGCCACGCTGCACGTCGTCGCGGAACGAGTTCCGCACCTGATAGTTGCGAATCCCGTCCCAGAACGTCGACGTGTCGCGCTCGAGATCCTCGAGTGAATAGGCACTCGGCTCGGACTTGAACAACCAATAGCGCTTCGGCATCGCTCGGGATCTATGGCTCAGGATCTATGGCTCAGGATCAATCGCCCAGGCTCTCGGTGCGATCGAAGACTCACGGTACCAATGCGATGGGCGCGCGGTCGCCCTGTGCGATCACACGCCCGACAACGACCGCACACGGGGTCACCGGGGCGAGTTCGCGCAGAACCGCGTCGATCTGCTCTTCGGCGATCGCGAAGAGCAAACCTCCCGACGTCTCGGCATCGAGTGCGAGCTGGACGCGCGCATCCTCGACACGCTCGTCCACTTCGAGGCGACAATCCATGTAGGAACGCGTGCGCTTGGCGCCGCCCGAAACGATTCCGCGCTCGATGAGGTCGAGACTGGACTCGAACGCCGGGATGGCCTCGGCGCGGATCTCGACCCGGACCTTGCTCGCGAGAGCGATTTCCATCGCGTGCCCGAGAAGTCCGAACCCGGTCACGTCCGTCGCACAGTGAACCGGATGCCACATGATCACTTCGGCACCTCCGCGATTGAGCGTCGCCATCTGCTCCATGGCACGCAACGCGATGTCGTCGCCGACCTTGCCCTTCTTGATCCCGGTCGTGATCGCTCCCATGCCGATCGGCTTCGTCAGCACGAGCATGTCCCCTGGGCGCGCGTTCGCGTTGGCGAGGATTCGGTCCGGGTCGATCGTACCGGTAACGGAGAGGCCGTACTTGATCTCCGAGTCGCAGACAGTGTGCCCCCCTGCGAGAAGCGCACCAGCCTCGTCGATCTTCTCTTGACCACCGGCGAGGATGGCACCGAGCAGCTCCGGTGCAAGGTCCTTGGGCCAGCCGACGATCGACATCGCGGAGAGCGCGACGCCCCCCATCGCGTAGACGTCCGAGAGCGCGTTGGCTGCCGCGATGCGCCCGTACCACGTCGGGTCGTCCACGACTGGCGGAAAGAAATCCAACGTCTGGACGAGGGCGAGATCCTCCCGTAGCGCGACGACGCCAGCGTCGTCGAGCGTTTCGGGACCGACGAGAAGTCGCGGATCCTTGCGCTTGGGAAGCTTGGCGAGGGCCTTCACGAGGTCCTCGGGCGACATCTTCGCCGCTCAACCCGCTGCACTCGAATAGCTCGTCAAACGTTCGTCTTTCTTCCAGAACGACATGATGCGTTCACCAACCTCGCAACCTTCATGAGTGAGCCTGCAAACTCTCGAACACCGAAACCAGATCCTCGTCGTCCTCGGGCGGAAGCGAGCGCAGGTCGAGCACGAGGCGATCGTTCTCGATGCGCGCGAACACTGCCGGCGTCGCCAGACGCAAGAGCCTCGCGAGTTCCTCGATCTTGGGACCGCGTTCGTCGTCGCGGCGCAACCAGAGCGCGCGACTCTCGAGGGGACGTGCGGGGCTCGCGCCCGAACCCACGAAGCTCGGGCTCGCGCCGACTTCGGCAACGAACCCGAGCGACCGCAATGCCCGGTCGAGGCTGGCGCGCAGTCGCTCACAGCGCTGCTCGAGTTCCGCGACAGGCGTGAACATCGCCCGCAGGATCGGGATGTCTCGCTTCGGATCGCCGAAGCGATAGATCATGAGCGTCGCTTCGAGCGCGGCGAGTTCGCACTTCCCGAGTCGCAACGCACGATAGAGAGGATGACGTTTGACCCGCTCCACGGCGGCCTTGCGTCCGACGACGAACCCGGCCTGACACGCACCGAGGAGCTTGTCTCCCGAGAACGTGACGAGATCCGCGCCGGTCGCGACACTCGCGAGCACACCGGGTTCTCGCGGGTCGTGCGGCAACGGCTCGTCGAGCAACCATCCCGAACCCAGGTCCTCCATCACCGGCACGTCGCGCGCGTCGCCGAGGGCGACGAGTTCCGTGAGTTCGACCTCCGCGAAGAAGCCTTCGATGCGGTAGTTGCTCGGATGGACCTTGAGCAGACATCCCGTCGCGTCGCCGATCGCAGCTTCGTAATCCGCGCGACGTGTCCGATTGGTCGTGCCGACCTCGACGAGCGTGCAACCCGCCTGCTCCATCACGTCCGGCATCCGGAATCCACCGCCGATCTCGACGAGTTCGCTTCGCGACAGGATCACTTCGCGTCCCGAAGCGAGCGCTTGGAGACCGAGCAGCGTCGCCGCGGCGTTGTTGTTGAGGACCGTCGCTGCTTCGGCTCCGGTGATCGCACACAGGTGTCGCGCGATCGCGTCCTCACGTCGATTGCGAAGGCCCGTCTCGGCACTGACTTCGACGTACGCCTGGCCAGCGACGTCGAGCATCGCGCGCCGCGCAGTCTCGGCGAGTGGCGCTCGTCCGAGGCCCGTGTGCAGGAGGATGCCCGTGAGATTGAGCACACGGCGATGCTGCGGTCGACTCACGACCTCTCGCAACGCCTCGAGTCGTGCACGCAAGACCTCGTCGGTGACATCGGCTTCGGTCAGGGATTCGCCGGCCTGGATACGCTCCTTCAGTTCGAGCACGAGGCAGCGCGCTGCCTCGGACTCGAGACCGTTGCAGCGCGTCGAAGCATCTTGGAGACGCAACAAGCGATCCATCGCGGGCAGGATGCGATAGGGAGATGGATTGGCGCTCGTCATCGATGAATGGATCGGTCGGAAACCGGCTCGTCCGTGGAGGTTCCACCAGGAGCCCACGCGGGATGCGACCGACGATACACGTCCCGAATTCATCCCGCTGCCGCCAAGCCGACAATTCGGAAGCGACGATTCGGAAACGACGATCCGGAACTCGACGCGTGTTCGATTCGACGGGCGGCTGTCCTATCGAGTGCTGCTACACTGAACCGTTTCGAAACCACAGATGGCTCATATCGAGGTCCTCAGCGAACCACCGGTTCAAGAACTCGTTCCGATCGCGCGCGAGCTCTACGTATCGCCGGTGATCGCGAGCCTCTTGTGGCAGCGCGGCTTCCGAGATCCCGAGGAAGCGCGCACCTTCTTGCGTGCCGGCGTCGACAGGATCGGGGATCCGTTCGCGTTCCACGATATGGAGCGCGCATGCGAGCGTATTCGAACGGCCATCCGCAATCGCGAACGCATCCTCATCCACGGCGACTACGACGTCGATGGCGTAACAAGCGCGGCGCTCTTTTCACGCTTCCTGGAGAAGGTCGGGGCCGACGTTCACACCCATGTGCCGCACCGGATGAAGGAAGGCTACGGAATCCACTTGCGAGCGGTGGAAGCGGCACGAGAAATGGGCGCAAAGGTGTTCCTGACATGCGACTGTGGGATCAGCGCCCACGAGCAGGTCGATGCTGCAAGGGAAGCTGGCATGACGGTCGTGGTCACCGATCACCACACGGTTCCCCCCGATCTCCCCGAAGCGGCTGCCCTGATAAACCCACATCGGAGCGACTCGTCGTATCCGTTCCGCGAGCTTAGTGGCGCAGGCGTTGTTTTTCGATTCTGCGAGGGCTTGGCGAAAGAGCTAGATTTGCCTATCAGCGCCTACCGTCGGGCCTACCTGGATTTGGCCGTACTCGGCACGGTCGCCGACGTTATGCCACTGGTCGGTGAGAATCGCATCATCACCAAAC
>JAGQQW010000247.1 GCA_020426005.1 Planctomycetota bacterium | reverse complement strand
TCGCGACATCCTCGTGGTGGACTTGGCGCATCGTCACGCTGTGCGGGCTGTGGCTCGTCTATGCGTGCCTGCGATGCTGGGCACGCTACCTGCAGATCGGTCTGTCGCGACTCATCGAAGAAGATCTGCGGAACGACATGTTTCGCCACCTGCAGCGCTTGCCAGCGAAGTTCTTCGATAGTGCTCGGATCGGCGATCTCGTTTCGCGAACGACGAGCGATGTCGAGCTGCTGCGCTTCATGGCGGGCCCGACCCTGTTCTTCGGCCTGCAAACCCTCCTCACCTTTCCCGCAGCGCTGTATTTCCTAGGCAGCATTTCGCTCCTGCTCGTCGTCACGGTGATCTGCCTCATGGGCGTCATCGGGCTCGGCATGTTCGTCGCGTTTCCAAGGCTCGCCAAGGCATCGAGGGTCGTCCAGGACGCGCAGGCCGACATCGCCTCGAAGGCTCAGGAAGACTTTGCCGGCATTCGTGTGATTCACGGCTTCGCGCGCGAACGAGACGAGGTCGAGAGCTTCGGCCAGCTGGCGACGAACTGCGAGAGCGCGCAGGTCGAGATGGCGAGAGCTCGAGGGCTGCTGCACGCGAGCTTCGTCGTGGGAGGGCAGGTCGCACCGCTCGCGATCGTCATCATCGGCATGGCCGGGGGCATGACGATGAGCGCGCTCTTCGAAGCCTTCCTCTACATGCAGATGCTGATCTGGCCACTGATGATGACAGGGTGGTTGCTGCAGAGTTGGCATCGCGCGCGCGCCGCGGCGGACCGCATCGACGAGATCTTCGACGTCGAACCCGAGGACGATTCGGCGCTTCCGATCGCCGAACTCGACGAGTTCCCGAGCATCGAAGCGCGCAACCTGTTCTTCGAATACTCGGACGGAAAACGTGCGCTGGATGGCGTGACGTTCTTCGCTGCGGGGCGCGAGGTCCTCGGCATCGTCGGCCCGATCGGCAGCGGGAAGAGCACGCTCGTCGGCCTGCTGACTCGCCTCTACGAACCACCACCCGGAACGCTGTTCGTCGGCGGCGTCGACGTCACCACGGTGCGCCGTGACCAGCTTCGCTCGCGCTTCGCGATCGCGACCCAGGAGCCGTTCTTGTTCTCGGACACGCTCGAGAACAACGTACGCTTCGGCCTCACGCGCGACGAGGTGATCGAAATCGACGAAGACGCGGCACGTGCTGCCAAGACCGCTGCACCCGACAGCGCACTCGTCGATGCTCTCGACGACGCGAGTCTCTCGATCGAAGCGGAGGTCTTCCCTCGCGGACTGCAACAACTCGTCGGAGAACGAGGCGTTTCGCTCTCCGGAGGGCAAAAACAGCGAGCCTCGCTCGCGCGCGCTCTGCTTGCCGATCGCGAGATCCTCGTGCTCGACGACACTCTCTCCGCCGTCGACGCATCCACCGAACAACGGATCCTCGAACGACTCCGTCGCCGTGCACGCAAGCAAACGACGATCGTGATCGCACATAGGCTCGATGCCGTGCGTCACGCCGACCGCATCCTCGTACTCGACGAAGGCAACCTGGTCGCACAGGGCACACACGACGAACTCCTCGCGCGCGGTGGCTGGTACGCGGAGACCTGGGACGCACAACAGCGGGAGCAGCTCTGATGGCAGACGCGTGGATGCCGGAAGAAGACGAGTCGACTCGCTGGCGCCCGTCGCGGCGTGAGTGGTCGAGGCTCGCCGAGTTCGTTTCGGGTTCGTGGCGACTCTTCGGTGCGAGTCTCGCGATTCTGACCGTGCTCTTCGGGATCGACATCCTCGGGCCATGGGTACTCAAGCACTTCATCGACGGGCCACTGCAAGTGAGCATGCGCGGAGGTGTCGTCGAGACGAGCACGTGGACGTGGTGGATCGGAATCTACGTCTCGATCCTCGCGATGAGCTTCGTGCTCAACATGCTGCAGATCGTGATCGTGACGAAGGCTGGACAGAGCGTCGTGCGCAATCTGCGGATCGCGCTCTTCTCGCACCTCTTGTTCATGTCGCCGGACTACTTCGAACGAACGCAGACCGGGCGCCTCGTCACACGCATTTCATCGGACTGCGAGAACCTCAGCGAACTGTTCACGACCGGCGTCGTCTCGACGCTGGTCGACATCTGCAAGATCATCGGCCTTCTCGTCGCGTGTTTCATCGTGAGCCCTTCCCTCGCGGTCGTGCTGCTGTTCGCAGCGCCGCTGCTCGTGCTGCTCGCGATGCTGTTCTACGATCGTGCGCGTCGGGCGTATCGCGCGGTGCGTGGGACGGTCTCGCGGCTCACGGGCTGGTTCGCCGAAGCGACGACCGGCGTCCGCGTGACGCGAATCTTCGGTCGCGAGGACCTGGTCTTTTCGCGATACGCGGCTCTCAACGCACGCACACGCAAGAACTGGGTCAGGACCATCCTGCTCTTCGGCTTCTTCTTCGGCTTCCTCGAACTCGGAAGCGGATCGACGCAAGCGATCCTGCTCTGGCCTGCGAGTGACCGCATCCCGGACGGGCGACTCACCTACGGCGAGTTCTTCCAGTTCTGGTCCTACTTCGCATTGATGGTCGGTCCGATTCGTGAGCTCGGTGAGAAGTACAACGTGATCCAGTCGGCATTCGCGTCCGCGGAGCGCATCTTCGGCATCCTCGATCAAACGTCGACGATTCCCGAAGCCGAGTCGCCGATCGCGATCGCACCCGGTGCATGTTCGATCAAGTTCGAACACGTCGACTTCTCGTACGTCGAGGGGACACCGGTCCTGCGCGACATGGACTTCGAGGTCGAAGCAGGATCGACGGTCGCGATCGTCGGCAGCACCGGAGCCGGAAAGACGACACTCATCCAGCTCCTTGCCCGTTTTCGTGACGCGAACTCCGGGCGCGTTCTCGTCAGCGATCAGGACGTGCGTGATCTCGATCTTCGCAAGCATCGCCGACGCATCGGGATCGTGCTCCAGGACGTCTTCCTGTTCGCCTCGGACATTCTCGAGAACGTTCGACTCGGCGATCCAGCGATCTCCGAGGAACGCGTCGTCCGCGCCCTCGAGGCGGTACAAGCGACCGAACTCGTCGAGCGCGCCGGCGGTATCCGTGCGAAGGTCGAAGAACGTGGCGCCACGCTGTCCCAGGGTGAGCGTCAACTCCTGGCCTTCGCGCGCGCGCTCGTGCACGACCCGCAGATCTTGATCCTCGACGAGGCGACGGCGAACGTCGACACGCCGACCGAGCGCAAGATCCAGACGGCGATGGAACGTGTCATGCGAGGACGTACGACCCTCGTCATCGCTCACAGACTCTCGACCGTACGACATGCGGATCGCATTCTCGTTCTCGAGCGCGGGCGCCTCATCGAATCCGGAACTCACGATCAGCTCTTGGAGCAAGGCGGCCGATACGCCGAACTCGCTGCCGGACTCGCGGATCAAGAGCACTGACCTCGCATGAATCTCGCGTGACGCCAGACGAGAGTTTCACTATCGGATAGAACGAGTTCCTCCGATGACCCTTCCGCGTACTCACGAATCGACGCCCTCGAAGCGCTCGGACTTCACGAGTCAGTATCGCGAAGCTGCACCGGCAATCGAGCTCTGGGCGCGCCTGCACCTTCGTCCACCATTGACGGAATCGATGCCCGTCGAGGACTTCCTGCAGGAGACGTGGGCGCGCGCCTTCGGTGCCGCCGATCGTTTCGATGCACGTCGTGGTACGTTTCGCTCCTGGGTCCTCGGCATTGCCTACAACGTGCTTCGCGAGCAGCTTCGCAAGCTCAACATGAAGGGTGGCGCACGTCCCTCGATCACACTCGACGACGCATCGATGTCGGACTTCATCGATCCCGCGACGACGCTGCGCACGCGGATTGCGATCCGCGAACGGGGCACGATCGTTCAAGCGACGATCGAAGCGCTCGACGAACAGGATCGGAGGCTCGTCGCGTGGCGCGGGCTCGAAGAGCTGCCCTATGCGGAGATCGCTGCCCGACTCGGCATCTCGCAGGGCGCCGCCGAGAGCCGATGGCGCCGTCTCGTCGCTGCGTTGCGCACGCGCCTACCGGCCGGCTTGCGAACCGAACTCTTCGAGACGTTCCTCGCTCCACGAGATCGGGACATCAACGCTCCGCGAGATTGAGTCGGATGCGCTTCACCGTTTCGGTGTCGCCGATACCCTCCGCGAGCCTCAGTGCCTCCGAACGAACTGCGTGCGCGCGCTCGAGTTCTCGATGCCGCAGCGAGAGTCGTGCGTCCTCTTCGAGCACGCGCACGAGCTGACGCACGGCACCACGATCGCCGGGATCGAACCGCAGTCGATCGCGCCACGTGCGCTCGGCCAGCTTGATCGAAGCCGTTGCAGACTCGGAATCTCCCGCCATCTCGAGGCACTGAGCGAGATGCAAGTGCATGCTCGCCCGAACCCTCGCTGGCACACCTTCTTCGTGATCCAGCGCGGAGCGAAGCGATTCGATCGCGCGCTCGATTTCGCCGCACGAAGCCAAGACCGTCGCTTCGAGATCCGTGAGCGCGAGGCGGTCGGCATGAGCGTCTTGCGTGCGCGCTGCGCTCTCGAAGTCCAGCCTCGACGACTCGATCCACGCCGACGCGGCCTCGTAGTTCTTGCGATCGCGCTCGAGCATCGCGAGCTGCGACTTCGCGATCGCGCGTAGCCGCCTCAGAGAGTCACTCTCGGCACGTTCGATCGCTTCTCGGTAGAGCGGCTCCGCGATCGATGCGTCCGCGATCGCGAGATCTCCACGCTTGATCAGACATGCGACGAGAACTTCGAGCGCCCTCGGGTCCGAGGTCAGACTCTCGCGAGCCAGCCCCTCTGCCTGAGCAAAGCACACGGCAGCCCCTTGCTCGTCCCCGCGATTGGCGACGGATCCGTGTCCACGCAAGTCTCCGAGCCGCATCCATGCAAGCGCGAGTTCGCGGCGCAGCGCGGGATCGTTCGGATCGTCCTCGCGCAACACGACGAGCAGATCCTTGGCCTTCTCGACGAGTCGGAGCCTTGCCGCGACGTTGCCTTTCCCCTCGTCCAACGCGTCGTCGATCTCGAACAGCATCGAGTTGGCAGCAGCACGAGTTCGCGCAACCGATTGCTGGGCTGTGGACCGCAACTCTCGTTCACGTGCGAGGGACCAGAGCGTCGTCGCGGAGATCACGACCAGAGCGAGAGCTGCGACCATGATTCCCGACGCGAGCGCAGGTTCTCGCCGCGACCAACAGAGGACACGGCGCGCGAGGCCAGGGCGTTTCACGCTGACGGGATCGCCGGCCACGAACCGCTCGAGATCGTCCCGGAAGCATGGTGCGTCGCGATAGCGTCGCGCCGGATCCTTGTGGAGAGCCACCGCTAGGATCGCCTGCAGATCGCGAGGCAGTTCGCGCCACGCGTCGTGATCCCACGACTCATGACGCCGGATCGAATCCATGATGCTTGCAGCGCTCGTGCCATCGAACGGCGGCGAGAGCGTCACGCACTCGTAGAGCACGACGGCGCATGCCCACAGATCGGCGGACATGGAACCGACGTCGCCATCGATGACCTCCGGCGCCATGTAGCGCAATGTTCCCGCGAACTCGCTCGCGGTCGTCCAAGCAGTGTTGCTATCGGCGTCCTTTGCGATTCCGAAGTCGCACAGCACCGGCGAGCCGTCATCGCGCAACACGATGTTGCCGGGCTTGACGTCGCGATGGACGACACCGAGTCGATGCGCATGCTCGAGCCCGCGCAATACACCGGCGACGAGTTTCGCGGCCTGTGGCGGCGGTAGCGGTTCGGACGCGAGACGTCGCTGTTCGAGCACCCTCGCAAGAGACCGACCCGGCACGTATTGCATGGAGATCCAAACCGCACCAGCGGATCGCCCAGCATCGAAAACTCGACAGAGGTTGGGATGGTCGAAGCGTGCGGCTAGCGAAGCCGCGTGCAGGAAGCGCGCCTCTTCGAGCTCGCCGAGCCGCGTTCGAATGACCTTGAGTGCGACGCGACGATCGAGCATGGCCTCGTACGCCAAGAACACATCCCCCTCGGCTCCACGACCGAGTTCGCGCTCGATCCGAAACGGTCCGAACTGCTCGGATGAGCCATCGAGTTCGTCTGCCCGCCGATCGAGCGCGCGCGTCTCCAAGTACTCGCGAGCAATGAGCTCTTCGTGTCCTGGCCAGTCCTCGAGGTATTCACGCAGCGTTCGCACGCGTCCGCGCGCTTCGTCCGCTCTGAGCCGCGTCAAGAACTCGACTGCAGCCCAAGCCCGATCGCGCTCTCCGTCGTCGCCGGAACTCGTAGTCATGTCCACATCATCATCGAATGATCGCGATACTGCCGTTGCTCATCGCTCCCAGTCCATTGGAAGCCTGCGGATCGAGCGTGATGGCTTGCTGGTAGTAGGTCAGGCCCGTTTTGATCGTCGACGGAATCGGGACGCTGAAGGCGGCAACCCCGCTCTGGAGGTTGACGGGCAAGACCGCCATCAAGTCGGGACTGACGAGCAACTCACAACCGTTCATTCCAGCGACTTTCAGGGGCAGCGAGACGGCTCCCCAAGCCGTGTTCGAAAAGCCCGTGAGCAGCAAGGCAGCGGTCGCGCCGGACACGTTCGAAACTTGGGCGCCGAACGTCGCGCCGCGGATCGGCGATGAACCTGCAGCGGCCTCGAGCACGGGGATCGCCGTCTTGTTGCCCATGCAACCGCCGCCGAACGGCGTGTACGTCCCCGGGCCACCGTCGTGGAAGTACCATCCGAGCGTTGGCCCGAACACGTCGTCGGACGAGATCACCGTACGACCGCGCTTCCTGTCGAATGCAGCCCCGAACACGGTGCCACTGCCGGGGATCGTCGATTGCACTTCGATCCACGCCGCAGCCTTCGGATCGTAGGCGTGAATGCCGGCGTAGCCGCCAGACTTGCGCGTGCCACCGAGCGCGAGGACACGCTGCGTGACGCTGTCCCACACCATCGCGCCGAGCGCGCGATCGGGTCCCCCCGCGCCGATCGTCGGCACCCACGTCACTCCGTCCCATTCCTGTGTGTCGGTGTAGAAGACGGGGTTGAACGCACCGCCCGTCATCACGACCTTCTTCCGAACAGGGTCGAAGGCCATCTTGTGCCAAACGCGTTGACCGACGCCGTAGCTGAACTGCTGCCACTTCGTACCGTCCCACTCCCACGTATCGGTGGGAAACTTGCCGTTCATGTCCGTACCGCCGCTCAGCACGAGGCGATTGCGCGCCGAGTCGTACGCCATCGCATGACCTCGGCGAAGACCGGGAGCCGCGTTCGCGGAGAGCTGCGTCCACTTCACGCCGTCGAAAGCCCAGAAGTCGGCCAGCGCGGACGTATTGCCTTGCCCTCCGTACAGCAGGATTCGCGTGCCGTCGAACGCGATCGCCGACTCGTAGCGCAGCGGCGGCGATGGCGTCAGCACGAGTTGGGACCAGGCCGTTCCGTCGTGCTTCCAGATCTTGCCGTCGAGGGCGACACCGAGCGTG
>JAGQQW010000246.1 GCA_020426005.1 Planctomycetota bacterium | reverse complement strand
TCGATCGTTGCATCGAGCCTTCATCGATCCGGTATTTCATCATGTCCACTCTTTCCACCACTCAGGCGACCATCGCTCAGTCGTAGGACAGAACCATGCCATCGTAACCGTCGTCGGCATCGAACCGGACAGCGAAGGTCCCCGAGAAAACGCGGCGCGCCGGACCCTGCATCGTGACGTTTCGAGCGACGTGGATATGCAGCACACCCCCACGAAGGTTCACGATTGCGGGACCTTTCTCTGAGACCTTCCGCCGCGCGATCGCAGCGACCGCCGTGGCACAGGCACCGGATCCACATGCGAGGGTCTCGCCCGAACCGCGCTCCCAGGTGCGTTGCACGAGTTCGTTGTCGCCTCGAAGGCCGAGATCATGTCCAGGTCCTCGGAGCGGCCGCACGAACTCGATGTTGACACCTTCGGGAAAGCCCTCGTGCCGCTCGATCTCGCCGCCGATTCGCTCGATATCGAGGTCCAGGAGATCCTCACCGGAAGTCTGCAGCCACGCATTCTCCGGATCGTCGAGGAACACGACGCAATGCGGGTTTCCGAACGAAAGCACGCTCGCACGAACGCACCCGCCGGCGACATCGATCTCCACCTCGGCGGGCCGAAGCACGTCGCTCGCGGACGTGGGTTCACCGATCACGCGAGCGTTGTCGCACGGAAAGAACGGGATCTCGTCGAGCTTCAGTCGCGGGCGCTCGAGGACCACCGAGATCCGCACAGGGCGACTGCCCTCGGCTCGTGCGACGTGCACGTCGACAGCACCGCCATCCGTTCGGATCGAAAACGTCTCGCGATCGGCATGCTCGTCCGCGAGCAGTCGTCCGATACACCGAAGCGCATTTCCACACATCGCGCTGCGGGAGCCATCCGCGTTGAACATCGACATGCGCGCGTCGTGACCGGACTCACGCCCGACGAGCACGAGACCGTCAGAACCGATCCCAAAGTGCCGATCCGCGATCTTCCGCGCGAGCGCCGGTGCATTCGCGAGGACTTGGTGACGACTGTCTTCGGTCGCTAGCTCCTCGAGCAGGACATACGCGTAGTCGTTGCCGCACCCTTCCATCTTGTGGAAGGGGACATCGAAGCCCTGGCTCATTTTTCGATCGTGACGGTGCGCGACGTGACCGTGAACGGCGTCGTCAGCAGATTGAGAATCATGTCGGTGAACGACCATTCCGTGCGAACACGATAGCTCGTCGCATCACCTGCCAGGCGCCTGGAATCGACACGCTGACCCAGGTGCAGGAACCCGAAGAGCAGATACCACTGTCGCTGGGAAACCTCTTCGTGCAAGACCGGTCCGCTCCCGACGGTGTGCTCGATCGAGTAACACGAGGGGAGCGAAGACATCGCCAGCAGGAGCACGAGCGACGAAGCGCAACGGTTCACGGAGTTCTTTCTCATGAGGATCAGCTCGAAGTGACCGAATCATGCTGCACGACCGGGTGCGCATCACACGTCATCTTGCGCGGTCTCGACATCGGTAAAAGGATCCGAATCGACGAACTCGATATCAAGTCGATCTGCCTCCAGTCGCTGCCGTGCGATGGCAATGCGCGCGAGACGTCTCCGCTCTTCGTCCGCTTCCCAGCGGTCGAGACGTGCGCCCGCTCGCTGTTCGCGACGAAATCGCTTGTAGAGGATGATCGCGAGGAGAGGTAGCGCCAGCAGGATCAGGACGTTGAAACACGAGTTCCGCAGCAGCGCGAGGAGGCTGGAGGTCTTGAGGTCTTCCGCCCAGAGGCCTTCGGCAAGCGTGAACGACCACTCTGGATCGAGGCTCGCGAGTGCCGCATCGAGATTGATCGCGTCTCCGTGCAACCAAGAACGCAGAGCGGCGAGAATTCGATCGCGTCCGACCCGAGCGTCGAGCCATGAGAGGAACGAAGACGATTGCGCGTACGCGACACGCAGGAGTTCGTCGTCGTTCGGAAAGCCGCTCGTGAGCGAACTGAGCGACATCAGCTGATCGGTTTTCGCCCGATACCACAGCGCCTCGTCACCTCCTCCGAGATAGCGACTTCCTGCAGCGACTTGCGCGAGCCCTTCGTGCAGCCACCTGGGAACGGCTCGCGTGTCGTCGACCGATTCTCGCTCGAGGTCGCCGAGCACGACGTGCACCATCTCGTGCACGAGCACGCTCTCCAAATCGTCCGGGGGATCGGGACGCAGCCGATCCAAGGCGAGAACGAGTTCTGCCCGTTCGGGCCTCGCGTAGGCGACCGTCCACGACCTGAATGCGACCCTGTCGTCACCGTGATAATCATCCACCCGAGCGCGACAACGCACGAGGACACGTCGCCCGACCTCGTGCTGCATCGACTTCTCGGCGCGAGTCAGGGCCGAGTTCGCGGCGCGTTCGATCGACTGGCGCAGCTCGGAGGACAGCGCCGGCGCGTCGATGTCGATTCGGCTCGTCGCCGAACCCTCGCCCGTCCCGCCTGCCCCCGTGCCCCCGCCGCAGCTCGGGGCCAGTAGCATCGCCACGACGAGCGTGATCACGTGCAGGACGCGCATCGGCGCCAGCCAGATCGGCAATCGCACGATACGGAGCGGGCGAGCGAGCGGCTGGGTCCGGGCTGATTGCAACGGTCTTGATTGCAACGGACTGCGATCCGTGAAAGAAAAGAGAATACTCGCAGTTCCACGGCGTCCGAGTAGCGGACTGCCGCTTCCTCGATACTACGGAGATCTTCGATGTCCACGCTCTTACGACGCGCCGAACAGCCTCTTCAAGCATCCAAATCCGTTCCGGTCCTCGCGGTCGCGCTCTCGTGCGCGATCGGGTTGGCCTTGGTCTTGCTCGCTTCGGGACTTTCGGGTCAGGACACGGGCAAAGACGACGCGACTCAGATTGAAAAGAATGCGATCGTGCATTTCGCTTCGCTGCTCTACCGCGAAGCGGGCACCAACGAAATGGTGTCCGTCGCAGCCGCCGACCTCGAGAAGATCCAACTCGTGAGGCCCATGCAGGGAGGCGGGTCCGACTACTGGGTCGAGCTGTTCTATCGAGGCGGCGACTATGTGCTGCAACGCGTCGACCGACTGGTGTTCTTGCGCCGCGACGGAGGTGCGCAGCAGATGAAGCTGCCGGTCAACCTCGTTCGCGCGGATCGCATGGGCTTCCCCTTCGTCAACTGACGAAACGGAGGCTCTCGAACGGCGCCCCGAGCACGGCGCGCGAGTCCGCCCCCATCCAGTCATCGAGCAACGTCGCGTAGACTCGGCGGAAATCCGTCGTGTGCACGAGGTCGCCCTTGTCGAGGTCGACCAGGCTCGGATGGCTCCCGTACAATCCGCCCTTCACTCGCGACCCGACGACGAACATCGGACCAGCGACGCCGTGGTCCGTGCCGCCACTGGCGTTCGGCGTGACACGTCGACCGAACTCGCTGAACGCGACGACGCAGACACGATCGGAGAGTCCGAGCCGTTCGAGATCCGACGAGAACGCGACCAAACCTTGGTCGAGTTGCGTGAGCAAGTTCGCGTGCCGTTGGAGCTGCCCAGCGTGCGTATCGAAGCTACCGAGGTAGGTGTAGTAGACGCGCGACTTCAATCCGCCCGCGATCAAGCCGGCGATGCTACGCAGTGACGAGCCGAACGCCTGTCGCGGATACGTCTGTGGCGTGTCATAGGCGAGGGCCATGTCCCGGATGCGACGCGACGTGCCGAGGGCTTCGTCGGCAGTGCGACGCACGGCGGCCAATACCGGGTTCGCGTCGCGCGCTGGAACATCCGCGACCTTCTCGAACGCGTTGCTGACGCGCTTCGTCGCGACGTAGCGATACGCGCTCGGATCGCGGAACGAAATCGGCTTGTAGTGCTCTCCCTGCAACGCGAGCGGCGAGCGCGACGAGACGTTGACGGCGAGGTCCGGCGCAGAATCGCCGGAGGCATCGAGCGCGCGCCCGAGCCAGCCGTAGCGCAGGTCGGTCGCGGACGGATCCCCCGCATGCCAGATATCCATCGACTTGAAGTGCGATCGATTCGGCGACGGATACCCACACCCTTCGACGATCGCGAGACGGTTCTTGCGGTACAGACTTGCGAGTCCGGACAACGATGGGTGCAACGCGCGGCCGTTTCCGATATCGATCGCGTCCTTGCGCGCGATCGCGAGACGTCCGCGGCGCTTGGCATACTCGCGGTCTTCGATCGGGATGACGGTGTTGAGGCCGTCATTGCCGCCGGAGAGTTGCACGACGACGAGGATCTTGCCTTCGTCACCGAGCATCGATTGCCACGACGTGGACGGCCGGACGAGGAGGCCGGCCCCGATTGCACCACCGCGCGCGAGAAGCGCACGTCGCGACAACGGCGCACCAACAGCCTGGAAGATGTGATCGACCATGACGGACCTCAGCAAACCTGAAACTCGGGAGAACTCATCAACAGATGCAAAACCTCACGAAGCTTGCGCTCCATGTCGACGCCATCGAGGCTCTCGACGCGGACGGGCAAGCTCCCATCCTCGCCGCGGGCGAACGCCAAGATCTCGGCCCGCGTCCCCGGTGCGAGTGGAACCACCAAGAGAGCACCGGCCAGTGCGTCGACGAGTTCTTCGACCGTCGTTGCACCGAGCCCGGACGCAAAACGACATGCTGACCAGGGCTGGACACGCCCGCCCTGCGCCGCGCGGCGACGCCGCTGCAACATCTGCTGGAGCGCTCGCAGATCGATACCTCGCCCACGCCCGCGTGCATCCATCGACCTCCCGGAACCCGTCGCGAGCACGAGGTTGCCGCACACGTTGTCACGCTCGAGCAGGCTCGAAGTCGTGATCCACGCGAGTCCGCCTTCCCATCCGCGCACGTTCGGAGGACCGAAGAGCTCTTGCCCGAGCCGTGCAGCGGAGGCTGCGATGACAGATCCGTTCGGCGACGGCATCGCAAGCGTGCGAATGGTCGAAACGAGCAACACGACAGGACTCTTGACTTGAGTCCCTCGAGCGACGTGCGAGTAGAACGCGCGGCTCTTGAAGATCCGGCGGAGCAATGGCTTCATCTCGAAGCGATTCGCCGCGAGAACTCGACCGAGCTGCCCCGCGAGTTCGCGGTCCGGCGCGAACGCGAAGTAGGCGAAGATCTTGCCCGCGATGTACGGCGCGCAGGCTTCGTGCGCGAGGAGCAGATCGCAGACGTCGGCACCGTCGAAGCGACCTTCTTGTCCGAAGATCGTCTTGACCCCCGTATCGTGTTGACGCCGAGCATCGATGAAGCGCGCCGTGCGTCGGTCGAACGTCCATCCGGTGAAGGCGCGTGCGACTTCCTTGATGTCCTTCTCGTCGTAGTTGCCGATTCCGAGCGAGAACAGCTCCATCACTTCGCGCGCGTAGTTCTCGTTGGGCTTGCCTTTGCGGTTCTGGTTGTTGTTGAGATAGGCGAGCATCGCGGGGTCGCGCGAGATTTCGTGAAGCAACTCGCCGAAGTTGCCCGTCGCGTGCGTTCGCAAGAGTTCGTTCTGCAGCCAAACGAGCTTCGAGTCGCGCACGTCGCGATACGACGTCGTGAAATGGCCATGCCAAAACAACGTCATGCGCTCTTCGAGCGGGCGTTTGGTCTCGAGCATGCGACGAACCCACCAGTCCCTCAGCTCGGTGATTCGTACGCGATCCTCGCGTCGCAGCCGATTGCGAAACGCTCGCCGCTCGGTCTCGTCGAAGTTCACGATCTCGCGACGACTCGGCAGAGGTTCCTCGCGTCGCCAGACGAACGGGCCGATGACATCGGGCTTGTCCTCGTAGTCGACGAGTCGATCGACGAGCTTCGAAAGCCCGAGCGCGTGCAAGGCTCTGGCTTCTTCGAGGCTCGCTCCGAAGCCCGCCCTCATCAACAGGTGCCGAGCGGCTTCGAGATCGAACTCGGCTTCGGGCAACGCTTCGAGTGACGCGCTGTCTCTCACCGCGGCGCAATGGACATGAGGCGCAAGGCCCAATGCCGCGGTCGTGATCAATGTTGCTGCGATCGTTTTCATGGAGACTCCAATCACGGGGTTCGCCCTTTTTGATTTCGACCGTTCTACGGGGATCGACGAGCAGGAATACGAATGGCTTGTCGCGGCTTTGTAAGAACGAACGGGACGAACAAAAGCGCGCACCACGGAATTCGGGAAACGGCCATGGCGTCGAGGCCTCTGCTCGGGCTCGGGACAGCACTCGGATTCGGCGTCAACCGACAGCCTGTTCGTACCGATCATGGATGAAGGGAAGTCTCGTGCCAGTGTGGTAACGAGAGCCGATTCGTCGTGTTTCGAGCCAGGCAGTAGCAATGGCCGTCGCAGAACTCGCAGCAGCTTGGAAGCAAGTCGTTCCTTCTCTGCTGACGGTGCGCGAGATTCGCGACCTGCTGGGCTGTTCTCGATCGACCGTCTACCGCTGGATCGATCGAGGGCTCGTCGAACGCGTCGGCAGCATCCACGCACCGGAGGACTACAACTTCCAGAAAGTCGTCCTCCTCGCGATCACGCACGAAGAGCTGAAGGCACGAATCCGAGAAGCGGTGCGAGAGCAAGGCGAGCGCGGCGAGCAACCGCTCTTCTTGTCCCAACGACTTGCCGTGGCAGTGCTCGCGAATCTTCCCGAAGTCGCGCTTCAAGACGACGGCGACGAAGAAACCCCGCAAGCCGTGCTGCTCGAAGAGTTCAGCAAGCTGCTGACGAAGCTCTGCGAAGAGAGCGCGGCCAGAAACAGCTTGATTGCCGACTTCGAAGAAGCGGCGAAGAGCATCTTCCGGAACCGAGAGCTCGAAGCCGAGACCGCCGAGCTCGAGGACATGATGCGCTCGCTTCGTGACGTGCAGGAACACGAAGCCGAGCTCGAAGAGCTCGGCGCACCGAGCGATTTCGTCGACCTCGACACCGACGACGAAGTCATGGCAACCTCGCTCACGGTCGAGGAGGACGAAGCCGACGCGGCTCTGCTCGCGACGGTGCCGTTCGACGACACCGAGGACACGGATCTCAATCGGGAAGGTCGATTCGCGGACCTCGAATCGGAGTTCGAGGCGCCGGTCGAAACGAACCCACAGGCGGAGGACTCCGAAGCGGATCTCGAACTCGGCGCGTTCCCCGAAGACGATCTCGTCGCGAGACTGCTCGATGGGCCAGATGCGGACTTGCCGCCCGAGGACATGGGCGAGCGAGTGTGCCCCGAGGAACTCGCCGTCGACCTCCTCGAGCTCGACGACGACGAGTCTGACATCGATGTCGACAGTGCGCTCGATGCGATCTGGCAATACGAGAACAGCAAGCACGCGGGCTCGCAGGGCGACGAACCGGAGGACACCGGACTCGAGGTCGTCGACGTCGAGTCGAGCCTCGAGCGTGACGGCACCGACGCCGAGACGGAAACCGAAACCGAAGCAACGACCGCGTCCGAAACGGAAGGAACGCAACCCGACGAAATCGAACTCGGTGAAGTGTTCCTGGACCTGGAGGACACGGACTTCGAGCTGAGTGACGAGGCCGAGTTCGCGCCGGAACCCGTCG
>JAGQQW010000245.1 GCA_020426005.1 Planctomycetota bacterium | reverse complement strand
TGGGCGCGTCGACGCAGCGTGATCCACTGCACGACCGGCGTCAGCACCAGGCTGAAGCCGAGGCAGAGCATCTGGCCACCGATCACGACGACGGCGATCGCCTTGCGTTCTTCGGCTCCTGGCCCCGAGCCGAGCGCGAGCGGCAGCATGCCGGCGACGAACGCGAACGTCGTCATGAGGATCGGGCGCAGTCGGTCGCGGCTGCCTTGCAGCACCGCTTCACGCGCAGGCCTCCCTGCGCGCAACAGCTGATTGGTGTGGTCGACCTGGAGGATCGCGTTCTTCTTGACCATGCCGAAGAGCACGAGCACGCCGAGCGCCGAGTAGAGGTTGAGCGTCTGGCCGAAGGCCCAAAGCGAGAGCATCGCGAACGGCGCGGCGAGCGGCAGTGCGAGCAGGATGATCAGCGGTTGACCGAAGCTCTCGAACTGTGCCGCCAGCACCATGTACATGAACACGAGCGACAGCAGGAACGCGACGAAGAACTCGCTCCCCGCACGCTCGAGTTCGCGCGCGCGACCGGACACGGCCGTCGTGTACTGAGCGGGCATCCCGAGTTCTTCGGCCGCGACGCGCAACGCGTCGATCCGATCGGCGAGCGCGGCGCCCGGCGCGAGCGAACCGCGCAGAGCGGCCTGCCGCTGACGATCGAGCCTGTCGATGCGCGAGGCGGTCACGGCTTCGTCGATCGTCACGAGGTCATCGAGGCGCACGGTGCCACCGCCCGGGCGTGCGACCGGCAAGCGCCCGATCGAGTCGAGACTCTTGCGGTCATCCTCGCGCAGGCGCAAGCGCACGTCATACTCCTCGTCGAGCGAAGCATCGCGATAGCGCGAAGCCTCGGTCGCGCCACCGACGAGCAGACGAAGAGTTGTCGCGATCGACTGCGCTTCGATCCCGAGCTCGGCCGCGCGGTCGCGGTCGATCGTGACGCGGAGTTCAGGCCGCTCGAGACGTAGCGTCGTGTCGAGGTCGACCATGCCGCCGAGTTGCTGCGCCTTCTCCTTGAGCTGTTCGGTGTAGTCCGCGAGTGCACGCAGGTCGGGGCCGCGGATCACGAAGTCGATGTCGTAGTTGCCGCCACCGATGTTGAAGCTGCGCTGATTGCGCACCGATGCGCGGACATCGGGCAGCGCGCGCAGCCGCTTGCGCACGTCACTCATGATGTCGCGTTGGGTCACGTTGTCGCGAAACGCGGCCATCGGCTCGCCGGCGAGCGTGCTCGTCCACAACCTGCCGAGCGAGAAGCGTCGCTCCTCGTGTGGCGCGATGCGCACGTAGACGCTGCCGGTCGCGACGCCGCTCAAGAAGCCGCCACCGACGGTCGTGAGCGCCGAACGGATGACGGGCATCGCGGCGAGTTCGTCTTCGATACGGCGCATGACGCCATCCATCGCGACGACGCTCGCGGAGTCCGGACCGCTGACGCGGATTTCGAACTCACCCTCGTCGACGTCGCTCGGGATGTAGTCCTGCGGCACCATGCGATAGAGCGGGACGACCGAGGCCATGACGGCGAGCGCTGCCATGCAGACGAGAAGGGGGTGGCGCAGTGCTCGCTCGAGGATGCGCATGTACCACCGTTCGAGCCTGCCGCGGGACGCATGGGTCGAAACGCCATGCGATTGTCCCGCCGTATCGATGCCTGCTTGCTCGGATGGATCGCTGTGCGCGCCAGCGTGGCGTGCAGGACGTACGAGCCGTGCGCACATCGATGGCGTCAGCGAGAACGAAACGAGCAGACTGACCATCACCGAGATCGCCGCGGTGATCCCGAACTGGTAGAGGAAGCGCCCGCTGATGCTCGACATGAACGAAACGGGCACGAAGATCACGACGAGGCTCAACGTCGTCGCCATGACGGCGAGCGCGATCTCCTTGACCGCGCCGCGCGCTGCCGCGAAGGGGGTGACGTTCTTCTCGTCGGCCCAGCGCTGGATGTTCTCGAGGATGACGATCGCATCGTCGATCACGACGCCGACCATCAACACGAGTGCGAGCATCGTGACGCCGTTGAGCGTGAAGCCGAGCGCCCACATCGCGCCAAAGGTCGTGATCACCGACACCGGGATCGCGACACCGGCGATCATCATCGCGCGGAAGCTCCGCAAGAACCAAAGCACGACGAGCGCTGCGAGGAGCGACCCGATGACGAGGTGGAACTCGATCTCGTGCAGCGCCGCGCGAATGTAGCGCGACTGGTCGCGCACGACTTCGACGCGAATGTCGGTCGGGAGCGTGTCGCGCAGTTCGTCGAGGTCCTTGCTCACGCCATCGATGACGGCGACGGTGTTGGCGCCCGACTGGCGCCGGACTTCGAGCACGACTGCCGGCGTCCCGTCGAGGCGCGCTGTCGAGCGCACTTCTTCGGTGCCGTCCTCGACGCGGCCGAGGTCGCGGAGCTTGATCGGCACACCGTTGCGTTCGACGACCGTCAGGTCTTCGAAGTCGCGCGGTAGCGGTAGCCTGCCGACCGTGCGGAGCGAGCGTTCGGTGAGGTCGGTCGTGACGTTGCCGCCCGGGCCCTCGCGGTTCTGCCGCGCGATCGCGCTTTGGACGGCCTCGACCGGCAGGTCGTACGCGGCGAGGCGATCCGCGTCGAGCCAGACGTTGATCGAGCGTTTGACGTCACCGACGAGGCGCACTTCGCCGACGCCGCGACCGCGTTCGAGCACGCGCTTGACGCGCTTGTCGGCGATCTCGCTGAGTTCTCGAAGCGAACGATCGCCCGAGATCGCGACCGTCATGACGGGGGTGCTGTCGTTGTCGAACTTGGAGACGATCGGCGCCTCGACGTCGTCGGGCAAGCGCCGCATCGCCTGCGAGACTCGATCGCGGACGTCCTGAGCCGCGAGGTCGATGTCACGATCGAGGTCGAACGTGATCAGGACGAGCGACGTGCTCGGTCCCGAGATCGATCGCATCTCGTCGATGCCGGCGACGGTGTTGACCGCTTCTTCGATCGGCGACGTGACGCTGATCTCGACGGCCTCGGGAGCCGCGCCGGGCAGTTCGGTGCGCAGGATGACGGTCGGCAAATCGACGGCCGGATACCGATCGACGGGCAAGAACGCGAAGCCGATGGCGCCGGTGACGACGAGCGCGAGCACGAGCATCGTCGCGAAGACCGGTCGATCGATACAGACGTCGGAGAGGCGCGACACCTGTGGCTACTCGCCGATCTCGAGCCGGTTGCCGTTCTGCAAGCCCTTGGCGGACGCGACGACGCGCGTTCCTTCCTCGAGGCCGTCCAACACTTCGAGTCGCTCGCCGATCTCGCGTCCGGGGGTCACGACGATGCCCTTGGCCGTGAGGCCCGCTTCGGTCGTCTCGACGACGAAGACCCGCGCGATCCCCGCGAACGTCGAGACGGCGTCGCGTGGCACGACGAGTGTCGTCGCGCGTTCATCGATGACGATGCGCGCGCGGCAGAAGCTACCTGGACGTAGGCGGTCTTCGGGGTCGGGAACCGCCGCTTCGACGTGCAGCGTGCGCGCAGCGCGATCGATCGATGGACCGAGCCGCTCGACGTTGCCGCGATGGAGCGTGGAGTCGGTGCCGTCGACGGTGAAGAGCACCGTCTGACCGGCGCGCACGCGATCCGCTTCGAGTTCTGGAACCTGGAGGGACAGGCGAAGCGGTGCCGCGCGGATCAGCGTCACGACCGGAGCTCCGGGCGCGAGGATCTGGCCGACGGACGCATGGCGTGCGGTGACGCGCCCGTTCCACGGCGTTTCGAGCGAGGCCTCGTCGAGCCTGCGCTGCGCCGTGCGCACGTCGATGCGTCGCTGCGCGATTTCGGCGAGAAAGGTCCTGACTTCGTCCCGAGCTGCCTGGAGACGGCTCGAAGCGACGGCGAGCGTTGCGTCGGCGTCCTCGAGTTCGGCGGGGGAGCGGACGCGCTGTTCGACCATCGCAGCGACGCGTTCGCGGGCGAGGCGCGCTTCTTGGAGCACGGCCTTGGCTTCGGTTACGGGCGCGGTCTTTTCGAGGTCGACGTGCTCGGTCTCGGGCGTGATGCCGAGTCGCGTGCAGGCCGTGGTGAGCGCGGCGCGAGCGCGCTCGAGTTCGAGGTCGAAGTCGACCGTGTCGAGCGCTGCGATCGTGCGGCCGCGTTCGGCCACGTCGCCGATGTCGATGTCGAGTTTGGCGAGACGACCGCCGACCGACATCGCGAGCCGGACTTCGTCGCGTGCTTCGAGCTTGCCGCTCACTTCGATCGTCCGCGGAGCCGGCACGCGTTCGGTCGCGACGAGAGTCACGATTCGGATCGGCGCTCGTCGGGCGCTTGTTTCGGGCTTCGACTCCGTGCTGCACGCAGCCAAGCCAACAAGAACGGTGCAGGCAGCCGTGATGCACGACCTCGTGATGGTGCGTCGGCCGATCATGACCGTGCGCACTCCATCACGCGCGATCCGGGGCGATCTGGTGGAGCATGATGGCTTGCCCACTGGGCGCGATGGCCCATGCCATCTTGCAGACCTTGTTGTCCTGGATGTCGCCCTCGAACGCGACGCCAGCAGCCTTCAGCCTCGCGACCTCGGCCTCGATATCGTCGGTCTCGAGCGCGAGCGTCGTGGGGGTTGCCGGCGGTGAGCACGTCTCGATCGCGATCGACTTCCCTTCGGGAGTGTCGAACTCGACCCACTGGCGCGCCGTGCCGTCCTCGAGTTCGAAGCTGTGGTCGCTCGTGAGTTTCAAGCCGAGCAGTTCGCCGTAGAAGCGCTTGTCGGCATCGATGTCCTTGGAGCGAAGACTGACGAAGGCGATCTTCTTGATCATGGAATCCGACTCCGGTCTCTGTGATGCGCGCGAGTGTATCTCCTCAGCGTGCGATCGTCGCGAGTCCTCCGGTCAGTAACGCGCCACCCGCATTGGCTCCGGGCGATGCCACGAAGGCTTGCCAGAAGATCGGCGTGCCCTTCAGCGCGGAGATGTTCGGGTAGGGGACCGGGATCGTCAGAGTGCCCGAGCTGTTCGAGGCGAATCCCGAGGACGCGAGGGGCGATTGTGCGAGGAAACAGCCACGAAAGCCGAGTGCGTCGAGCGGCAACGGGAGCAAGAACGAGCCGAACATCGTGTCGTCGACGCCGACGAAGAAGGCGCCGGGGCGATTGGCTCCGAGATCTTCCAACAGGAAGTTGAGCGTCGTCCCGAGCGCCGGTCCGCGATCCGTCGTGAGCAGAGGCGCCGCGGCGCCCGTTCCGCTGCACGCAGTCCCGTGAGGGACGACCGTGCCGCTACCGCGGACGAGGATGCGCACGCTACTTCCGGCCTTGTCCTCGAGCAGTGCGTAGACGGGCTCGCGTGGATCGCTTCGGCGGTTGCCGCAGATCCGTGAGAACTCGTCCGCCTTGCCGGGCGAGAGTTGCAACCGCGGTGACAACTGCGAACCGACGGGGAAGCGCAGATACAGATTGGCGTTCTGCTCGCTGAGGAGCGAGTAGAGGACCTGCACACGGCCATTTTCGTCGAGCGCGAGCGAGAAGTGATCGTAGCTGTGATTGCCGCCGAGGATCGGCGCATCGTCGTCGACCTTGTAGTGCTCCGTGAAGCTCTGCGACGAGGGCGCCTTGGCAGAGAGCCAGATCACACCCTTGCCCGCACTCGTGCCACCCGACGACCAGAGGACCCAGACCTTGCCGTCGCGGTCCACGGCCAGGACCGAGCTGCTGTTCGCCGTGCCGGAGATGTTCGCGTTCTTGCCGCTGACCTCGAACTCGCCGAGGTTGCCCCAGCCAGGTCCCGCGAGGTCGTACCGTCGAGCTCGGATCCCGTATCCCCCGGTGCTCGTTCGATACGCGAACCACGCGTCGTCCCCCGAGACTTGGTGATCGATGCGGACTCCGTAGGTGTCGACGTTGACCCGCGCGGTCGCCGTCCAGTTGGCTCCGTTCGCGTCGCCGATCTGCATCTGGCCGGTCCACGGGCCTTGGCGATGCGTGTAGTACGCGATCACGAGTCGCTCGTCGCGCGTGACGTCGATGATGGGCTGCAAGAACTGCGCGTTGGTCGAGGTGCTCGTCTGCAGGATCTTGCCGTGCGTCGACCAGCTCTTGGTGGCGCTGTTCCATGCGTCGTAGGCGATCGAGGCATGGCCGTTGCCGAGGCGTGCCTCGTAGACGATGTGGAGCGTCTTGCCGTCGATGCCGGTCACGAGCGATCCGCGAACCGCTCCCGTGCGCGGCATCCGGGCCGTGCGCTTCCACGTCGCGCCGCCGTCACCGGATTCCCACAGCTCGAGGAAGAGGCTCGCATCGCCGTTGCTGAGGCCGTCGTTCGTAGGGACCAGCGCGAAGACGCGCCCATCCGACGTCGAGGCCACGGTGCGTAAGTGCTGCATGCCGATGCGCACGGTGGCGGCACCGGTCGCGGTCGTGATCGTCTGGATCTGAGCGGAGAGTCGGTCTGCCGGGATCGAGGCGAGGACCAGCAGGGCGGCGAGAGGCGCGAGGTGTGCGGTGCTCATGGCGTGAGACTACAGGTTTCCGGGTGTGCTGCGGGGCAGTGGTTACCTGGTCGGGTGGGTCTCCCTATCATCGAGGGCACCCGGGGAGTGACCGCGCGACGAAGTTCGACCTGACCGCTGTTGTCATCGAACCTTCGCTCAAGTCGGCCTACGAGCTGGGTCGAACAAGCACGAGATGCGCAGCATTGTCACGACCACGCGTGGCGGAGCTGCCGCTCCGCAGCGGAGGGAGACATGTCATCACCGAGCGAACTGTTGCGTCTGGTCCGAGAGTCCCTCGATCAGGAGAAGTTTCGGGAACTCCACTGGGAGGGAAGCTTCGAGGACTACCTCGGTCTGCTCGATGAGAACCCGCTGATCTGCCGGACGTCTCACCAGCGCATCTACGACATGGTGCTGAGCTACGGCCTCAGCGAGGTCGAGCGTCTGCGTCGCAAGATCGTCAAGTACGACTTCTTCGACGATCCGTTCGAAGACGGCAAGGACGCGCTCTTCGGTCTCGAAGAACCGCTCGCGCGCATGATGAACGTCTTCAAGGCCGCCGCGCACAACTTCGGTCCCGAGCGACGCGTGCTGTTGCTCCACGGTCCGGTCGGTTCGTCCAAGTCGACGATCACGCGCTTGCTCAAGAAGGGGCTCGAAGAATACGCACGCAAGCCCGAGGGCGCGCTCTACACGTTCGACTGGGTCGTCGACGGCGAAACGCACAGCTCGATGATGAACGAGGAACCGCTGCTCCTCGTCCCGCCGGCAGCGCGCACGAAGATCCTCGAGCGCCTCAATGACAAACTCCGCGCGTCGTACCGGCTCAAGCTCGACTTCGAGCTGTCGCCGATCTCGCGCTACTGGTACGAGCGCTTGATGCAGGAGCACGAAGGCGATTGGGAGAAGGTCGTGCAGCACGTGCGCGTGCGTCGCCTGCTGATCTCCGAGAAGGACCGCATCGGCATCGGAACGTTCCAGCCCAAGGACGAGAAGAACCAGGACTCGACAGAACTCACGGGCGACCTCAACTACCGCAAGATCGCCGAACTCGGCACGGACAGCGATCCGCGCGCGTTCAACTTCGATGGCGAG
>JAGQQW010000244.1 GCA_020426005.1 Planctomycetota bacterium | reverse complement strand
GGTCCGCCCCCCGCGCTTCTCGGAGCTCGAGCTGAGGGAAGGGACAGCATCCCCGATCGACGCGCGTCACGCAGCGCCCGCGCTGTCCCTTTCCCTCCGCTATTCCGCGCTCGTCGCCGCTGGTCGATAGCGTTGGAGTAGCTCGCGAATCGTCCGGATCCGAATCGGTTTCGTCACGTAGTCGTCCATGCCGGCTGCGAGACGAATCGTCCGGATCCGAATCGGTTTCGTCACGTAGTCGTCCATGCCGGCTGCGAGGCAACGCTCTCGATCGCCGCGCATCGCGTTGGCAGTCATGGCAACGATCGGAATACGGCTGTAGTCGCTGTCCAACTCTCGAATGCGCCGCGTGGCCTCGAAGCCATCCATCACGGGCATCGAACAGTCCATGAACACGATGTCGACGTCGGACTCGGCCAGCACGCGTAGGCCTACCGCGCCGTCTTCGGCGCAGAGGACTTCGCAACCGAGCTTCTCGAAGACTCGCGAGGCAACGAGTCGGTTGATCGAGTTGTCATCGACGACGAGCACTCGCGATGGCGCAACATCGATCTCGCCGATCTCCGCGTCGTGCGCATCGGCGGCCTTGTCGGCGCCCGCGAGCGTGCAATCGAAGATGAACTCGCTGCCACGTCCGACCTCGCTCTCGACGCGGATCGAGCCCCCCATCAGCTCGACGATCTGTCGACAGATCGCGAGTCCGAGCCCCGTGCCGCCAAAACGTCGGCTCGTGCTGCTGTCTTCCTGGCTGAACGCATCGAAGATCGCATCGACCGATTCGGCCTTGATGCCGCAGCCGGTGTCGCGCACTCGGAACACGATCTGATTCTTCCGCGTCTCGTGTCGCTCGACACGCACTTCGACCTGACCTTCGGAAGTGAACTTGAGCGCATTGTCGACGAGGTTGAGGAGCACTTGTCGCAAGCGACAGGAATCGCCGACGACATGCAGTGGCAGATCCTCGGCGATCGTATCGAAGAGGTGGATGCCACGCTTCGACGCGTTGCTCGCTTCGAGATCCAGAACACCCTGAATGCAGTCACGTAGCTGGAACGGCAGGTTCTCCAGCTCCATCTGTCCGGCTTCGATCTTGGAGAAATCGAGCACGTCGTTGACGATCGACAAGAGAGCCGTCGCCGAGCGGTGCATGACCTGGACGAGTTCCTTGGCGCCGCTGTCGAACGACTCGAGATCGAGGAGCTCCAGGCTTCCGAGAATGCCGTTGAGCGGCGTCCGCATCTCGTGGCTCATCGTCGCCAAGAACTTCCCTTTGGCGTCGCTCGCCTCCTCGGCGCGGAGCTTCGCGTCTTCGAGCTCTTGCGCGGTCACGCGCAAACGCTCGATCATCTCGGCGTTGTCACGGTTGACGCGCAACATCGCTCGCTTGCTCTGCGTAGCGATCGACTCCGATGTCGATGCAGTGCGCTCGAGCTGACGTAGCCGCCGCCGCGCGAACCCCAGTTCGCGCTCGCTCTCCGCGCACTTCTCACATGGACACGGGCGACCGTCCGACACGGCTCATCAATCCCCGATCACGACCGCGATGCACGACTCGTTGTGAAGGCGAGCTCCGCACGCCGGGACTGCAGCGCCAATCTCACCGAAGTAGTATCCCCCCGCCAACGCGAGATCCGGCACACCGTAGCGCTGGAGCCCGTCGACCAGCGATCCACAGTCCTCGGAGGCCTGCGTTCCGAGAACCCACTTGCGCGCCGCGCACGAGAACGCGAACGCGATCTCCGGATGCGATCCAGCGTAGTTACCGAACGCCGACAGGATCGCACCGGCCGAACCTTCGAGGATCCCCTCCGGCAGCACTTCGGTGATTCGCACGCTCGCCCCCTGTGGCACGTCCCCCGCGAATCGAATCGCCCCCTGTTCGTCGTGACCGAGCGATGCGCGCAGATAGAATTCTCCATCGGGCCCATCCGGATAGACGGCGATCGGAAACTCCCCGAGACTGTCCGCCGGCAACTCACCCCAGTAGTCGCGATAGACATCGATCGCCGGTCGACCGTTGATTTCACTCACGACGTGACCGGCCGATTTCGTGACCAAGTGGGCGTCGCCGATCGGCATCCAGCCGGATCCGATGCCGCAGGCGGCATGGAAGTCGCCGGCGAGCAACAACCCGACGACGCTGTCATGCAAGACCTCGTCGCCGTAGAACTCCGCGTAATTCGCGAACTCGCGGTGATCGGCACTGAGGCCTCCCACAACGGTGCAGCCCGAGCCCAGCAGCTCTTGCATGCGCTGCGCGACGTAGTTGCCGTCCGTCGTCGGTGATGCGGTCAAGAGTGCCAGACGCGGCTCGAAGCCACCGAGATCCTCGACCGATTTCGCGATCGCAGCCTCGGGGTCGGAACTCAAATCGCGACCGACGATCACTCGCGCGTCGATGTTCTCCCCGGCGAACGCGACGACGAGCACCGAATCTTCGTGGTAGCCGTTCTTGGCACTGATCTCGCCATCGGTCGTGCTGCCGACCCGTAGGCTTTCGGGCCAATGCCGCCGCAAGCCTTCGAGCATGACCGCATGGTCGTATTCGACGCTCGCCGCGAGTAAGACCGCCTTCGGCGTTTCACCGCCGAGCTGCGCTTCGCACTGCTGGATTGCGGCCTCGATGGCAGTGGCAGAGTCGAAGTGATCGCTGTGACCGAGAACTGCTCGCATTGCTTGGGTCCTGCAGACGTCTTCGAGACGCGGGTAACTTCGCGACACCCGCGACGATAGCCCTCATACCGAAGATCGATGGATTCGGGCACGAACTTGAGCACGTGCCATCCGGCCATCACTGGACCTGGCGTTTCTTCGTCGTCAACGCGACTTCCGCGCGTCCGTCACCGGCGATTGCATCGATGCGCGCTCGGCGGATTTCGACGCGTTCTTCGGAGATCCCACGACGGACGAGCTCCGATCGAACTCGCGCCATGCGAGCACCGGCGATCTCGAGCGCGAACCGCTTGGTCCGGCCCGGGCGACGTCGATCGGCGCCACGCCTCAGCAACTCGAAGACGGCATCGAGTGCGCGCTCCGTGCGCGCGAGCTCGCGATCGAGTTCACGCAACGCGGTCGCTGCGTCGCGCGACAGGTCCGCTTGCTCGAGCTGCAAACGTGTGTCCGATTCGGCAGCGAGTTCGAGACGGCGCACGAGGAGTTCTTCGCGCTTCTTACGCAAGCGCCCGGCGAGATCACGCGCTTGCTCGGGATCCGGATTCGCCAGGAGCTCGGCGCGCGACAAGTCGCGGCTTCCGAACACATGGCGAAGGACGAGCACGAGTTCTTCGTCACTCTGCAATCGCGCGATCGCGGTACGGAGTGCGTCCTCGGTTTCTGCTCCCGTAACCAAGTCGACCGTTCCAGCCTCGAACTCGACGATCGGCGCTTCGGGGTCCGGAGCCTTCTCATCGTCACCGCCGACGAGATCCACGACACCGCCGACGATTCGGAACGGTGACGATGCGATCGCTTGCGTGATCACCTGAGCGACGGACGACACGGCGGCGCCGACGACGTTGCCACTGCCGAGTTCATCCGCCGGAGCGGAGAACGAGAAGGGAATGACCTGTTCCCCATTCTCGTTCTGAAGGACGAACAGCACGGTATCGAGCGGCGCTGGCAGCTTGAGATAGGTCGAGATCGGGCCATCCGCGGGCTCGTCGAGACTCAAGTAGGTGAACGTCGTCTTGCTGTCGACTTCCATGCCCTTGTCGCCGAGGAAGCGTACCTGGACACCCGAGTCGAGCACGCCATCTCCGATCTCGAAACCGGCTTTCTTGGCGAGGCCTCGCAGCGCGAGCAGCTCCATCGAGTCGAGGCTCGACTTCACGAACCCTTCCGGCTTCGGAACGAGCGTCATCCGCCCTTGGATCGCGAGCTCACCGAAGAACGGACGCGGCTCGACTTTGAACTCGTCCTTCTTGCCGCTCAGCACGCCGATCGCTGCCGAAGCCACGCCCGAGAAAAGGCCCGACTTCGCTCGCTCTGGAAGCTCGATCTTGCCGCCGTCTGCAAAGACGTGGAACGAAATCGGCAAGGGCTCACGAAGAGCGCGAGTCGTGAAGCCTTTGACCTCGAGGTCGAGCGACGTGATCGGAGCGATGACCGGTGGGGTCACCGATTCGTCTTCGAGTTCGAAGTCGAGACCATCGACCGAGAGGAGATCGAGCCGAAAGTCACCGCGCGACGCTGCATCACCATCTTGCGGCCCGGCCACGGGAGTGGACGCCACCGGCGCGGGCTCGCCGGTGCCCGAGTCCTCACCCCCAGCCGTCTCGAGGAACCGCAGACCCGCCACTCGGATCGCAGAGGGCTCCAAGGTCACGCGCAATTCGGGCTCGCGCACGAGCAGTTCCTTGACGTGCACGGCGCCCGTCGCGGGCAGGATTCGTTGCACGTTGACCTCGATGTCGGACACGCCTGCAAGAACGTGCTGTTCGCGATCGCGCAACGCGAGTTCGGTGATTCGCGCTTCGAGACCGAAGCCGTCCGCCAGCGGGAAGTCCGTCGGCTCGCGTCTGCGGATACGCATCGTCGCTTCGCCTGCGAGCTTGCACGTCGCACCATCGAGTCGCGCCATGTCGATCTTCTTCGCCATGTCGGGCGCACACTTCTGCAAGGCGTCGCCACGCACTTCGCTGACCGTGAACGAGAGCGTGGCCTTCGGCTCGTCGGCGTATGGCGACACGACCAACTGCCCGCGCATCGCGTCGTAGATCGGGGACACACGTCCTTCGAGGTCGATCACGAACGGCGGCAACGCGCCCGCACCCGGCTGAATCAGTGTGACGTCTTGGGGTAGCTTCACGCGGCAGGCGACTTCGACGGGGTCACCGCCGAGAGTTTCGTCGACGTAGCGGAACGCACGCAGGCTCAACGACGATCGTCCGAGTCGCACGGTCGGAATGCCGGCTGCCTCTTCGCTCGTCTGCTGCCCCGATGCGACATCGTTGGAGTCGCTGCTCTTCGCTGTCGAAGGCTGTTGCGGCACGGCCTCCACGCGAAGCCCGGCAGCTCGAATCGAGCCATCGATGTCTTTTCGCAACTCACCTTCGATGCCGTCGGCGACGAGTTCTTCGACGGTCCATGTCCTACCGGAGCCGCGCACACCGAACGCGATTCGCTCCGCGGCGATCCACGGAGAAGTCGCGCCCACGTCGCGATAGTCGAGACTGCCGATCGCGACCTGGAGACTCTGCTCGTCACCCGTCGTCAGTGATGCGTCGAGCTTCGATCGGAGCTTGCCGGCCCGCGCGACGATCGACATCCCCGGTGGCAGGTAGATAGAAAGGTCACCACTCTTGAAGCCGTCACCCTCGACATCGCACGCGATGGCGAGGCTCTTCGCATCGGGAGTGATGGTCGCTGTTCCTTTGCAGAGAAGGCCGTCGAGAGTCTGACCCGCCGACAGTTCCGCTCGAAATGCGAGTGGATCACCGAGCTTCGAGTTCCAGGCTTCGATGTCGAGGATCGCTTTGAAGTCCGACTCGAGCGCGGGGTTCATCGCCGCATCCCGCCATTGACATCGAGCATCGTCGACGTGGATGCCGCCCCACACCATCGCGGGCATGGACGGCTGCGCAGCCGCACCCATGCCGGCCCCCTCGTTGGATTGCTGGTCCTGGAGACGAGCGTCGTTCGCCGGCAACCGGTATCCGGCCACCACGATTCGGCCATCAGGCTCCCGCTCGACGCGCACACGTGGTTTGCGAACGGTCCACGACCCGAGATTCATCGGCTCGTTCACGGCGTTCGGCGCCGCGACGACGACATCGGCGAACTCGACGCTCTCGACTTCAGCGAGCGGCGTCGCTCCGCTGTCCAGCCGAACCGGACCGATCGAACCGGCGAGACGCATGCCCCCTTCGTCGTCGCGTTCGATGCTGCTGACGAGCGAACAAGCGGCGCGGCCGTCGGAAACGACGAGCGACGCGCCGCCGAGCCATGGCTCGAGTGGCGTTCCTTCGAGCCCCTCGGCCCGCAAACGCACGTCGATCGCCTGCGCCTTCGGTGCATTGGCCACACTTGCTTCGAGCGCGACGATCGAAGCGACTCGGCCCGCCTTCGCGCGCAAACCCAACGTTCCCTTGCGCTCTCGGGCAGCAGGACCGAACCCGAGGCGTGCCCCCTCGATCTCGATATCCGTCAACTCGAGCTCACCCACAGGTTCGACGGACTCGTCGCGAAACGTGATCTCGAACCCTTTGCACTCGAGGTCATCGATCTCGAAGCTCGCCGCAGCGGCGGGTTTTGCGACCTGCGGCACGGCCTCGTCCTGCTTCGTGGAACCTTCGCCAACGGGCGATGTCTCCGCCTCGCGAGTCCGGAATCCGAATGCGTGAATCGCCCCGCTCGCATCCCGCAGGACCTCGATTGGTGATCCTTCGGCGACGCAGCGCTCGATCGTGACGAGTTCGTCCGCGAAGCTCGCTCGGATCTGCATGGACGGCACACTCACCAGCTGGCTCGTCGCGTTCTTCTTCAAGACGACGCTCGAGAGCATCGCTTCGATCGAAGTGCGTTCACCTTGCGTCAGCTTGCCGTCGATCTCCGTCGTGAACGAGGCCTCCGGTTCGAGTTCACTCACGAAACCGATTGCCCGCAAGTAGGGCTCGATGCGCACGGGACAGAGTCCGTCGACGCGCAACTTCGATGTCCACGCGAACGAATCATCCCGAGTGAGCGAACCGGTGAGCGATGTGCGCTCCGCGACTCCAGGGATCTCGACGACCGCTTCATAACGCAGCGGCACGGGCGACTTCGTCCCGTGCTCGAGATCGTCGATTCCGAGCCGCGGCACGCGAATCGCGAGTTCGACCACACTCGAAGCGGCATGGTCCTCGAATCCGATCTCCGCACCGGTGAGCTCGAATCGATCGACACGCAATCGAAGAGGATCGCCGCTCGTCTCCGAGGGCGAGGGCTCCTGGGAAGCGCTCGTCGTATCGTCGGCCGCAGGCGTCGGGACGAACGACACGAATCCCAACACGACGCGTCCGTCTTCGCGGCGCTGGATGTCCACGTGTGGTGAACGCACGCCGATCGCCTCGATCGCGACGCGTTGCGAACTCGCGTTTCGTAACGCAACCTCGATCGCGTCGAGCCGCAAAGGGACATCGCGATCACGCCGGACCCAAACATCCGTCAGCGACAACGCTCCGCGCAGCTCACCGACCGGCTTGCGTGCATCCTCGGGATCAGGCTCGAACGGATGGAGCTCCGCCTTGGCCGAGAGCGAAGAATCGACTTCGTCGGCGTGCAGCTCGATGCCGAGAGAATCGAGAAGCGGTCGTATTCGCGCGGGCCGTAACCCGTCGAGACGAAGGCTCGTGTGCGCGAGAAGGTCGGAACCGTGAGCCGTCAGCTCCCCATCGACCCGGAGAGCAGCGAGCACGTCGCGGATCGCGACTTCGGCCGCGAGCAATGCCGGTGCCTCGGCGTGCCCGAGATTCTCGAGTCTCAGTTCTGCATCGATCGCGAGTTGGAGCGGCTCGGAGAGCGTCGCGTCCGACCAATCGACGTGCAGCGCCGCGACGCGCAACAACGAGCATTCGACCGGGCTCGTGAAGTCGAACACGG
>JAGQQW010000243.1 GCA_020426005.1 Planctomycetota bacterium | reverse complement strand
ATGCCGGCTTCGGCTTCGGCCAGAGCCGTCTCGAGCGACTCCTGTCGTGCCAGCAAAGCGCGCTTGTGCTCGTCGAGCGATTGAGCCCCGATGCCGTCGAGTTGTTTCCGGAGCTCGGCGCGTAGGGTTTCGATGCGCGTGGCGACGTCGCCGACGCGGTGCTCGAAGAAGGCCGTGCTCTTGGGCGTGCTTCTGCTTTCGACACGAGCGACGAGGAACTCGTCGATCAGCGAACTCAGAGTCTTCTGGGCGTCGCTCGGATCACCCGCGCGGAACTGCACGGTGATCACGCTCGACTCTTCTTCGACCTGAATCTTGAGCTTGCGCTCGAGGGCACTCACGATCCGTAGCTGTGCGTCGGGATCTCGTTCGAGGTCGGCGGCGACCTTCTGCAAGAGATCGAGGCTGCGCAGGATCGTTGCTTCGGTGTTGAGTTCGCTCTTGCGTGTCTGGGTGACTCCGATCGTGGGCCCGAGTGTCGCCGTCGGGTCGGGACGCATGCTCTCGCGACCGACGCGCACGAGCATGCGAGTCGTCGAATCGTATTGCCGCGGCAAGAACAAGAACGCGAGCGTCGCGACGACGAGGATCAATGACGCGATCGCGACGGCGATGCGCGCGTGTCGCTCGAGGATCGCGAAGGCGGCTTTCGGGCTCGTGATACGCGTCCGCGAGCGCGGTGAGTGTTGGCTCGTGTTCATCGCGTCGTTTGGAAGCCGACTTCGGCGCTGCCTACCGGGGTCCGGTAGAAGAGACCGAACTGCGGGAAGAGCTTGTTGATGTGCTGGTCGATCCACTGGTCGATCTTGGCGATCGTGGTCTGAGGCACGTAGACGATGTCGTTGTTGCGCAGGTGGAACGGCGTCGCAACCTCGCCGCGCAACGACTTGTCGAGGTCGACGAGATAGCCGATGCGCTTGTCCCCTTCGTGACGCACGACGATCACGCTCTCGAGGCATGCTTCGCGGAGGTCGGGACCGCCTGCCTGCATGACCGCTTCGAGTGCCGTCATGCGACCCGGCATTTCGACCGCGCCGCCGCGGAGCACCTGACCGCCGACGAACACGCGGCGATTCGCGGGTTTTTGGATCAGAACCCGGATCTCGGGGTCGATGAGCTTGCCTTCGTAAGCGCGCAACAGTGCGTCGGCGACCTCATCGGGAGTCTTCTCGTTGACGTCGACCTCGCCGATCATCGGCATCGAGATCATGCCGTCAGGGCGAACGAGTTGCGTCTCATCGAGTTCTGGCGTGCGACGGAACTTGATGACCACGGTCGCGCCGGGCCCGAGCAGCGGAAGCGCCGAGCGCGCCGGACTGGCGGCGAACTCGAACTGGTAGCCCTCGCGAATCGGATATGCCGGCGTCGCGCACGACGACAACATCGTCAGGAGGAGCATCATTATCACGAATGGTGATGGAAGCTCGAAGCGCATGGCGGTTGCGGAAACGTGCGCACGGAGAGCGCGTGGTGGGTTAGGAACGAGGCAGATCGCGGCGGCAGGAACCGCGCGCGGATGGATGGCAGGGAGAGCGAGTCGGCGAGGGACGCGCTCCGACGAAGCGTATCACACCGGCAAAGGTCGTGACGCTACGGCGCATAGCATAGCGTTCGGAGCGAATGCTCCTATCCCTGCGACACCATGCAGCGCGCCGCGAGCCTCACCGTCGCGTCGACAGTTCCCCGACGGCGCAACCACGGCGACACCCGCGAATCCGTCCACGCGTCTCCGTCAATGCGTCGCTGCCGTCCACTCCTGTCGGAAGCGTGTGCGCATCGACTCGACGAACGGGGTGAGCCACACACCGGGGCACGCGGTGGCCCCGACACCATGCGGATGGATTTCCTGGTGCGTGAAGATCTGGTGCGCAGGAATGTTCCATGCCGTCGACAACGTGCGCACGAGCCCCTCGAGGGCGCGGAGTTGGGCCGTGCTCGGTTTCTGCGCTCGTTCGGTGTGCCCGGGTTCGAAGTTCCCGAGGAGACAGATACCGATGTTGTGTCGGTTGCTCGCGTTGTTGCCGGCGTGGGCCCCTTGATACCGCATGTCGCGGCCCTCGAGCACGCGACCGGTGCGATCGATAAGCCAGTGATACCCGATGTCCCCCCAGCCACGATCTTCGATGTGCGTCCGCTGAAAGATGCGAGCGATCTCGAAGATGCGTTTCGGCGACTCGGTACAGAACACGGCCGAGTGGTGGATCGTGATGCGAGTCGGAGTGCCCATCGGGTCCATGCGATCGACCTTTCCGGGAGCTGCACCCCACGTTGCCCGGGAGACGAGATCCACTCGAGTCGCTTCGGTCGGCTCGAAGTTGCGTACGGCGGCGAGGTCGTCCGCGATCGTCGACGCGAGTCGCGTGTTCGTGGCGAGACGCTTGGCGCCTTCGAAGGCCGCACGCGCTTCGGCGGGTTGCCCCGACGCCACGAGTGCGCGGCCCAGGAGGAGACCTGCGAGCGACTGCGCTTCGGGCGAAGCCGTCGGCACGGCGGCGAGAACCTCACGGGCGGCCCGCTCGGCGCGATCGGCACTGGCGAGTTCGAGTTCGAGCGCGGCGATGCGGAGCTTGGCCGCACACCATGCGTCACTGCCCGTTCGGTCCTGATCGAGTCCTCGCTCGAGCTGATGGATCACGAGGCTCTTCGAGGCGCTCGTCGGTGCCAGGATGTCATCGAGCCCCAAGATCGGCGCGTCGGACCAAACGGCGTCGAGGTGTGCCGCTCGGCAGCCGGCGAGCGCCAAGAAGGCGAGCAGGATCCATCCCGTGCCGAACCGCATCCGATATTTCCGTATCGTCATCCCCTCGTGCCTCCGCGTCGCCAGAGCATAACGACCGGCGGTGCCGCTGTCTTCTGTTGACGGCCAAGCACGATTCAGGTCCTGACACCTGCGTGTCGATAGACGTCCACGTGGAGTCGACACGAGGCTCCCTCGCCGAGAACTTCGTCGGAGAAGACGTCGATGAACGCCGAAGTGATGCTTCAGACCAAAGGAGACGCCGACCATCTGCGCCTGTTTTGGCAGACCGCCGAGACGATGCTCGAGCAGATCCCGTTTCCCGAGGATGCCGCGCAGACGCGCTTCAACATCCTCGTGTCGATCCAAGAGGCGATCTCGAACGTACTCCGGCACGGATACTCCGCACCGAGCGTGCCCCAGGTCGAGCTGCGTCTCGCTTGGGATGGACGCTGCTTCACGATCGAGATGCGTGACCACGCGGCGCCGTTCGATCCCACCGCCGTCTGGTCGTTGCCGGATACGTCCGATCCGACGGCGATTCCCGAAGGTGGTTACGGTATCGGGCTGATGCGTGAAGTGCTCGATAGCCTCGAGTATCGGTATGAAGATGGACAGAACGTGCTGGTTCTGACGAAGTCCGTCGATCGAGTCGAGAGCGAGGTCTGATTCATGATCGGTGCCGGGACACAAGACCTGGCAAGGGTCCTCGTCGAGCTTTCTTCGCGCCTCGTTTCCGGCCCGAGTCGTCCGGCGTTACGCATCTTCGATGCTTCGGGTCGTGAACTCGCTGCTGGCGGACGTACCGAGGTCGACGAGGAGCCACAGTTCTCGTTCGAGGATACGAGTCTCGTCGTTCGCGACCTCGCCCCGTCGCGGAGTTGCGAGGTACGTCCCGTAAGGCTGCGCGAATGCGTCGAGTTGTGGGTGGTCGCGACGGACGAAGCGTCGTTGCCGCGCGCCGAGCTCGCCGATTTCGCAGAACTCGTGAGCGGCATGCTCGAGCGGGAACGCTTGCGCGACTACGAGGCCGAAGACACGACCGAGCACCTGCTGACGTGTTTCGAACAGATTCGCGCGATGCACGACCTCTCGGACCGCCTCCCTATGTGCGAGACGGTCGAGGCGATGGTCGAACTCTGCCTCGAATCGCTCAACACGGCGCTCGGCGTCCGTTCGAGTGTCCTCGTCTTGCGCGACCGCCCGCTCGCGGTCGGACGCGTCCTTCGACTCAGTACGGATGGTGAGCCCGCGACGATCAGTGAATACGAGCCGGTTCAGGGCCCGCTCGCCGACGCGCTCATCGACGCGAAGGTGCGCTACGGAACCGTCTCGTCCTACGAGATCGCGCCAGGCAGCCTCGAGAGCGAAGCCGAGCATTCGCTGATGATCGTGCCCGTCTGCTTCGGCAGCGAACGCGACTCGGTCTTGGGCGCGTTGCTCGTGTTCGACCGCGACGACATCGGTCCAGGGCGTGCGTTCGGCAGTCCGGATGCGGATCTCGCGCAATCGGTCGGTACCTTGCTCGGGCTTGCACTCGGGACGCGCGCGCGTGCCGAGGCCGAAAAAGAACTGCAGATCGCGCGGACGATCCAAGAGACCCTGATCCCTGCCAATGCGCCATCTTGGGGCTCGCTCGACGTCGCCGGGCGCAATCGCTCGGCGAACCAGGTCGGGGGCGACTACTTCGATTTCGTCGAGTCGGCCGCGGGGCAACAACACTGCATCATTGCCGACGTGTCGGGCCACAACATGGCGTCCGCGATGGCCATGGTCATGGCACGCAGTCAACTCCGCGCCGTCCTTCGCCACGAGGAGTCGCCGTCGGGTGCGCTCGAAGAGCTGTGTCGCGGGATGCACGAGGACCTCGTGCGCAACGAGCTGTTCATCACCGCCTTCTTCTTGACGGTCGTCGAACGGGACACGGCACGTGGAGCGAGGATCCGCTACGCCAATGCCGGCCACAATCCGCCACTCGTGTTGCGGCGTGATGGTTCGATCGAGTGGCTGCATGGCGGCGGCCCGATGATCGGATTCATGCCGGACATCGGTTACGAGGAAAGCGAGTTGTGGCTCGCCGACGGCGACTTGCTCGTCCTCTACACCGATGGCGTCACGGAGGCGACGGACGCGCGAGGGAACATGCTCGACGAGGAAGGCCTCGCGGGAATCGTCCAACATCTTCAACGTGAGAGCGCAGGCAAGATCCTCGACGGTATCTACCGGCGAGTCGATGCGCATTCCGACCACCGAGCAGCCGACGACGATGTGACGGTCGTCGTCATCAAGTGTTGTGTGGACCATGTCGAGCCATGCGCTGCGGCAGCCGGCATCGGGAGCACCGAATGACCCAGAACGAAACGATCCTCGTCGTCGACGACGAACCCTTCATCCTGCGCTCGCTCTCCTTCGTGCTGCGGAAAGGGAACATGAACGTCCTCGAGGCGCGCAACGGCGAAGAAGCGCTCGCGATGATCCGCGAGCACAAGCCAGCTCTCGTGTTCCTCGACGTGATGATGCCGAAGATGAACGGCTACGACGTCGTGCGAGAAGTCCGCAAGGACGAGGGCCTCGCCGATGTCCACCTCGTGCTCCTGACCGCCAAGGGGCAGGAGAGCGATCGGGTCACCGGACTCGAGAGCGGAGCGAACGACTACTTGACGAAGCCGTTCAGCCCCAGCCGCATCCTCGAACTCGCACGCGAGATTCTCGGCGCGGCGTCCTGACTGCTGGCTAGTTGCGTTTTCCGCGTAGGAGATCGTCCTGCTGCGGGTCGACCGCGTGCACTTTCAGGCGCTCGAGGTCGATGACCTCGAGTGTCTTCTCGTGCGTGGCTTCGAGGAGAACCGGGGGAGCCAGGTTCGCGTCGGCCGCTTCGACCCAACGCAGGGCGCAGAGACACCATCGATCACCCGGCACGAGACCCGGGAAGTCGTTGTCGAGGCGCGGCGTCGTCAGGTCGTTGCCGCGCGCCTTCGAGAAGACGAGGAAGTCGGCGGTCACGAAGACACATACCGTGTGCATCCCGAGATCCTGAGGATGCGTGCGACAGGAACCGTCGCGGAAGATGCCGGTCATCGGATTCGTGCAGCAAGGCTCGAGTGCCGTACCGAGGACGTTGAGTTCGGGATTCCTGGGGTCGGTCATGGATCGGCAGTGAAGAGGACGCGCGGTCGAGGTTCGAGGCAGCACGACATTGTCAGGCTGACGGCGGTCGCTTGGCGCTGCGATCTCGAGAATCTGAAAGGGCCCCACCGAGGCGATGCCGTTCGCGTCGGGCAGAATGCTCTGCAGCCGCCCGATCCGACACGTCGGGCGTCGGTTAGGAGGAACCATGAAGACCGTGCTGATTTGCACGCTGAGCGCCGCGTTCGCGGCGGGCGCACTCGTCCCCTT
The DNA here is from genome assembly GCA_020426005.1 of Planctomycetota bacterium. Lineage (GTDB taxonomy): Bacteria > Planctomycetota > UBA1135 > UBA1135 > JACKHW01. The sequence goes on along the minus strand of JAGQQW010000243.1, from coordinate 1,463 downwards.
CCGTCGATCCGACGGCGAGCCCGCCGCCGTGCGCATGCAGCGCGAGGTCGAAGCGCTGCTCGCGAGTTTCGACGAAGCGCAACGAGCCAAGGCGACGTTTCCGTTCGCTGACGCCGAGCGGCGGCAATGGCACTTCGTCCCGAACGTCTACCCCGGCGTGCAGCTGAACGAGCTCTCAGTCGCGCAGAAGTGCCTGGTGCACCGCTTGCTGATCTCGGTGCTCAGCGCGTCCGGCTACCACAAGACGACGACGATCGTGCGCCTCGAAGACACGCTCCGCGATATCGCTGAGGCCGCGGGCCGCAAGGACCCACGGCGCGATCCGGGCCGCTACTCGATCGCCGTTTTCGGCGAGCCCTCCGGGGATGGCGGCTGGGGCGTCCGATTGCAGGGGCATCATGTCTCGTGGAACTTCACGACCGTCGATCGCGAGACAGTGCTCGCGACACCGGCCTTCCTCGGCGCGAACCCCGCCGAGGTGCGAACGGGAATGCACGCGGGGCTCCGTGCGCTCCCGGAGGAGGAGGACCTGGGGTTCGAGCTGCTCGGCACGCTGAGCGAAACGCAGAAGAAGACCGCCCGACTCGCGGACACCGCACCCCCCGACGTGGTCTGGGGCCCGGGCAAGACGCGCGAGAGCCTCGGCGCGCCGCGCGGCCTCGCGTGGACCGCCATGGACGAACGCCAGCGCGAGTTGCTCTGGCGTCTGATCCGCGTCTACCTCCAGAACCTTGAAGACTGGGAGACGGCGGCGACGAAGCTTCTTGACGCGGGGCGGAACGAAATCCACTTCGCCTGGATGGGCGCGACCGAGCGCGGCGCGGGGCACTACTACCGCATCCAGGGGCCGACGTTTGCGATCGAGTACGACAACACGCAGAACGGCGCCAACCACGTGCACACAGTCTGGCACGACCTCACGAACGACTTTGGTGTCGACGCACTGCGCGCGCACTACGAGCAACACCACCGGAGCGAGGCTGGCAAGTAGCCGCGAACTTCAGGCTGCGGCGTCCTGACCGCTGGCTCAGCCAGGGTCAGGCCCTTCGATTACTGCTCGCCGATGAGCCACTCGACGCCGTTCGAGGCGCCGAAGATCGGACCGGTGAAGTCGAAGAAGAAGTTCTGCCACGTGACCTTCGCTCCGACGAGCGAAGCCGTGTTGGGCAGCGGCAGCGGGATGTTGCCGCCAGCACCCGGAGTCACGACTTCGAGAACCGAGGGCAGCGTGACGAGGAGATCACCGAACGGAGTCGGGATCTGCGGGAGGCGACCCGTCGAGAGGAGCAGCAAGCCAGCCTGCGCCGACGCGATGTTGGACTTGGAGGCCAGACCCGCGGTCGTGCCGATGACCGGACGCGCGCTCGTCGTGAGCTCGGGGACGATCGGGTTGAACGCGCCTTGGCCCGCGACGTGGAGGCGAACGCGACCCATGTTGCCCGTGCCCGTGCCTTCGGTCGAGA
>JAGQQW010000242.1 GCA_020426005.1 Planctomycetota bacterium | reverse complement strand
TTGACCTTCGCACGATCGAGCGAGTGACCGTTGATGGTCTCGAGGCTCGCCTCCTCGAGTGCGCTGTCGAGGAGGTCCTGCACTTCGTGATCGATCGTGAGCTCGACGTCGTGACCACGACGTGCCGCGACGTGCGTCGGACTGAAGCGCTCTTGCCCCGTCCGGTCGCGCAAGAGGGCACGCCAACCCGCTTGCCCCGTCAGAAGCGGATCGAGATACGCCTCCAAGTTGTTGAGCCCTTCGCGCACGCGGAACTCGCTGAGCAAGCGCCGCTTGACTTCCTCCTGCCAGATCTCGCGCTCGTCCTCCGCGAGGTGGAGTCGCTTGGTGCCATCGACGTCGGAGTCGAGCTCGTCGCCGAGCACGAGCGTCGGCTTGGCAGCATCATCGACCGACTCGCGCCATTGCGTGATCCCGAGGAAAGAGTACGGCCGCCCGCGAGGGTCGAGCGTCGGGTAACGCCGCCTCAGCTCTTCGCCGACCTCGAAGCCCGGATACGACTCGCGCTTCCCGAGAACCAAGGCAACGACACTCTCGAACTCGACGGGTTTTTCGACGACGACGGGCCCGTACTCGCTCCGGAATCGCAACGCGATTCGTTCTTCGAACTCCGTCGCGTGCTTTCCACCGCGCGTGCCGGCAGTCAGGGCATTCGCGAGTCGACGCGACAGCGTCGTTCCTTCGGCCGCTTTGGCTGGAAAGCACGCGTCGAAGACTCGGCTCCAGAATCCGGGGACGAACTCGGCTTGACGCGCGCGCAACTCGTCCACGCGAGCTTCGGTTCTACGATCGTGCAATCGATCGCACGCATCGAGCCATGCGAACAGATCACCGTGCTCGCTGACCCACCCCGCCGCTGAGCCTTTGCCTGCGACCCGTGTCATCGATCCCGGCAGCGTCAGTCGAGGACCGAGGATTCCTGCGAGTTCGTCGAGCGCAGCGATTTGCTTGCGCACGCGCGCAACGACCTCGCCCGCCACATCCACTGCTGTCCAAGGTAGTCCCCCCGAACTCGCGACGAACGTCGCCACGGGTAGGTCACGGTCCGCGCCATCGAGACCTTCGAACACTCGCGCGACCGGAATGCCGTGATGGCGCAGCGTCGAAGTCTGGTCCAGCACGTGGAACACGTAGAACCGCAGTACCGAACGCAGACGTTTGCCGAGGGGACCATCGCGGCGAAGCAGGGAGATCCGCAGATCGAGTGTTCGCAGTGCGGCAGCCTCGAAGCGCTCGACCGGATCGACGTACGTGAGCGGTTCGCCATCGACGATGCCATCCGGCACGATCGCGCCGTCCGGCCCGTCGCGCGTGACCGTCTGCAGTTCGCGCAAGAAGCGATCGAGGTGCACGAGCAAACCGCAGACGTGACCGCGGCGGAAGTCGCGATAGACGAAGCGCAAGACGAACTGCGACTCGTCCTCCACGAGTACACGGCCACTCGAATCCGCGATCGTCCCGCGCTTCGCGTGCAACCACTCGACACCGTGGAGATTGCGCGTGCGGTGCAACCGCATCTCCTCGGCTTTGACGATCTGCAGGTTGAAGAGACGCATCCCGAGGAAGATCGGCGCGAGCAGAATGCACGATGCGAGGACGGCGAGACGTCGCTTGGCTCGGCTGACACGGCCACGACCTTCTTCGAAGGCGGTCCAGGGCCGAAGTGGCTGACGACGCGTGCCGCGCCTCATGACGACACCTCGGGACGCATCACCGCGCGTTTCCCTAGGCCGAAGAGCGAGCCCACCACCAAGCATCCGGGCACGACGACGCCGGTGACGATCCACGCCGTGATTCCGCGCTCGTAAGGGTCTCCGTCACCGGATGCGAGGACGACGCTACCGCACAACGATGCGAGCGCCGCAAGGGCGAACGCGCTCACGGCTTGGAAGGGCCAGCGATCCGGAAAGAACCGTCGTGAGAACGGTCGCACACACCAATACGCCGCCAGCATCCACCAGAGCCAATACACGAAGCTGCCAGGCGCGAACGTCGCTCGGGCGATGGATAGCGACGCGAAGCGCGGCAAGATCCGTCGCTCGTCCCGCGCGACGAGCGAAGCGACGATGACGAGCACCGAGAGATCGGGGACCAGCTCCGGACCCACGCGCGCGATGAGGGCGATTTCGAGGCCTGCGAGTTGTACGAGCACGACGAACTCGATCCACGAACGGATCATCGTACGCCTCCGGCCGTGAACTCGACCTGTGGCGGCCACGGTGCGATGCCGAACAGCTCGACGTCGACCCTCGAAGCCTCACCATGGCGCAACCGACCACAGAGCAGACCGTGTGGAAAGTTCTCGCCATCCACACCGGTGAAGACCCACGCGTCGCCCCAACCACCACCATCGAACGCCACCGGATGCTCGATGTGAAAGCGACCATACTGCGTGCCGTCTGCACCGAGCACGATGCCTGCCCCGCGCGCGTACACGGCCTGCGTGCGGGAGCCGCGCAGGAGCACGAGTGGGATCCGTGCATCGACCTCGCACAGAGGAACCGCGCCTGCGAAACCGAAGCCTGCCCAATCCACGCGCCCAAGGCAACGCAACCCGTCGATGACGGCGCCGCCTCGCCTCACGTTGCGCGCCGCCAGAACCACCCGCCGCCAAGGAGACGCGACCGGTGACGACCAGACCGTGGATGCCACGCCTCGCGGCGGCGCGGACCGCACTCGGATCTCGGGTGCCGAACGACCCGTGAGCAAGAGACCGACGCGAACGAGGCTCCGCGCATCGAAGCGCGGCTCGACGAAGCGACTGAGGACGAACGCGCGTTCTCGATATCCGACATCCTCGACGGTTCCGAGCACGAGCCCCGCAGGCAACAACGACTGCAAACGATCGCTCTTCGCCGTGCGCGCGATGTACGGTGCGACGTCCTCGCTCCATGTCTCGAGCTGCGCCGGAGCCGCGCGGACCACACGCAGCCGAAACGGGTCGTGCACGTGCGCCGGCTCGACGAGCATGCGCAGCGCCGGTGCTTCGGGGGCGCGTTCCGAACGCGCGACGGCGACGATGCGCGACGCGACGATCCCGCGGAGAGTCTCCCGCCGTGACGGCACGTGATCGATCGTGCGCACACGCACGAAGTCATCGAGCTCGACGCCTTCCACACGCTCGGCGCCTTTCGGCAGCGCATCCGCGGGTGGAGCCATGACGAACCCGACGAGATCTTCGCCGTGCACGACCGGTGTCCCTGCAAGGCGCTGGAGTTCCTCGCGACTCGCACGCGCATCGAGCACGAGAGTCGTCGGTCGACGGCGCCCGCCTTCGGTCTTACGAACCGTGCACAGATACGGAGGGACGAGCTCGTGACCAGTGAGCGCGCCATGGTCGAGCGTCTGCCGGAAGGCATCGACGAGCGCACGCTCGCGTGCCTCGGGCTCTGGCGAGGCAGCGGGTCGCTCACCCGCGAAGACGACATCGCGAACGGACCACGGACGAAACGCGAGGGCGACGATGGAGCGGATCGCCCCTTCGAACGGCAACGTCGCCTCGGGCCAAAAGCACGCGAACGGCGTGAGGAGCACACCGAGGATCGCGAGAACCCCGCTCGCACGCTTGCGCCGCACGGCACTCTTCGACAGCAGCGTGTTGTCCTGGAAGAAGCGCATCGTGTCGCCTCGATCGAGGAGTCCGTCCCGACAACGCTCGTCGGGCGATCAGTTCTGATTGCTGCTGTAGAGGAACGGGGACAAGCGATCGAGCTGCCGCAGGACGACGCCCGTACCGCGCGCGACGCACGTGAGCGGGTCGTCGGCGACGTTGATCTCGAGGTCGAGTTCTTCCGCCAAGACTTCGGGGAGCCCTTTGAGAAGCGCACCACCGCCCGCGAGCGTGCATCCGTTCTTGGTAAGGTCGGCACTGAGTTCGGGCGGGGTGCGCTCGAGTACGTTCTGGATCCCGGTGATGATGCGGCGCAGGGGATCCTGGAGTGCGCTTCGAATCTCGTCCGAGCTGATCAACGCGCGGCGCGGCCGGCCGGTCATGAAATCGCGCCCCGAGATCTCGAGCGAGTACTCCTGCTCCATCGCGCGTGCCGAGCCGATGGTGTGCTTGATGTCCTCGGCCATCAACGGACCGATGAGCAGGTTGTACTTGTCGCGAATGTGCTTGACGATCGCTTCGTCGAAGTTGTCGCCAGCGACGCGCAAACACGCGGCTTCGACGACGCCAGCGAGCGACAGCACCGCGACCTCGGTCGTGCCGCCACCGATGTCGATGATCAGGTTGCCTTCGGGTTCGGTGACTTGGAGTCCCGCGCCGAGCCCGGCAGCGATCGGCTCCTCGACGAGGTAGACCTCACGAGCGCCGGCACGCTCTGCGCTGTCGATGAATGCACGCCGTTGCACCTCGGTCGTGCCGTAGGGGATCGCGATCACGAGCCGCGGCTTGACGAAGCGACGCCGATTGTGCAACGCGTTGATGAAATAGCGCAGCATCGCTTCGGTGATCTCGAAGTCCGCGATCACACCTTCGCGCAGCGGACGAATGACATCGATGCCGTGTGGAGCACGACCCTGCATGCGATACGCCTCGCGGCCGACCGCACGTCCACCGAGGATGACCTCGCTCGAACCCGCCTTGACCGCGACGACGCTCGGCTCGTTCATCACGACTCCGCCGTCCTCGACGTAGACGAGCGTGTTCGCCGTCCCGAGATCGATCCCCATGTCGATCGAGAAGCGACCTGCCACCCATTCGATCAGCTTCAAGCTCCCCCCTCTCGGCTCGAATTCGGCCTCCCCATATGTGGCTATCCGGAACGGGGCATCCGAGCGGCGCTCCGGCCCCCTGATTCCTGGGGCTCAGGCTAACGAGCCGCTCGCACCATGTCGCGAGCGAAATCACCTTGGCAGTGGCGTGCGCTCCCCCCGGAACGCACGAAGGGGCCCGATGCATGAGCATCGGACCCCTTCGGTGTCTGCCCCGACTGCGGCTCAGCCCGCGAGCGGGCCGCGTCCGTAGTGATCGCCGAGCGCCATCATCGCGAACACGAGCGCTCCGATCAGCAGGATGCTGGTCGTCACGATGATCGCGAAATCGATGCCCTGGCCTTGGGAATCGCCCTCGTCGAGGATCTCGATCGGGGCTTCTTCAACGACTGCTTGTCTGCGTGCCATGGTCGTCCTCCTGGATCAGCGGGTGCCGAGGCGAGTCGTCGCCTTGTCGCCCTTGGAGATCGACTTGCTCGGAACGGCGTTCTCGACGCGAGCGAACGCGAGGTTGTCGCTGACTTCGACGACGCGGACTTCACCCTTGTAGGAGGTGCCGTCGTGGATCGAGAAGCTCATGCCCGGCGTGACGCCACTGTTCTCGCCGAGGCTGATCGTGACCGACTGGAGCGCGTTGTTGACGTCCATGATCGTGCCGTCGATCGCGGGCTGCGCGCCCTTGATGATCTCCGCGACGTTGGGGATCGCCTTCTGGATGACGGCGATCTGCATTTCGAGGTCCTGCTTCGTCGACGTCATTTCATTGAGGTCGGCGATCAGGCTCTCGGTGCGCTGCTTTTCCTTCGTGAGGCTGGCCTCGACCGCGTTGAGCTGGTCCTGGAGGCTGTTCTGCGAGCTGACGGCCTGCATCTTGGCTTCGTTGGCCGCGACCCATTCCTTCGTGAGGGTCTCGATGCGGGTGCTCTGATCTTCGAGCTTGCTCGCGATCTGCGCCGACGACGCATCGATCGACTCGAGCTTCTGCGTCAAGCGCTGGAGCTTGCTCTTGTTGTCCGTGTCGGCCTCTTCGAGCGACTTGATCGTCGTCTGCGAGGTCGCGAGGAGCGAGGACTTGGTGGTCAAGTCCGTCGAGTAGTTCTGGACCTGCCCGTTGAGAGCGACGATCTGCTCCTCGAGGTTCTTCTTCTCCGCTTCGGCAGCGGCGATCTTCTCTTCCAGCTTGGTCTTGTACGAAGTCTGGTTCTTGAGATAGAAGCCCGCGAAGCCGATGAAGGCCGCCGCGAGAACGAGGTTCAGGATGATGAAAAGACGACCGATTGGACTCATCTCGTGAGATTCTCCGTGGAGAAGATCGGGGGTAGACGGACTGCTAAGGGAGCGGCGATTCTGTCGGGGCAACGGTCCGCGTGCAGCTGCACGAGGAGCGGAGACCTGGAGAACCAGGACGGCCGGACCGAGAAACCCGTCCTCCGCAAACGCGGAGACCGAAGCTTACCCTCCGCCGAAGCGGAAGACCGCCGTTCTTGGCGTCTCGACCGATTTCCGAACTGATGCAGGCCACCGGACCTCGGGGATCGCAAACGAGCTATCCCCAAGAAGACGCGATTGTTACTGCAGGACTCGGGGCGGTCAAGAAGCCGTGAACGACATCGGCCCGAACGATTCTATCCCGGCGCTTCGGCCGAAGTCGGCCCCGTAGGGCCCTCTGGACCCCCATTTGCGCGATCGGGGCGTTGCCGTCGCGGATACGCGAGACAAAAAATGACGAACGCCGCCGCAAAAAACGGGACGAATCCAGCGACGTGGACGGCGACCGTCGCCCCCTGCCGAGGCTGAATCGTCACGACTGCCGTCGTCGCTTCGTTGCGCGGGAGCGCGAGTGCGACCTCGCCGTCCGGCCGGACGGCACACGAAATCCCGTCACTGGTCGCCCGTACGACGGGTCGCCCGGTTTCGATCGCGCGCAACACCGTCATCGCGAGCATCTGATCGAGTTCGGCTCCTTGGCGATACCAGCCCTCGAAACTCGGGACCGCGAAGAAGCTCGCGGCCCCCCTGGCCTCGCGCGCGAAGAAGGTCCCGAAGCAATTCTCGTAGCAGATCGCGACCCCGAGGGCGCGCCCATCACCGAGTCGCGGGAGTTCGCGCGGCTCTCCACGCTGCGTGCGCCAGTACCACGGCATCCACGACTTGAGCCATGCGAGCCAGAACGGCAACGTCTCGCCGACGGGCACGAGGTACTGCTTCTCGTGGATGCCTCGGATGACGATGTCGTCACCGGATCCACGCTCGAGGAGATAGGCAGCGTTGCGATAGGCGCTCGGCCATCCGCGATCGCCGCGCTCGACGTCGGCATCGGTGCGCAACGCGCCGATCAGAAGTGCCTTGGCTCTGCCGAAGAGCGGTGCGAGCGAACGCACTTGAGTCGCCTCTTCGTCGCCGGCGACGAGGAAGACCCCCGACAAGGCGCCTTCGGGCCAAACCGCCAGGTCGCAATCGGGCACCGTCTTCGCGAGTTCCCGATAGTGCGCATAGAGGCCGTCCGGGTCGCGCAGGCGTTCGGCCATCGGCTGATCGCGGAATGCGGGCTGCATCGTCTGCACCAACGTGACGCGCAACGGGTCGCCGAGCGCTTGCGGATCGCGGATCACGACTGCCGCAAGAGCAATCGCCACGCAAGCGCTCGCGATCTGGATCATCGACACGCGCCGCACGCCGAGCGCGATGCCGGCGAGCCCCGCCGCGATCATCGCGAACAGCAGATTGCACCCTGTCTCCCCGACGAACCGAGCCGGCGCCAGGAGAGCGGGCATCTGATAGAAGGACTGTGCGATCTGCCCGTGCTGATAGGCAGCGCCGGGCCAGTGACCTCGAATCGCCTCGATCGCGCACCACCCGGCCGCGAAGACCGGCGGCAC
>JAGQQW010000241.1 GCA_020426005.1 Planctomycetota bacterium | reverse complement strand
GAGCGCCACACCGGAGGACTTGAAGGCGCAGTTCGATTTCTTGATCTCGCTGCGCGACAAACTCAGCGAGACGCACGACGCGATTCTCGATCTTCGACGCGTTCGCTCGGACCTCGACGATCTGCGCGCACGAGCGAAGGATGTCGACGGTGCTGACAAGCTGATCGAGCGCTGCAAGGCCCTCGCGAAAACACTGACCGACATCGAAGAAGCGCTGTACCAGACGAAGAATCGATCGAACCAGGATCCGCTCAACTTCCCGATCCGTCTCAACAACGAACTCAGTGCGCTCGCCGGAGTCGTCGGCACGGGATCGTTCCGGCCGACGGATCAAGCGGAGGCCGTGCGCGAAGAAGTCACGAAGGAGATCGACGAGCAGCTCGAGAAGTATCGCAACGCGATCAGCGTCGACCTACCGGCAATCGAAGCCATGGCGCAGGACGTGCGCGTGCCCGCACTGCGCCCAAGAAAGAGCGCGGGCGAAACGAGCGGTCGATGACGCGAGCCGCGCCGTTTCGCCGTTTGCTCGATCATGCTTCGTCGCATCGCGGCGCGCTCTGGCGAGCGAGTGCGTGGTCGTTCACCAACAAGGTCCTCGATCTCGCACCACCGCTCCTGATCGGACTCGCGGTCGATGCCGTCGTGCAGCGCGATGCGTCGTGGCTCGCGAGCTTCGGGTTGAAGGATCCGTTCACGCAAGTCGTAGTGATCGGCATCGCGACGATCGTGATCTTCATCCTCGAGTCCTGGACCGAGTATCGTGCGGCAGTCGAGTTCCGTGAGCTTGCCCAAGCGGTTCAGCACGACCTTCGCCTGGACGCGTATCGCCACGTGCAGACGCTCGAACTCGGCTACTTCGAGAAGCGCAGTAGCGGCGAGCTGATGAGCGTCCTCAACGATGACATCAACCAACTCGAGCGCTTCCTCGACGTCGGGTTCGCCGAAGTCGTGCAGGTCGTGACGACGGTCGTCTTCGTCAGTATCTGGTTCGTGATCCTGTCGCCGACGCTCGCGTTCGTTTCGATGATCCCGATGCCGTTCCTCGTGTGGGGGTCGGTCGTCTTCCAACGGCACATGGCGCCGCGCTACACCGACGTACGGCAACGCGTGGGGGAGCTCAACGCGCGCCTCGCGAACGACCTCCAAGGAATGGCGACGATCCAGGCCTACGGGGCGGAGGATCACGAAGCGGCACAACTCGCGGTCGAGAGTGGCGCGTACAAGGAGAGCAACCGTCGAGCGATCAAGCTGAGTGCGGCGTTCACGCCGCTCATTCGGATGCTCGTGTTGATCGGTTTTGCCGCCTCGATGATCTACGGTGGTTATCTGACGCTCGAAGGCGCGCTCGCGGCGGGTGCCTATAGCTCGGTTCTCGTGCTGACGCAGCGTTTGTTGTGGCCGCTCACGCGGCTCGGCGCGACGTTCGACTTGTATCAGCGGGCGATGGCATCGACGACGCGCGTGCTCGACCTGCTGACGCGCAAGCCGACGATCGTGAGCGGCTCGCACAGTGCACCCGTACGCGGCGAGATTCGATTCGACGACGTCGGCTTCGCTTATGTCGAGGGGTTTCCCGTTCTCGATGGTGTGACGATCGACGTGCCGGCAGGCTCGTCCGTCGCGGTCGTCGGTTCGACCGGCTCGGGCAAGACGACGCTCGTCAAGCTGCTCCTGCGCTTCTACGACGTCCTGCAGGGTGCCGTGACCGTCGATGGCGCTTCGGTGCGCGACTGGAACCTCGAGTGCCTGCGCGATTCGATCGGAGTCGTGAGCCAGGACGTCTATCTCTTCCACGGCACGGTGCGTGAGAACATCGCCTACGGCCGTCGCGACGCGACCGAAGCCGAACTCCGCGACGCGGCACGGCTGTCCGAAGCCGAAGCATTCATCGAAGCACTCCCGCAGGGATGGGACACGATCGTCGGCGAGCGTGGTCAGCGTTTGTCCGGTGGCCAACGCCAACGCATCTCCCTCGCACGCGCGATCCTCAAGGATCCGAAGATCCTCGTGCTCGACGAGGCGACGTCCGCCGTCGACAACGAGACCGAAGCCGCGATCCAACGCTCGCTCGCGCAGGTTTCGGTCGGGCGCACGACCCTCGTCATCGCCCACCGATTGTCGACGATCCGCCATGCCGATCACATCTACGTGCTCGAGAACGGGCGCGTCGTCGAGGACGGCAAGCACGAGACGCTGCTCGCGAGGAGCGGTGTCTACGACCGGCTCTGGCGCGTGCAGACCGGCGAAGCGGTCTCGCGAGCCACGCGCTGAAGCGACCGCTCCGCGCCGAGTTTGCGCGGCGCTATTTGCGAGCTGCGGCTTCGTACGCCGCGAGCGCTGCCTCGAGAGGCTCGCGATCGTCGTCGTACTCGGTCACTTCGATTGCCTTCTTCTGGATCGCGATCGCGTTGGCGTAGTCTTTCTTCCAGAAGTAGACGCGGGCGAGCGTATCCAGGAAAGCGCCGTCGCGTTCTCCGCTAGCCTTCACTGCAGCCTGTGCAGCCTTCAGCGCGAGATCGAGTTTTCGATCCTTGCGGTCGATCGACGGATCGACGTAGCTCCACGCGAGGTCGTTGAGGGTGTTGTCGTAACCGTCGATCAAGGCCGCTTCGAACGCTGCCGGAGCCAAGGAATCGGCGAGAGCCAGTTCGCCCTTCTTCATCAGGGCGTCGAACACCATCGGCAGTACGAGTGCGCCCGCGGGTGGGTAGCGTTTGTAGAGTTCGTTCGCGGCTTTGACGGCTGCCTTTGCGTCGTCTGCGACGATGTCGTCGGTCGAGAAGGTGGCCTTCTGAATCGTGGCGAGTTCTTCTCGAGCCTTGCCGATGTCCTTGCCGGCGAGTGCGGCATCGACGACGAAGTTGAGCCACAGCGTGCCACCGAACCACACGAGCCGACCCTTCTTGTCGACGACCGCCGAGATCGGCGCGGACTTACCGTTGGCCTCGAGCCACGACTGGTAGACCTTTCGATCGGTGTCGAACGCGATGCGAAGGTCAGGAAGCGCGGCCTTCTCGACGGCCTGCGAGAGCTTGTCGAAATCGAGCTTTCTCGAGCCATAGAAGACGAAGACCGGGACGACGCGAGTGCGCAGCGGTTCGAACCAATTCCCGAGCGGAGCCGGGTGGAGTGACCGCACGTCATCTTGGGCGAATTGGATGACGTAGACCTTGCCGCGCTCGAAAGACTGGACCGTCTGTTTCGTGGTCCAGCGAGCCGATTCGAAAGAAGGAGCCGGCTGATCGAGCTCTTTGTTCTGTGCATCCTGCGACACGCAGGCCCGATCCGAAAACGACAGGGCAGCGAGGACCGCCAAGGTGGGGAGAGCTTTCATGGGGCGCATGGTAGGCGGCTCTCGCCGCCGTGCACGGTTCGGTTCTGATTGGAACGTCGGTGGATGCGTCGATGCTTTCCGAGGCAGCTGGAGCGATGTGGCATGTGCTCGGGGCGTGTTCAGGCGTTCATCACGCTGCTAACTTGATCGCATAGAGAACGTCGATGGCGACCAAGAAGAAGAAGCCGCGCGGCTCCCTGGAGCGATATGACGCCAAGCGTGACTTCGCGCGCACTCCGGAGCCACGGGGCAAGCGCCCGATGCATGCGCGAACGCATCGGTACGTGTTGCATCGTCACGATGCGAGTCATCTGCACTGGGACCTGCGGCTCGAGGCCGAAGGTGTGCTGCGCTCGTTCGCGATCCCGAAGGGCGTCGCTTGGGATCCGAAGGTCAAGCGCCTTGCCGTGCGGACCGAAGACCATCCGATCGAGTATTTGACGTTCGAGGGGGAGATCCCACGCGGTGAGTACGGTGCTGGCACCATGCGTGTGGAGGACAGCGGAACGTACGAGTCGGTCGAGGGCTACGACCCGGTGCAGGGCCTCGAGAGTGGTGAGATCAAGTTGCGCTTGTTCGGTCGCAAGCTGCGTGGTGAGTGGCATCTCGTACGCATGCGGCCGAGGCCCGGTGAGAACAACGAGTCTTGGCTCCTGTTCAAGGCCAAGGACGCGTATGCGAAGACGTCGCCGTTCGCGCGCGGCTGCGATTTCTCTGACGCGGTTCCTGCGGCGCTTCCGCGGGCGCTGCACTTCGCCGAACCCGGCACACGCGAAGTCGCGCGCTCGGACCTCGCGAGTCTGGACGACCACTACGGCTTCGAGCCCGACTTCGAAGTCGCATTCGGTGGACAGCGGTGTTGGCTCGAGGTGGACGAAGGACGGGTTCGCTTTCGTGGGCCCCGTGCTCGCGAGCACACGCGGCGACTCGAGGATGATCTCGCGTCGATCGCGAGTGAGGCCCGGGGCATCGCTGCGGCGTGTGTCATCCTCGATGGCGTTCTCGTGGCCGAGAGCGAGGGACAGCCGGTGCCCGGTGATGGCGATGCATTCGCGTTCTACGCGACGGATGTCGTCTACTACGAAGATTGGGACGTGCGACCACTCGCACTGCGCGAGCGCAAGCGGGTCCTCGGTGCGTTGCTCACGGGTTCGCGTTCGTTGCACGCCGTTCTTCCGGTCGAACGGGACGGTGACGGGCTCGCGAGCGTGCTCACGTCGCAAGAGCACACGACCATGCTCGCGAAGGAACTCGATGCGCCCTATCGGTCCGGGAAGCACGATGCGTGGCTGCGTGTGCGTTTGGATCGCAAGGCGCAATCGAACGTGAGGGAGCGCAAGGCCGGAGCGAAGAGCACCACGAAGGGCGGCGCGACCAAGGGTCGTGCGCGCGCGTCGAGTCCTGCTCGCGAATCGAAGACGAAGAGAGGCAGCAAGTCGATCGAAAGCGAGCACCACACGGTGCGCATCACGAATCGCGACAAAGTGTGGTTCCCGCACGACGGCTACACGAAGGGCGATGTGCTCGACTACTACGCACGCGTCGCGCCCCTTCTCGTGCCGTTCTTGCGCGATCGACCGATGACGCTGCGGCGCTTCCCGGATGGCATCGAGAGCGAAGGTTTCTTCCAGAAGAACCTGCCCGAGCACGCACCCGATTGGCTCGATCGTTTGCCCATCGAGAGTCGCGGTAGTGGGCGCACGATCGACTACCTCGTGATCGACAGCGCCGAAGCACTGACGTTCGCGGTCCAAGAAGGCGGCTTCGAGCTGCACCCGTGGCTCTCGCGCCGCGGTTCGCTCGACGAACCCGACTTCGCTCTGATCGATCTCGACCCGAAGACAGCGCCGTTCCGCGACGTGGTCGAGATCGCGCGGTTCGCGCACGAGCTCTTGGAGCGCGCATCGCTGAAGGCGCTCCTCAAGACGAGCGGGCAGAGCGGTCTGCACATCTTGGTGCCGCTCGCGCGCGGGTACGACTACGACGTCGCCCGTGGCTTCGCCGAGGGCATCGCCCGCATGATCGTGCAGCGGCTCCCGAAGATCGCGACGATCGAACGCGACCAGCGAAGGCGGTCGGGACGCGTCTACATCGACTACCTGCAGAACCGCCGCGGGCAGACCGTCGTCGCGCCATTCTCGGTGCGACCGCGTCCGGGAGCGCCCGTCTCGACGCCGCTCGATTGGGACGAACTCGACGACGACCTCGACCCGCGCGACTTCACGATCCGCAGCGTGCCGGCTCAGATCGAGAAGCGCGCGGCGCTGATGCGCGTGCTCGAAAAGGGCTCGAAGGCGCTCGACGCAGCGCTCGATCGACTTGTGCGCTGGCTCGAGTCGTGAGCGCGCAACGGGACGTCGATTGGCAAAAGTCGAGGAGTTGAATCCACGAATTTACGTAAATTCGTGGAGTATGATCCCCGAATTACCGACTCTATGGGATGAGGTCAGGAGGTTTCCGTGATTCGACGGCAGCTCGAGGACAGGATCCACAACGCGTTGCGGCGCGCAGACAAGGTGCTCGTCCTGTTCGGCCCCCGGCAGGTCGGCAAGACGACACTGCTCGCGAAGATCCGCTCCGATCTCGACGGCACGGTGAGGATGCTGAATGGTGACTTCCTCGACGACCACAGCCTGTTGAAGCCGGAGCGAGGAGCGCTCGAACGACTGGTCGAAGGCGCCCAATACCTCTTCATCGACGAGGCCCAGAACTTCCCCGACATCGGTCGTTGTCTCAAGCTGCTGCACGATCACCACAAGGGTGTGCGACTCCTCGCAACCGGATCATCCTCGTTCGATCTCGCGAGGCGCACCGGAGAGCCGCTGACCGGTCGTCAACGGACGTTGCTGCTCTATCCCGTCGCGTACTCCGAGCAGTCACCGACGGTCGTCGACAGTCGCGCGATTCTCGAGCGCTGCATGCTTCATGGGTCCTATCCCGAGGTTCTCGAACTCACCTCGACCACGGACAAGGAAGAGCATCTCCGTCAGCTCGTCACGGACGCGTTGCTCAAAGACATCTTTGCTCATGTCGACGTCAATCGTCGCAAGCTGCACGACATCCTACGCCTTCTCGCACATCAGATCGGAAGCGAAGTGTCTCTGAGCGAGATCGCGCGAACGGTGCAGGTCGATACCAAGACGGTCGGGAGATACTGTGACTTGCTCGAGGACGCGTTCGTGATCGTCAGGTTGCGTGGTTTCAGTCGCAATCTGCGCAAAGAAGTCGGCAAGTCGCAGAAGATCTACTTCCTCGATCTCGGGATCCGGAACGCCATCATTCGCGCGTTTCATCCGCTGCAGAATCGCGACGACGTCGGTGCTCTCTGGGAGAACCTGATGGTCATCGAGCGCATCAAGCGAAACGCCTATGCGAACCGCAGCGCCGAGTACCACTTCTGGCGCACGTACGATCGACAGGAGATCGATTTGATCGAAGAGGCGTTCGTGCCAAACGGGAATGAGCTTCTCGGCTTCGAGTTCAAGTGGGGGCGATCCCGGCGCCGCATCCCGAAGCTCTTTACCCAGACCTACCCTCGAGCGAGCGTCGACGTCATCGACATCGACGCTGCGCACGACTTCTTGATCAGCGCACCACGAAGTTGACGAGGCGGCCCGGCACGACGATCTCCTTGACGATCGTCTTGCCTTCGAGCTGCGTCGCGACCGCCTGCTTCGCAGCATCCACGATCGCCGGCTGCGCGGCGTCGGCGGCGACGACGATCTTGCCGCGCACCTTGCCGAGCACTTGGACCGCGAGTTCGACCTCGGCTTCGACGAGGAGCTTCTCGTCGAAGGTCGGCCACGACTCGTAGGTCAGGCTCGCGTCGTGACCGAGGCGGCGCCAGAGGTCTTCGGCGAGGTGGGGGGCGAACGGCGCGAGCAGCGTCACGAAGCGCAGTGCCTGCGAGCGCGTGAGCGCCTCGTGCTTCTTGGTCGCTTCGTTGACGAAGACCATCATCGCCGAGATCGCGGTGTTGAACTGCATGCGCTCGAGATCGTGCGTGACCTTCTGGATCGCCTTGTGCAGCGCCTTCTCGAGCTCGGGATCGTCCGCGTCTCCTTCACGCAACAAGGGCGGGTGCACGACCGCGACTTCGCCGACGTCCCCTTCGGGCACGTAGAGACGCCACACGCGCTGCAAGAAGCGATGCACCCCAGGCAGGTCGTCGGGATTCCACGGCGTCGATGCCTCGAGCGGACCCATGAACATCTCGTAGAGCCGCATCGTGTCCGCACCCCAACGCTCGATGATGTCGTCGGGGCTGGAGACGTT
>JAGQQW010000240.1 GCA_020426005.1 Planctomycetota bacterium | reverse complement strand
CCACCTCGGCATCCGCGACACCGCGCTGTACGCGAAGGTGCGCAGCTAGAAGTTCGACCTCGCTAGCTGCATCGCGCCGCGATCATGATTCCCTCCTGTAGTGCTCGCGTGCTTCGCGTAGCGACTCCTTGTTCGCGCCTCCGCGACGATCCGGGTCCGCGAACTGGACAGGGTCGTCTTCCCAACCGCACACGTCACAGATCTCGTATGTGCCATGGCCCGCTTCGCTGTGGTTCGGCGTACCACAGCAAGCACACGGGAAACCCGCATGCACGGCTTCTCGCACGCGGCGGTCGGCTTCGAGAATCGCATCCGCGCTGAGCTGGAAACCCGCGACCCTTGAACCGCTCGTCGTCCACGCGAAGCTGCGCCACAGCGCGAGCACTTCGGGGCCGCTCGGCTCGCCCGCACAGCGGCGCAACAACTCGTGCCCGTACGTGACGAGCGCGATGTCGCGAGAGAACTCGAGGCAGATCCACCGTTCTTCGAGCTCACTCTCGGAGCCTGGCTCGAGGCCTTCTTCGCGCATGATCACGGACACGCGATCGACTTGGAGGCGCCGCGCGAGCTGCTTGTCGGCGCGCAAGAGTCTCTTCGTGCGCAGCCGAGGCGCGGCGACGAGATAGCGGCACAACTCGCAGCGACACACGCTGACTGGCACCCATCCCCGCACGCCGTCGTCGACGATGTCGAACGACGTCGTCAGGTAGCTCGCGAAGAAGCGCGCGAAGCGCTCGAGTTCGGTCGGCGATCGTTCACAGGGCCGCGCGTCGAACGGCAGAGAGTCGTAGTGTTCGCGAATCCACAGCCCGGCGGCGTGTGCCGCGCTCGATGCGTCGTGAGCATCCCACGCCGCGAGCCGACCGATCGCGATCTCACCAGCCAAGTAACGGAGAAGACGGTAGGAACGCCGCTGGATATCGACGGCATCATGTAGGGAATCGTGATCGAAGATCGTTCTCCTGGAATCGAGGACCTGTGCAATCCCGAAATGCGAGTCGGCGTACGGCCGTGGCACTCGCAGCTTGTCGGGCACGGACGTATCTTCGACGTTCGGCCCCCTTCGCCGCACCGCTTTTTCTTCTTCTCGCGCGCCGCAGCGCTTTCCCCGTCCTTGCGCCGTAGCCTCCTCATCATCGCGTTCGTCGCCGCTGCCGGCGCTCTCGCCTGGCTCCTCGTCGATCGCCTCCTCGAAGGCAACGCGACGACCAAGGGCTCCGAACGTCGCCTCCCCGTGCCGGTCGAGGTCGCACGCATCGACCGCGGGACGCTCGTACAGCGAAGGAGCTTCAGCGGGACTCTCGAGGCGAGCTCGCAGTTCGTCGTCGCGCCCAAGGTCGGCGGTCAGATCGCGAGCATCCTCGTCGACCTCGGCGACGCCGTACAGCGCGGACAGCTCGTTGCGACGATCGACGACGCCGAATTCGTCCAGGCGGTGCAACGTGCCGAGGCCGAGCTCGCAGTCGCCAACGCTGGGCTCGCGGAGGCCGAGGCCGCACTGACGATCGCGGTGCGCGGGCTCGAGCGCGCGAGATCCATGCACGAGGGCGAGGTCTTGTCGGACTCGATCCTCGACACGGCGGTCGCCAAAGAACTCGCGAGCCGCTCCAAGGCCGTGGTCAGCAAGAGCAACGTCACGCGCGCCGAGGCAGAACTCGCTTCGGCCAAGATCCGCCTCGGCTACACGCAAGTGAGGGCCGAGTGGAACGGCGGCAAGGACACGCGCTACGTCGGTGCACGCTACGTCGACGACGGCGGGGTCGTCGCCGCCAACGCCGACCTGCTCTCGGTCGTCGAACTCGATCCGATCGTCGCGGTCGTCTCGGTGCCCGAACGGGACTACGCCGCACTCACGCCGGGGCAGCGTGCGACGCTGCGCACCGACGCGTTCCCGGGTCGCGACTTCGATGGGAGCATCGCGCGGATCTCACCGGTCTTCCGCCAAGCGACGCGACAAGCGCGCGTCGAGCTGCGCTTCGACAACCGCGAGCGCGCGCTCAAGCCGGGGATGTTCGTGCGCACGACGCTCGAGCTCGTCAAGGTCGATGACGCGACCTCCGTGCCGTACGAAGCGCTGACCGAACGCGACGGCGTACGCGGGGTCTTCACCGTGACGGACGATGGCGTACACGTCGCGTGGAAGCCCGTACGCGTCGGTGTCCGCGACGGCGCGCGCATCCAGATCACCGAGGGACTCGATGACCTGAAGGTAGGCACGAATGTCGTGACGCTTGGGCAAGCACTCTGCGACGACGGCGCGGCCGTCGTCGTCCCTGGAGCACGCGACAAGACCAAGAGCGAAGACTGAGGGCGAGCGCCATGTCCCTCCCCCGCTTCAGCGTCCGGCGCCCGATCTTCACGACGATGCTCGTACTCGCGATCGTCGTGCTCGGACTCGTGTCCCTCGACCGCTTGCGCATCGACCTGCTACCCGACATCGAGCTGCCGACAGTCAGCATCTCGACCGACCTCGAAGGCGCGAGTCCCGAGGTCGTCGAGCGACTCGTCACGCAGATCATCGAAGAAGTCGTCGCGACCGTGCCGGGCGCCGAGGAGATCACTTCGACGAGTTCGGAAGGCAGCAGCCGCGTGCGTGTGCGCTTCGCTTGGGGAACCAATCTGGACGCGGCATCGATCGAACTCCAGGCACGGCTCGAGACCGAACTCGAAGAACTACCCGACGACGTCGAGCGCCCGCGCGTGCGCAAGTTCGACATCCAGAGCTTCCCGGTCGTCATCCTCGGCGTCTCGAGCCGCCTCGACCCGGTCGAGCTGACGGAGATCGTCGAGGATCAGGTTCGCTACCGTTTTGCGCGCCTCGACGGCGTGGCACAGGTCGACGTCTGGGGCGGCTACCCGCGCGAGGTCCGCGTCGAGATCGACCCGTATCGCTTGCAGGCCCTCGGGATCCCCCTCGACCAAGTCCTCGCTGCGCTCCGTGACGCCAACCTCGACCGCCCGAGCGGCAAGCTCGAGGACGGACGTTACGAGATCACGCTGCGTGCTCCGGGCGAGTTCCGGAACCTCGACGAGATCCGCGATACGGTCGTGTACAAGGGCGAGGGCGACGGTGGTGAAGTCCTGCTGCGCCAGATCGCGAAGGTCGAAGACACCTACGAGAAGCTGACCCGCATCGTCCGTGTCGACGGCGAACAGGGCATGCGTGTCGCGATTCGGAAGCAAGCCGACGCCAATACCGTCGAGGTCTCGCGTCGCATCCTCGAACAGATCGAGGAGGTCAATCGCGCCTACCCGCAGCTGCGCGTCGTCGCCGTGTCCAACCAGGGCAACTTCATCGAACGCTCGATCGCCAACGTCGCGCAATCGGTGCTCTACGGTGGAGCCCTCGCGATCCTCGTCCTGCTGTTCTTCTTGCGCAACCTGCGCAGCACGCTCGTGATCTCGCTCGCGATTCCGATCTCCGTCATCGGGACGTTCGCGCTGATCTACTTCGGTGGCTTGACGCTCAACCTGATGACGCTCGGTGGCTTGGCGCTCGGCGTCGGCATGATGGTCGACAACTCGGTCGTCGTCCTCGAGAACATCTACAGGCGCCGCAACGAGCTTGGCGAATCGGCGGAGCAAGCGTCGGTCGAAGGCGCCGGCGAGGTCGCTGCCGCGATCGTCGCGAGCACGATCACGACGCTCGTCATCTTCTTGCCGCTGGCCTTCGTTCGCGGCGTCTCGGGCTTCCTCTTCAAAGAACTCGCATACGTCGTCGTCTTCGCGCTTTCCTGCTCGTTGCTCGTCGCACTCAGCCTCGTACCGATGTTGAGCTCTCGGATGTTGGCTCGCGCTGCCGCGCCCGCGACGAAGGGAATGCTCGGTGCCCTCGGCAGAGGACTCGACGCGCTCGACAGTGGGTACCGAAGCATGCTCGACGCCGTGTTGGCGCGGCCGTGGACGACGGTGCTCAGCGCTGCGCTGCTCGTTGCCCTGAGCATGTTGCTGCTGCCGCGTATCGGCAGCGAGTTCTTGCCGCCGAGCGACGAAGGGCAGGTGCGCATCACGGGAGAGATGGAGATCGGCACGCGACTCGAACTCGTCGACCGCCAAACGCGCAGCCTCGAAGAGCTGGTCTTGCCCGCCGTCCCGGAGATCGAGTCGTCGATCGTCACGGTCGGCGCGAGCTTCCGAGACGCGAGCGCAGCTTCCCGCGGCGAAATCAGCCTGAACCTCGTGCCGGCAGCCGAACGTGGTCGCGACAACCTCACGATCGCGACCGATTTGCGCGAACGGCTCGAAGGCAAGATCCCGGGGATGGAGATCCGCACACGCGCGCCGCAGGGCCAGTTCTTGCTGCAGCGTGTGCTCGGTAGCGAAGAAGGCCTCGAAGTCGAAGTGCGAGGCTACGACCTCGACACGCTCGACGAACTCGCCGGACGCGCAGCCGCGGTCCTCGAAGGCACCGCGGGCGTGACGGATGTCGAGATCAGCCGCAAGAGCGGCGTCCCGCAGCGTGAGATCGAGATCGATCGACGCAAGATCGCCGACCTCGGGCTCTCGGTACGCGACGTGACCGAAGCGCTGCAAACCGCCTTCGCCGGTTCGCGCGCGGGCTCGTATCGCGCGAGCGGCAACTCCTATCGCATTCTCGTCCAACTCGAGGACGCCGAACATCTCTCGATCGACGAGGTCCTCGACCTGACGCTCAGCACACCATCAGGAGCCGTCGTCGCGCTACGGAACTTCGTGAGTACCGAATCGAGTCTCGCGCCACTCGTCATCGAGCGCCGCAACCAACAGCGTCTCGTCAAGGTCAGCGCCGGCACCGACGGGCGCGACCTCGGCTCGATTGCTCGCGACGTCCAGGCCGGACTCGACCGTATTCCACGCCCGTCGGGTCACGAGCTCCTCGTCGCCGGCTCGATCGAAGAGCAAGCCGAGTCCTTCCGCGAACTGCTGATCTCCTTCATCCTCGCGCTCGTCCTCGTCTACATGGTGCTCGCGTGCCAGTACGAGTCGCTCCGCGATCCGATCGTCGTGATGTTCTCGGTGCCGGTCGCTGCAGTCGGTGTGCTGCTCACGCTCTTCCTCACGCGCACGACACTCAACGTCCAGACCTACATCGGCTGCATCATGCTCGGCGGCATCGTCGTCAACAACGCGATCCTGCTCGTGGATCAAGCCAGCCGCCTCGTGCGTGAGGGCACACCGCTGCACGAAGCCGTCGCGGAGTCCGGTCGTCGGCGTCTTCGGCCGATCCTGATGACGACCCTGACGACCGTACTCGCGCTGTTGCCGCTCGCGCTCGGGATTGGCGAAGGCGCCGATGCGCAGGCGCCGCTCGCGCGCGCTGTCGTCGGTGGTTTGACGGGCTCGACGTTGATCACGCTGCTGTTGATCCCGGCAGTCTACGTGTTGATGTATGCAAAGCGACGCAGCCAAGTGACCTCGCAATGAACTGGTCGACCCTACCGAGCACCGTGCGCTGGACGATCGCGGGGATCTTCGCCCTGCTCGTCGTCGCATCGCTCGTCGTGCGCACGATTCGGCGCGCCAAGCCCGACGCGAACCTCGGCGAACTCGCAGCGCGCGTTCGCTCGTGGTGGGTCATGGTGATCGTGTTCGTGATCGCGATGGTGTTGAGCCGGACCGTCTCGCTCGTCTTCTTCGCGTTCGTGAGCTTCCTGGCGCTCAAGGAGTACTTCTCCAACACGCCCGTGAGGCTCGAGGATCGGCGCCCGCTCTTCTGGGCGTACCTCGCGATTCCGCTGCAGTACTACTGGATCGGAATCGAGTGGTACGGGCTCTTCATCATCTTCATCCCGGTCTACTGCTTCCTCGCGATTCCGATTCGCATGCTCGTCATCGGGCAGACCGACGGCTACTTGCGCGCTGCGGCCACGATCCACTGGGGATTGATGATCTGCGTCTTCTGCCTGAGCCACGCGGCGTTCTTGTTGATCCTGCGCCCAGCCGATGACGTGACGATGCTCGCGGGGCCGGGGCTCGTGCTGTTCTTGGTCGTGCTCACGCAGTTGAACGACGTCGCGCAGTACATCTGGGGCAAGAGCCTCGGTAAGCATCGCATCGTGCCGCGCGTGAGCCCGGGCAAGACGTGGGAGGGGTTTCTCGGCGGCGCGGTCACGACGACGGCGCTCGCGTGCTTCTTGGGTCCGACATTGACTCCGATGACCATCGCGCAGTCGGCCATTGCCGGCGCCTTGATCGCGGTCGTCGGCTTCTTCGGCGACATCAACCTCTCGGCACTCAAGCGCGATGTCGGCATCAAGGATTCGGGGAGCCTCCTGCCGGGCCACGGCGGCATCCTCGACCGCGTCGACAGCCTGACCTACACAGCGCCGATCTTCTTCCACTACGTCTACTACCTCTTCCGTTGGCAGACGTTCGGCACGACCGGTGGATGATCTCTCTCACGGCGGCGGTGCATCCGACCGACCCGGTGGCGCGACGCCGATGCATCACACGCTGCGCTACCTCTTCTTCAACGGAATCGCGCGCCCGCTCCTACTGATCTTGATCGGCCTCAACGTTCGGCGACGTCATCTCCTGCCGGCACGCGGCCCCGCCCTCCTGATCGCGAACCACAACAGCCATCTCGACACGCTCATGCTCATGCTGCTGTTCTCGTCGAAGACGAGACGACGTGTGCGCCCCGTCGCTGCTGCGGACTACTTCCTGAAGAATCGAGTGCTCGCGTGGTTCGCGACGCGGATCATCGGGATCCTGCCGATCGAGCGGTCGAACATCGGACGAACAGGCTCGGATGGCCAGCGCGTGGATCCGCTACTCGTCGTGACCGAAGCACTCGACCGCGAAGAGATCGTCATCCTCTTCCCAGAAGGCACGCGCGGGGATCCCGAACAGCTCGGAACGTTCCAGAGCGGCGTCGCCCACATCGTGCGCAAGCGACCGCGCGTACCCGTGACGCCGGTCTTCATCCACGGACTCGGCAAAGCATTACCGCGAGGGGAGGCGCTTCTCGTGCCGTTCTTCTGCGACGCGTTCGTCGGTGAACCGATCTTCTGGACCGGCGACCGCGCGTCGTTCATGAACAAGGTTCACGACTGCATCACGACACTCGCTGGCGAAGCGAACCGGCCGACGTGGTAAGCACGCGATGTCGCGTCACTCACGGCACTCAGTCGCCGACGGCTCGCAGAGCCCGTGCCCCACGCAGGAGGCGACGCAACGCCGTCCCAAGACTGCCGATCGTCACGATCGCGAGGCAGAGCGTCGGCACGCCCCACGAGAAGAGCACCTGCCACGATCCCGGTGAAACCGCGCAGTAGAGCGCCGTGACCGTCACCGCGAACATGCGATGCGGCTTCGCCATCGGACCACAGAAATCCTGTGGTGCACCGGCGACCTTGACCTGTGCACGCACGTACGCCGTCAACACCGCAGCGACCGAGGCCGCCCACCCGAGTTCGACGTGTCCACCCAGGCTGTAGCCGAGGCCGAGAAGGATCGCGACGTCCGACACGCGATCCGGAATCTCGTTGTAGAGCTCCCCGACCGGCGTCGTCTTCTGCGTCGCGACGGCAACCATGCCGTCGAGCATGTTGGCGAGCAACCGAAGCTGCACGAGCACAGCTCCCACGACGAAGAACACGCGCGCGCTGTCCGGGTAGCGAGCCGTCGACCACAGCGCGAGCCCCGCGAAGAGCCCCGCGAACATGCCGGCGACCGAAATCGCGTTGGG
>JAGQQW010000239.1 GCA_020426005.1 Planctomycetota bacterium | reverse complement strand
GATCTGGAGAAGGGCACGGACCTCGCGCTCTTGTTGCGCGAATTGCATGCGTTCCCTGCGTTGCGCCGGCTGTCCTTCATCACTTCCCATCCCAACTTCCTGCGGCCGCATCTCATGGAGACGATGGCCGCGTTGCCGCGCGTCAGCCGCTACTTCCACCTACCCGCGCAGTCCGGAAGCAATCGAATGCTCAAGTCGATGAAGCGCGGCTACTCGGTCGAAACCTATCTCGACCGGATCCACACGCTCCGTGCGCTCGTGCCCGAGATGGAGTTCGCTTCCGATTTCATCGTCGGGTTCCCGGGCGAAACCGAGGAGGACCATGCGGCGAGTCTCGCGTTGATCGAAGAGGCACGGTTTTCCCAGAGCTTCGTGTTCCAGTATTCGCCGCGTCCCGGTACCGCCGCTGCCGACCAACTGGTCGATGACGTTCCTCCCGAAACGAAGCTACGGCGAAATCATGAGTTGCTCGCGGCCCAAGAACGCATCGGGGCGGAGAAGAACCGCGCCCTCGTCGGCTCCGTCGTCGAAGTCCTCGTCGAAGGGCCGAGCAAGAGCCGCAAGGATCGCCTGAGTGGGCGGAGCGCGCGCAATCGTCTCGTGCACTTCGATTCGATCGATCACGGGCTCGTCGGTCGATACGTGCCGGTGCGCGTGACCGAAGCGCTGGCCCACAGCCTCGTCGGCGAGCTGATGCCGGAGACGCACGTAGCGGCAACCGAAGCGATCGAGGTCTGACTTGGATCCCCATGACCTCCTCGAGCGAGCACGCCTGCTCGCCGAACGCGGGCGCGGAATCGTCGAACCCAATCCCCTCGTCGGTGCGATCGCATTCGCGAACGGCGAGATCGTCGGGGAAGGATGGCATGCGCGCTACGGCGGCCCACATGCCGAAGAGGTCGCCCTCGAGCAGTGTCTCGTACGCGGCATCGAGCCGGACACGCTCGTCGTCACGCTCGAGCCTTGTTCTTCGGTCGGCAGCGGCAAGCGCCGCCCGCCGTGCACCGAACTCATCGAGGCGGCCGGGATCCGGCGCGTCATCGTCGGCATGCTCGACCCGGACCCGAGGCACCGTGGTGGTGGGCTCGACGTTCTGCGTCAAGCCGGGATCGACGTGCTCGGTCCGTTCCCGTCGGAAGCATTGGAGGAGTTGTTGACGCGATTCCGGCGTGCGTTGGCCCTCGAGCGCCCGTGGGTCCTCGGCAAGTGGGCGATGACGCTCGATGGCAAGACCGCGACGCACTCGGGATCGTCACGTTGGATCAGTGGGGACGAAGCGCTCGACTGGGCGCATGAGCTTCGGGCGACCGCGGATGCCGTGCTCGTCGGAATCGGCACCGCGTTGACGGACGACCCCGAACTCACCGTGCGCCGCGTTGTCGGCCGCGATCCGCTCCGTGTCGTTCTCGATGCAGAGGCGGATCTCACTCCGGGTTGTCGCCTCCTCACGACCAAGGATCGCAGCAAGGTCGTCGTGTTCGTGGGAAAAGACGCGGACGAAGAGCGTCGCCTCAGCCTCGAAGCCACAGGGGCCGTCGTGGTGCCGCTCGACTACGGCGCACCGAGTGCGACGGGACGGCGGCGTGTCGATCTGGATCGTGCGCTGGCGATCCTGCGTACGGAGTTCGGAGTACGTAGGCTCCTCGTCGAGGGTGGCGGAGAGACCCTGGCACGCTTCTTCGAGCGAGGCGCCGTCGACGAAGTCGCGACGTGCATCGCACCGAAGATCGTTGGAGGACGGGAGGCGCCAACTCCACTCGGAGGTGTTGGAATCGCGGAGATGGGAGACGCTCGCGTTCTCGACGACGTCAGGATGGACGTACTCGGTTCGTGTGTGCGACTACATGGTTTCGTTCGCCAGATCGCACTCGTGCTTTGGCTGCTCGCGACGTTCGTCGTCGCTGGGTGCGGCACCGCCGAGACGCGTGAGAATGATCCCATCGGCATCGGCGCGAAGTTCGCGACCGCTGTCCCCGCCGACGCGATGGTGCGACTCAACCGTGCCGAAGTCCTCATGGATCGAGGGGACTCTGCAGGTGCGCTCGCGATCCTGAATCCAGTCGTTCAGGAGTTCCCGCTCTTCGTCGCGGCTGCTCGTGCGCGCCAGGTCCTGCTGCGTGCGCGTGGGCGCGCCGGTCTTCTTTGGGGAGAGGCCGAAGCTCTCGCGCGTCGCTTCGAAGGCAGACCCGAGCCTCACTATCTCTCGACGCGGCTGATCTGCAATCTACGCGAACGTTCGGACGCCATCGTGCGCGGACTCGAACGCTGGCCGACGTCGTGGTGGATCTGCTACAGCGAAGCGTGGCGTCGTTCGAGCGACCGAACGAGTCGTCGCGACGAAGACGACGACGCGGCCTCGCTCCGTCTTGCCGAAGTCGCGGCGGCCGCGGACTGGCCACACGGGGCCGAACTCGCGATGCAACTCCAATCGAGTACCAAGAAGTGGCGCGAGGCGAGCGAACTGTTCGAAGGACTGGCGGAGCGGTTCCCGGAGGACGCATCCCTCGCACTGGCGCAGTATCGAGCCGGAAAGGCGTGGTGGGAGTTCGCGCACGCGGGGCTCCGAGGAGCGCCCGAGTCGCTGCTCGCCGGCGACATTCTGCGGCGCGTGCTCTCGAACACCGTGGAGCGACGTGCCCTGTGCGAGCTGCTGCGCCGAGAGCCGTCTCTCGTCGAACCGTTCGTGCGGCACGGCAACGCTACGGTTCTCGCGAACAGCTGCGAACTCGAGGGTGCGACCGACATCGTACGAGCCGTGCAGGACGAAGCGGTCGCTCAAGGGCGTCATCACGACCTCGAACGCATGAACTCTTGGTTCTTCGGGCTCACGAGATCCCGCATGCACGAGGCGGTGCTCCGCGGTGATCTCGAAGGCGCGATCGCGCTCTACGAAGCCGAGCTGCCACAACTCGCGCTCGTGGACGAGACCAATCGAATGGCCGGTCGTATGCGCACGCTGCTCGCAGGCCCGTATCGCGGGATCCGCGGGTGTCCCGAAGACGCTCGGACTGCGCGCGGCGCACTCCGAGCACTGCTCGACTGCGGTTGGCTCGACGAATGCGTCGTTCTCGGGCGATTGTGGTCCCGCCGTCATCCAGAGCTCTGCGATCTGGCCGACGAAGCGCGACGGGTGGCAGATTTCGTACTCGCCGTCGTGGAGCGTCTGACGTCCTGGCGTGAAAACGTCCGTCTCGAGGCGTGCATCGAGGCTGTGCGTGACGCGAGCCGGCAGATCCTCGGTGAGGACATCGTCGGGGAGCCAAGGGTCCTCTCCTTCCCGTTCATTGGTGGACGGATCGTCGATCCGTTCGGGCCGGGGCTGCCGCGCTTCTTCGATCGCTACGGCATGCACTTCATCCTCGGAACGCTCGACGAACCGACGCGGCGTCCCGCGGTGGGATTCGGCGTCAAGGTCTTCGAGCGACGGCTACCGGTGCGACCGGGGTTGCAAGTGCCGGGTCGTTCGGTCGAGATCGTCCTGGAGCACTGGCGCTATGCGAGTTCGCTCGGGTTGGGGTTCAGTGAGCCTGCCGGAATCGCACTGTGGAACCACTACGTGCTCGATCTGCGTAAGTGGGACGAATGGGTCGACGACCTCGTGCGCATGGGCGAAGTGCTCGAGCGGGATGGGGACGCGTTGCTCGAGGACGCGATCCCGACTGCCGAAGCGCTCTCGCTCTCACGGCCTGCCCAGGTTCACTGGAAACTCTTCGCTCGCTGGATGCGGGATCAAGGACACGATCGCAAGCGCATCGAGACGGAAGTGCTGACCCTCTTGCGGCTGCACGAGCACGCACACCTCGTCGATGCGCAGCGCTTCTTGCCCGCGATGCGCAACCCCGGCGGGTCGTTCCGCCTCCTCGCGCAGGCGGGCTTCCAGACGCAGCTCGTGATGGCCGATCTCGAAGGCCGAGCCGAGGTCGCGGCGCTCGCCCGCGGCGCCGATCCGCGCCTCACACTCGGTCACATGACGAGCTTTCTCGGCGAGGCCTACAAGGAAGGCGAATCTCCTCACCGCACCGGGTTTGCTCGGATGCTGCGGCGGCTTGTCGCTCTATGGGCCGCCGACGGGGCCCCCGGGGCACTCGATCCTGAGCATAACCTGATGGCTCAGCTACACTTGATGGATCCTGGACGTGCGGTCGCGTACGCGCGCACCGTCCTCGGAGAAGTCGGTTTCTGATGGATCGTGTATTTTTTCGAGAATCCCTGTCACGTTTCCATGCGGAATACGCTTGGTGGGGTGTTCGGAACTACGGCGCGTACTCTCCACCTGAGTGCGAGTCGGCTCCGTTCCGAGCCTTAGTGAGTCGCACGAAGTGATGAGCGGGGCAGCATCGCCACTGGCGGTCGCTGTCTCGCTCTCTTTTTTTCGCGGTTCCTACCGCGAACCGCGCTGGAACAGCACGACCTTGACCGTCCGCAGCAGGATCGTCAGATCGAAGAGCAGCCCCATGTTCTTGATGTAGTAGAGGTCGAACTCGAGCTTGCGTCGCGCATCTTCGATCGAGGCGCCGTACGGATACTTGATCTGCGCCCAACCTGTCAGTCCGGGGCGCACCGTGAGACGCTCCATGTAGTGCGGAATCTCGGTGCTGAGCTGCTTCACGAAGAACGGTCGCTCGGGCCGCGGCCCGACCCACGACATGTCGCCGAGAAGGATGTTGAACATCTGGGGCAACTCGTCGAGGCGGGTCGCTCGGAGAATCCTGCCGGGCCTCGTGATCCGATCGTCCTGCTTCTGTGCCCAGACGGGTCCACTCTGCTTCTCGGCGTCCTCGCGCATGCTGCGGAACTTGAGCAAGGTGAAATCCTGTCCATCGAGACCGCTGCGGGTCTGCTGGAAGAACACGGGGCCCTTCGAGTCGAGCTTGACGATGATCGCGATCACGATCATGAACGGCGCCGCGAGCACGAGCCCGACGAGGGCGAGCAGGATGTCGAAGACGCGCTTCGCACCGAGCACGAGTCGGCTCTTGCGGAACCCGCTGCCGAAGATCA
The DNA here is from genome assembly GCA_020426005.1 of Planctomycetota bacterium. Classification (GTDB taxonomy): domain Bacteria; phylum Planctomycetota; class UBA1135; order UBA1135; genus JACKHW01. The sequence continues at coordinate 2,718 of JAGQQW010000239.1, read as the reverse complement.
GATAGCTCGGTCGCAGACTCTCGAGGCCGATGCGGCCATGCAGGCGCTCGTAGAGATAGTCGCGCTCCTCGACGCGCATGCCGGCGAGGCGACACTGCAGGAGTTCTTGAACCGGCAGCTCACCGCGCCGCTGTTCGAGAGCCACGATCACGCGGCTGATCCGCTGTTCGATGGCGAATTGCGGCAGCGCGTCCGGGCCGCCCAGCCACGTGGCAGGGAACCCCTCGGATGGCTTCTTGCGACCAACGCACCCGACGACTTCGTAGCCGACGTCGCCGCGCTCCTTGATCTCGTCGATCAGGTCGCGTGCGAGATCTCCCGTTCCGAGGATGATCAGCTTCTCGCTCCGTGCCCACTTGTAGAAGAACCAGTGGAACCCGACACGCCACCAGTAGAGGACGATGAAGCATCCCGCGAGAACCGCGACGAGCTTCCAGGTCTGTCCTTGGAGCGTCGGGATGGAGGGAAAGAAGAAGAGCGACGGGAAGAAGAAGACGATCACCGACAGTGTGATCAAGCTGAAGCCTGCCGCGTGCAGCAGGCGGTTCGGCAGATCGAGCCGGTTGCGCGAGATGCGCCAGTCGTAGAGGTCGTTGTACGAAATGCTGACCTGACACAGGACCGCGATCGTCAGCGCGCTGAGGATGCCGCGCCAGAAATCCGCGCCCGTCGCGCCTTCGAACGGGCGCACCGCAAAGCCCGGCAGACTCGTCCCGACCATGAGCCCGGCCGTGAGAAGGACGGTCTCGGACACGACGAGGAGGAGTTTCCTCAGCGGGATGAACTGTTGAAAGACGCGGATCAAAGTGAGACAGGCAGCAGGCTGGGCGTCGAAGATGCGGACTGTTCCCGAGGTTCCGTTCTCAGTCGAGAGAATCTTCCACGATTCCTTCGATTCGGAAAAAGCGCATGTCGGGCTTGTGCGGCGCTCGTCCGGTCGATGTCAGCGGACGGTCGACAGCGACGGCTGCCAACACGAGCTGCACGCGGTGCGACGATGGGAGACCCCTGCGAAACCGTTGCTCTGCCCGCGCGAGACGCATGCGTTGCCGATCGTGCAGCATCGTTTCCGGTGTCGTCGGATAGCGGGCCGTCTTGACCTCGACGAGAGCGTAGTCGCAGCCCGAACGAGCGACGATGTCGATTTCGATCGCCGAACGACCCGTGCCGATCTTGACGTTGCGGCCCACGATTTCGAATCCCCGTCGCATGAGTTCGCGCGCCACGAGATCCTCGCCGAAGCGTCCGAGGCTACGCCTTGGATCCTCCGGCGTCTTTCGGCGCCGTGGCGGCGTCATTGCCACTGCCCTGCAGGCGGCCGATCGCCGAGCGATCGAGCTTGAGTTTCACGCCATCGCCCCCAGCGCAACGAATCGTGACCGTCGTCTCGTCGATCGAGTCGACTTCGCCGTGGATGCCGCCGTTCGTGATGACCTTGTCGCCCTTCTTGATCGCGGACAGGAGTTCGCGTCGCGCTTTCTCTTGCTTCTGCTGCGGACGAATCACGAGCAGATACATGAGCGCGAACATCCCGATCAGGAGGGGAAGCGAACTCAAGCAGGGTGTCATCGAATCCGCAGGCGGCGCGCTCTTGCCACCGCTGCCGGTCGACGTGGTCCCGTTCTGGGCGTCTGGACCCGTCGCGCTCCCCGTGACGTCCTTCGCCGGGGCGGTCGCACCGCCGGCGCCCACCTGCGAAGGATCGATGCCGCGGATCGGCTGCGGATCGGACTTGTCTTGGCGGACGAGGAAGCTGGGACTGCCGCAGTAGACGACGAAAGAGGCGGGCATCGAAGGGCTCCGTCTGGCTGGAGGTCGCGACTCTCGGAACCGTGCGCCGAGATCGGCGCACCTGCCCCAGAGAAATGGCGCGCGAGTATAGAATCCGGCACGCCACGGGCCCACAGTCCGCCTGGTTCTTCTCGCCGCAGCTCACGCGGACATTCACGATCTTGGCTCGCATCCTCTGTGCCCTCTCCGGGGGCGTCGATTCCTCCGTCGCAGCTTGGCTCCTTCAGCAGGAGGGCCACGAAGTGCTTGGCGTCTTGCTGCGCAATGGCGTCGAGGCGGAGCCGCGGGACGACACGGGTTGTGGCGATCATGCCAAGCAATCGTGCTGCTCTGCGAGCGACGCGCGCGACGCTTCACGCGTTGCGGATCGGCTCGGCCTCGCGTTCTGGGCTCTCGACTACGCGAAGGAGTTCGGCACGATCATCGATCGCTTCCATGACGACTACCGTCACGGTCGCACGCCGAGCCCCTGTGTCTTGTGCAATCAGGATCTGAAATTCGGCGAACTCTTCGCGCTCGCCGATGGCCTCGGGGTCGACGCCGTCGCGACGGGCCACTACGCGCGGCTCGAGGCTGGAACGATCGCGCGGGCCCGGGATCGTCACAAGGACCAGAGCTACTTCCTGTTCGGGATCGAAGCGAGCCGCGTGCCGCGCCTTCGCTTCCCACTCGGGGAGTTGACCAAGAGCGACGTGCGTGAACTCGCGCGCCAAGCCGGGCTCCAGACAGCCGAGAAGCGCGAGTCCATGGAGCTGTGCTTCGTGCCGACCGGGGACTATCGCGACGTCCTTCGCGCGCGTGCCCCGTTGCGACCCGGTCGGTTCGTCGACAAGGACGGTCGTGATCTCGGGGCGCACGACGGGTTCGAGGCCTACACGATCGGGCAGCGGCGTGGGCTTCCCGCCCTCGGGTCCAAGCACTACGTGA
>JAGQQW010000023.1 GCA_020426005.1 Planctomycetota bacterium | reverse complement strand
ATTCATCACATAAAGAAGAGGAAGAAACTCAAAATTGCTTAGATTGTTTAAAACTTATAGTAAATTGCGAAATATGCAGAAAAAATAAAAGAATTTTCGATGAAGTTTTTTTCGCTAATATACCAAATATAGCTCATTTTTTTGAAGAAGAAAAAAGTTCGAATTTAAAATTCTTAAACCAAAAAAAAAATGAAAAGGTCCTAAATCTAAATCAAGAAAATCCAGGAATAAAAAATCAAACTCACATGAAAATTCACATAGTAATTTTTGTTAAATTAAATTGAGAATATTGAAATATTTGAGGGGAAGAAGAAGATCAAGATCAAGATCCCGTTCCGGATTCGGCGCCGCAGCCTCAAGTCCATCGACGACCCGGTGAAGTTTCTGGCCCAAGGGGTTCCGACGTGGTTCCCGACGGCTCTCTTCTCGGCGATCCACGTCGCCGAAGCCGGGACGATCATGACTGTCCCGATGAAAGATGCGACGACATCGGCTCGCCTCGTGTGGGCCTGCACCAAGGGGCCGTGCGCACCGTTCTTGATCCTCGATCAGCTTCCAGGGTCTTATGGATCGACCTTTCCTACCTTCGCGATTCCATCGACCATCGTCTCCGATCTGTCCGAGCACACACTACTTCCCCTCGGATACATCCTCGATCCCAAGAACGAGCCGCTGACTCCCTACTACAACTGGGGCGGCCCGGGCGGCATCGTGACCTACCCGATCGAAAACAAGGCGCCGATCAAGGACTGATCCCTCGATGGAGAGCGAGGTTGCCCGCATCCTCGAGGAGTGTTTCTCCGAACTCCTCGAGGGACGCGAGCCGGACATCGAAGCCCTGTGCGCCCACGCTCCCCACCTGCGCGCACGCGTCTCTCGGGTCGTCGCCCGTGAGCGCGAAGTCCTCGGATCGGCGCATTCGAAGGACGACCTCCTCGGCGACGACATCGACGGCGGTGGAAACCAGCCGCGCGGCATCGAGAATCGCCGTGTCGGGGACTTCGAGATTCTCGAAGAGATCGGCAGCGGAGGAATGGGCAAGGTCTACCGTGCCCGCCAACTCTCGTTGAATCGCGAAGTCGCGCTCAAGATCCTGCGCGAAGACCTTTCGGATTCCGCCGCGGGGCGCACGCGCATGCAGCGCGAAGCGCTCATCACCGCGGCTCTCGAGCACGAAAACATCGTTCCGGTGTACGCGACCGGGCAGGACGGCGAGCGCACCTTCATCGCGATGAAGCTCGTGCGCGGCCTGCCACTCGATCAGCAGGCGCTTCCGCTCGATCCGATCCGCACGGCCAAGATCGGCCTCGCAATCGCCCGAGCACTCCAAGCCGCGCACGAGGTCGGCGTCCTTCATCGCGACATGAAGCCCGCCAACGTGCTCCTGGCATCCGACACGCCCTACGTCGTCGATTTCGGACTCGCGAGACTCGCGACAAGAACGACACAGTTGACCCAAGGGCACGCTGCTCCCGGCACGTTGGCGTACATGGCGCCCGAGATGCTGCGCGAGCGCGCGCCGACGTTCGATCCGCGTGTCGATGTCTACGGCCTCGGCGCCACGCTCTACGAAACACTCAACGGCAATCCACCGTTCTGGAACGACAACCAGATTCGGTTGTTGCGAGAGGTCCTATACGACGAACCCAAGCGCCTCTCGCTACCCTCGATTCACAGCGACCTGGAGACCATCGTCCTCCGCGCCCTCCAGAAGTCGCCGACGGATCGATTCGTCAGCGCAGGTGCGATGGCGGATGAGCTCGAGCGATTCCTGCGCGGCGAACCGATCGAGTCCAAGCCCGTCGGCGTCGTGGGTCGGATCTGGAGGCGTGCTCGCCGTCGCCCCGCGCTGTCGTTGACGATAACCGCAGTTGCTGGCCTCTTGATCACGATGAGTATCATCCTCGTGCATTCGCGGATGCGCGAAGCCGATCGCCGAAACTTCGAAATCGCTCAGATCGAAGCCGGGTTGGCGGGTCCAGATCTCACGGACGCGACGACACGACTCGAGCAGCTCAATGCGAGAAGCGAGGACGCAGCGCCTCGAGAACTCACGACGCGGCTGCGCGACGAAGCGAATTTGCGCGTGCTCACTCTCGCACTCCAGCATTCGGTCGTGCACGCGAATCCGAGCGTGACAACGCCACTCGTTCAACAGCTCCGTCACTTGCGTGACCCTCGCGCCCGCATCGCGGTGGCCGCATGGGAAGCCCTAGAACACACGACCAAGATCATCGATCTCGATGTCGACCTCTCGGCTCGTTATCCACGAACCGCATGCGTCCGGGACGCAATCGAGAGTGGAGCCGACGTGGCGTCCCGTCTCGCAGCATGCCCCACGGACGGCGGTGCAACCGATCGCCTCTTCGTCGTGCTCCAGCTCCGACTCAACGACCAGCCGTTGCAGCTGGCCGATTCCGAACTTCGCGGCGCATCCACGACGGGCCCCGAAGGCCTTGCAGTGCAGTTCGCCCGTGCGGCAATTCTCGAAGAACTCTCCGAAGAACGTGCAGCATTCCTCGAACTCGGTCCACTCCTAGGATCGAAGCTGATGCGGCCGTTCGCGCTCTGCACAAGGGCACGGCTCGCCGCCACGCTCGGCTACGAGGACGCTCGCAGACTTCTCGCCGAAGCACGCGAACTCGTGGGCCCCGACGCACCGGATCACCTCCGAGCATTCCTTGCAGGATCGCGACTCCAGATCGCTCGCGACCTCGGTCACGAGAAGGAGTTTTGGCAGGTATGGGAATCCGCCAGGCCGCTCCTCGACAAGAGCCATGCCTATTGGATCTTCGGCGCCGATACGGCAAGGAGAAGCGGAGACCTGGAGCGCGCGAGAACGCTGTTGACGGAAGGCATCGACAAGGTTCAGAAGCGCCAGATGCGCGACCTCGCTCTGCGTAGCTTCTTGTTGCAGGTCGATTGGCTGCGCACGCCGTACTGCGAAGAAGCCGAACCCCTCGTCGGCGAAGAACTCGAGCAGTTCGAAACAGAGATCGAAGAGCTCGATCGTAGGGCACGCGACCTCTACTCCGACGCGCACAAGGCCAACATCCGCATCGTGGTTGCCGAAGCACTCGTCGTGCGCGCCCGATGTGCTCGCGCGCTCGGTAGCCGACGGGAGGCATGGAACCTCCTCGAGCGCGCATGCCGTGAATACCGCACACCGGAAGCGCTCTCCTACTACGCGTTCCTGATCGCCTATCGGGTCCTCAACCGTCACCTATCCGGAGCACCGGACGACGACGAACCATCGGTCCCCCTCGGTAGCGCCACCGGAATCGCATTCGAGCGCGCCGTGACCGTGCTCCGCAGTGCGGCATCCGGCGAACCCGCGGCACTCGACGTTCAGGACATGGCCCGGCTCGCCCGGTTCGCGTCCGCGTACCACAGCGGCTATGTCGACGAAGCCCTCACGATGGCCCAGCGCTTGGTCGAACATCCAAGCGACGAGAACGAGTACTTCGGAATGCTCGCGACACAGGCGATCGAGTGGGGCGGCTTTCCGCTCGATGTGCTGCTCGAAGAGACGGCCGATTTCGAGGCGTTGGCTCAGCGGCTGAACACCGCGGTCGAGGCCGTGGAGGCCAGCCGTCTCACGCGTGACCAACGCCGAGCCGCCTACGAACGCTGGTCACAGACCCTCGAGGCAGGCGTTTCGGTCGGCAGCGCTTCGTGGCGCGCCGCCCGTGAATCCTTGGCGAAGGCGTTGGCATCGTCGGCTGCGATTCCTACGCCGGATCCGAAACGACGCTAGATCTGGCGAGGGAGTGCAACGCAGCGAGGGGTGTCGATCCGCCCCGACAAATGCAACGAACTCCTCTCCTGACGGGGAACACTAGCCTCTGCGATAATCTCCTATCTCAGGAGATCCGATCCAGCGACTACTTGGTTCACGGCAGCGATTCACCGAGATCTGCAACCTTTTTAATATCAAGAGCTTGGGACGGATCCAGCCGAATTCCACCCGAGTGGCACGCCGGTCGCTTTGAAGCCCACCATGACTCGATACCTCCAGTACCAAACCGACGGCGTCCCGATCAAGGCGTGGGTTCGCGGGGTCGCGATCGACGACAGCGCCCTGCGCCAACTGAAGAACGTCGCCTCGCTCCCGATCATCCACAAGTGGGTCGCGGCCATGCCCGACGTCCACTGGGGAATCGGCGCTACGGTCGGCAGCGTCATTCCGACGAAGGCCGCCGTCATCCCGGCAGCCGTCGGTGTCGACATCGGCTGCGGGATGATGGCCGTCCGCACGAGCTTGACCGCTTCGCAGTTGCCCGACGACCTCGGCCACGTTCGCTCGGCGATCGAGGCGGCCGTGCCACACGGTCGGACCAACGGCGGTGGACGCGGCGACAAGGGCTCGTGGAATGACGTTCCCGACGACAACGGCAAGGCGTGGGCAGCGATGGAAGCGGACTACAAGCGCATCTGCATCGACCACCCCAGGCTCGATCGCGGTCGCACGTCGGGTCAGCTCGGAACGCTCGGCGGCGGGAACCACTTCCTCGAGGTCTGCATCGATGACGACCAGCGCGTCTGGGTCATGCTGCACTCGGGAAGCCGTGGCGTGGGGAACCGAATCGGTTCGTACTTCATCGAGCTCGCGAAGAAGGACATGAAGGTCCACGTCAAGAACCTTCCGGACACCAACCTCAGCTACTTCCAAGAAGGGACTCGCTACTTCGACGACTACGTCTTCGCGGTCAGCTGGGCTCAGGAATACGCACGCCAGAACCGGGAACTCATGATGCAACAGACGCTCGCGGCACTTCGAACCTGCGGTCTCCCGCAGTTCACGGTCGACGAGCAGGCGGTCAACTGTCACCACAACTACGTCAACAAGGAGACGCACTACGGTGAAGAGGTCTTCGTGACTCGAAAGGGCGCGGTCAGCGCGCGTGCCGGCCAGCTCGGGATCATCCCCGGGTCGATGGGCGCGCAGTCGTTCATCGTGCGAGGACTCGGCAACGCCGAGAGCTTCGAGAGCTGCAGCCACGGTGCCGGACGCGTGATGTCGCGGAGCCAGGCGAAGAAGGTCTTCACTCTCGAAGACCACGCCCTCGCGACCGCGCACGTCGAATGCCGCAAGGATCAAGGGGTCCTCGACGAGACGCCGGGGGCCTACAAGCCGATCGACAAGGTCATGGAAGCGCAGCAGGATCTCGTCGAGATCGTGCACACGTTACGACAGGTCGTCTGCGTCAAAGGTTGAAATGGAAGACGGCACGCACACCCGCATTCGGATCGACGGCAGCTTCGGCGAAGGCGGCGGGCAGATCCTGCGCAGCGCGCTCGGGCTTTCCGCGATCACGGGCAAGCCGTTCGAGATCGAGAAGATCCGCGCGCGGCGGCGGAAGCCGGGGCTCCTGCGTCAGCACCTGACCGCGGTTCACGCGGCCAAGACCCTGACGAATGCCACGGTCCACGGTGACGAGCTCGGCTCGAAGTTCCTCGTGTTCGAACCCGGCACTCCGACGCCGGGTGACTATCACTTCGCCGTCGGCAGTGCCGGTAGCGCCACGCTCGTATTCCAAGCGATCTTGCCACCGCTCCTCGTCGCGGGACGTTCGCGCGTGATCTTCGAAGGCGGTACGCACAACCCATGGGCGCCACCGTTCTCGTCGATCGAGAAGGCGTTCTTGCCCATCTTGCGTCGCATGGGCGCTCCGATCGAGGCGCGGCTCGAGAAGCACGGCTTCTATCCGGCGGGTGGCGGTCGCTTCGTCGTCGACGTCGGCGAACCGAGCCCACTCTCCGGGATCGACATCGACCGACGCGACAAGATCGTCAAGCGCCGAGCGATTGCCAAGGTCGCTCAACTCGAGCCGTCGATCGCTCGACGTGAACTCGACGTCGTGGCCGACAGGCTCGGGTTCGATCGCAGCGAGCTCATCGCGATGCAGGTCCAGGACAGCATCGGGCCCGGGAACATCCTCACGATCGAGTTCGAGGACGCTGCCGGTTCGCACGAAGTGTTCACCGGTTTCGGCGAGGTGCGACGCAGTGCCGAAGTCGTCGCCGCGGGCGCCGTGCGCGATGCGCGCAACTGGCTCAAGGCGGACGTACCCGTCGGCGTGCACCTGGCGGACCAGTTGATGATCCCGTTCGCGATGGCTGGCAGCGGGAGCTTCCGCACGCTGCCCCTCAGCCGACACTCGCTGACGAACCTCACCATCCTCGAGAAGTTCCTCGATGTCCCGATCGAGGTGCAGCAGGAAGGGCGCAACGCGGTCGTTCGGTTCGGCGGCACACCGAAATGACGCGTCGCGTTCCCTTCGCGTGGTTCGCTCGCAACATCCTCGTCGGAACGCTGCTCGGCGGTGCGTACGGCGCCATCCACGACCAAGTGTCGTGGTCGATCTCGCCCGAGTACTTCACCAAGTTCAAGTTCGAGCAGTTCGCTTGGGCAGAGATCGGCCTCGAGCCTCGACTCGCCGCGTCCTGGATCGGCTTCCTCGCGACGTGGTGGGCCGGAGCGATCGCCGCCTACGCAGTTTGCCGGATGGCGTTTCGTCACGCCTTCCAAGACGGAGCGTCGAGCTGGCCTCTCGGCCGTGTCGTTCGCCGACTTCTCGCGGTTCTCATGGTTGCGATGGCAGGCGGTGGTTGTGGGTTCGCCTACGCGCGCATGCGCGCCCAGGACGTCGAGCGACTCTGGGGCGGATGGCGAACCTACGCAGGCGTGCAGGACCTCGAAGCCTTCGCAACGGTCGGTTCGATCCACAACTTCGGCTACGCGGGAGCGCTTCTCGGCATCGTCCTCGTCGCCGTGCACATCAAGGTCAAGGGACGCGTCGATCGATCTTCACCCCAAAGCTTGCCACCACCCGGTCGGTGAGGGATGCTCCGCGCATGACCGCGCCGGACGCAGAGCCCTCGGACCGCCTGAGCCTCCAGGCGGCCGCGCACCTGCTCCAGGTCTCGGACCGGACGCTGCGTCGCTGGGCACAGACGTTCTCGATGCCCCACGGGCTCGAAGGCGACGAACTCGTGTTCTCTCGTCGCGCGATCCTCGAATGGGCAGACGGGCACAGCATGCGCTTGGCCGCCGAGATGCCGACGCAAGAGGACGAGAACCGGCCGCTCCCGACCCTCCTCGAGGCAATCCAGCGCGGTGGCATTCATCGCGACGTCGGTGGCACGTCGGTCGACACCGCGCTGGAGCAGGCAGCGAACGCGATGCAGCTGCCCGCGGAAATCGACCGTGACTTCTTCCACCAGGTCCTGCTCGCACGCGAAGACCTCGATTCGACAGGGATGGGAGAAGGGATCGCCATCCCCCACGTCCGCGCACCGCTGGTGCTTCACGTCGACGAAGCGTACGTCGCACTCGTCTTCCTCGAGAACCCCGTCGACTGGCACGCGGTCGATGGCAAACCGGTCGACACGCTCTTCGTACTCGCGAGCCCGGGCATCCGCTCGCACCTGCACCTGTTGCGACGAATCGCGATCGCGTGCCACGACCCCGCCTTGCGCGAACTCCTGCTCGAGCGCGGACCGAACGAGGCGATCGAAGCTCGCCTCACCGCGATCGCGTCGATCACGCCCTGATGCCGTGTCCGCGAGGGGCGCCGGTCAACTCCGCAAGGAGTCGATGCGGTGCTTCTGGTCGACGATCTGCGTGATTCGAAGTCCGTAGCAATCATCGACCATCACGACCTCGCCACGCGCGACGAGCTTGCCGTTCACTCGCAGGTCGAGCGGCTCGGCAGCCTTCTTGTCGAGGCTCACGACACTGCCCGGTCCTAGATCGAGGATCTCGTCGAGCGCGAGACGGGCTCGACCGACTTCGACCGTCACTGGAATCTGGACGTCGAGTAGGAGGTCCAGGTTCTGGCGATCGGTCGGATCGCCGCTCGGACCGAGTTCGGGAAAGCCCACGCGACGCGCGACGATCTCCGGATCGCTCACTGTGGTTTCGGTCGTCTCTTGGGTTTCTGTGCCAGCCATGTCGGGGACCCTTGGGAGAGGTTCTTGCTGCTAGTCGTGAACGACGTCTTCGATACGAACCGCGTAGCGGGGACCACGCGAGCCGACGACGCCGCGGAATTTCGTGCGACCTTCGACCGGCACGTCGACGAGTCCGCCGATCTTCGTGCAGATCGGAACGATGTCGCCAACCGCGAGCTCCATGAGCTCTGCGAGCCGCAGCTCGCCATGGCCGAGTTCGACCCCGAGTTCGAGATCGACACGGCGCACGTGTTCGAGAACACGATCGCGGAACGCGCCGATCTGCCCCGACTTGGAGACGAAGCGGCTCGTCGCGAGGCTATCCAAGTAGGGCTCGAGCCCGGTGTAGGCGAGCACGATCCGTAGGTCCCCGAGCAGCGGACTGCCCGAGAACTGGAAGTGCGACGCCAGGACGACCTCCTGGAACGGAATCGTCTGCGTCAACGTGATGTTCGCGTAGCGTGCGGAGACACGTGGCTGCACTTCGACGATCTCCGAGATGCCCTCGGCAAGATAGTCGAGCAGGGGCAGCATGATCGCGTCGGCAACGGCGTACTCGGCATCCGACAACTCGCGTCGCTTGCCCTCCGAGTCGACGCGGCGCTCACCTGTGCCACCGAGGACGCGGTCCACGATGCCGAGTAGCAGATCGGTCGAAACCGTCACGATCGCCGGCATCGACACTGGCGGGATCTCGACGATGTAGACGGAAGCGTTGCGCTCGACCTGCTGCATCCAGTTGGAGTAGCGCATCTGCTCTACGGCGACACAGTCGCACGAAGCCTCTACGCGCAGGCGATCGACGAGCAAAGCACCGAGCTTGCCCGCGACCATCTCCTGGATTCGATCGACGATCGAGATCTGATCACGCGAGAGGCGGTTGGGCTTGAGCAGGTCGATGTCGGTGATCGCTCCACCGTGGAGGCCACCGAGCGATCGACTGTCTTCGATCAGCTCCTCCGGTACGCCCTCGGCCGAGAACAGCTCGAGGAGCGCATCGATTTCCGCGTTACTGAGGACTTCGTGGTTCACGCTTGAACTCGGATTCGGCGCTGGGCGCGTGGTCCTAACTGACGATGAACTCGAGGAAGTACACGTCGGATACGATTCCGTCGCTGTCCGGAAAGAACGCTTTCTCCAGCAGACGGGCGACTTCGAGCTGCAACTGTTCGTAGCCGGAAGCTTGGTTGAAGTCTTCTCGTCGCTTCGAGAACAGCAGGAAGCGCACGTCACTGCGCGCCTTGTCCCAGCCCTTCTCGATCTTCGCGGCAGCCTGGAGTGGGTCCTCTGCCTTGTAGTCGAACGACACCTTGAGTCTGCCCATCCCCTGGCTACTTCCGCCCTTGAGGTTGAACGACCAGTCGAGCTGTTTGTCGTACCGCGTCGCCTCGAGCTTGTTGAGGTCGACCTTCTCCTCGGTTTGGTCCTTGGGTGGCGAGGTCATCGCAACCGTAGCGACCGCGCCTCCGACCACGAGAACGACGCCGATCAGGATCGGAACGAGCTTGCTCTTCTTCTTGGGTTCTTCCGCTGCTGCGGCTTCCTCTTTGCCAGCCATGCTACTCCCACACTCCTTCGCTATGTGGCCGATCCATTGGTCCTATCGGCATTTCAGGCCCGTCGGATGATGCGAATCGCAACCCCTCGATGGACCGGGCCATCGGTTCCTCTCTCCTTGGCTCGAACGACCTTGGCGCGGATTTCGAGGTCAGCACGAACGCCGACCTTGCGCAGCCAATCGAGGAGTGCGCTCCCGCGAACGCAGGCGAGCTCCATCGGCGTCATGGACTCGAGAAACGCAGCGCGAGCCTCCACGACGACCGAGAACCGGCCGCGGGAGAGATCCCTGGCGATCTGTTCGAGCCACTGGAGCCCCTCCTGCGGGATCGAGCTGGATCCGTGCGCGAACACGAACGGCGCTTCGATCGTCGACTCCTCCATCGCCTCGAGTCGCTCGGCTTTCGAGTTGTTCAGCTCGATCTCGTCACCGCGTCGACTGCGATCCCGAGGCCCCTCCTTGTCGTGGTGCTGGTAGCGGTGTTCCGCGGCGGCGCGCTCTTCGATCGTCTTCGAACCCGACAGCACACCGCCGAGACCGAGGGTATCGACGAAGGCCATCGCGAAGCTACCGGACGCTGCCGTCAGCAAACCGTATTGCTTCTCGCGCGCATACACGTTGAGCAAGATGAAGAACACGAGCAACAACGTCATGAGGTCCGCGAACGTGGCCATGTAGGCCGGGACGCCGGCTTTCTGTTCTTCTGGCGGTTTGACCATGAGACCTCGCTACTTGTTCTGTCCATTGCCTTGCGAGGAATCGAACTTCTGAGGCTCGATGACGATCTCGATGCGACGGTTCTTCGCCTGCCCCTCGTCGGTCCACCCTTCGCCACGCGGTGACGCGATGCCGCGGGCAACGACCTCGATCTGCTCGAGCGGAAGACCTTCGAGCCCGAGAATGCGCGCAGCACGTCGCGCGCGTGCGAGCGACAGCGCGATGTAGTCGTCGCCGTAGGCGCTGTGCCGATCGCTCCGCTCGTCGGCATAGCCCTCGATCGTGAAGCGCCGCTTCTTGTGCTTGCGCAACGCCTCACCCAATCGCCGCAGTTCGGCCGCGAGTTGTGGCGAAGGGAGCTCCTCTCCGGGAGCAAATCCCGTAACGGACTCCGGCAGGATGCGGATGCCTCGATCGACCGAATCTCCATCGAGAACCAACCCATCGAGCTTCCGCAGCATGGCTTCGAGCTTCTTCGATTCTTCGGGATCGAAGCTCTTCGCTCCGTTCTCGACGTGATCTTGGAGATGCTGCTGCTTGATCAACTCCGGCGCGTCCCGCATCTCGTCGCGCAACACACCGAAACTCCCTCGCATGATGTTCATTGCACGACTGAGGTCATGCGTCTCTTGCGAAGAGAACGCGAGCAGCATGATGAAGAGCGTGACGAGCAGCGAGACGAGGTCGGAGAAGGTGACGATCCACTCGGGTGCGCCCTCCGGTGCCTCTTCGACTGCTTTCTTCTTCCCCATGGCGCGTCACTCCTGCGCAGATACCTCGAACTCTCGATCACTTCGAGCTGTCGACGAGCTCCCGCGACTTGGGCGAGATGAAGCTCTTGAGCTTCTCCTTGACGAGAGCGGGCTTGTCGCCCGCTTGGATCGCGAGCACGCCTTCGAGGATCAGCGAGCGGAGTTCGACCTCTTCTTTCGAACGATTGCCGAGCTTCGTCGCGAACGGGATGTAGATCAGGTTCGCACTGACGGCGCCGTAGAACGTCGTCAAGAGCGCGACCGCCATGCCCTTACCGATACCGGCAGGGTCGGACATGTTCTGCAGCATCTGCACGAGTCCGATCAGCGTCCCGATCATTCCGAACGCAGGCGCCATCGCGCCCATGTTGTCGAGGAGCTTCTTGCCTTCACTGTGGCGCGCCATCAGGTTCTCGATGTCGATCTCGAGGATCTCCCTGACGGTCGGTCCGGGAAACCCGTCGATGATCAGTCGCAGCGCCTTTCGCGTGAAGTCGTCCGAGACCTCGTCGATCTTCTCCTCGAGCGCGAGAAGTCCCTCACGGCGCGCGAGGTTCGAGTACCCGACGATGCGCTCGATCTCTTCGGTCGGCGTCGGCAAGGGATAGAGCAGGACCTTCTTGCAGATCCCGATCACGCCCAGCACCGACTGTAGCTTGAAGCACATCAAGCTCGCCGCGATCGTGCCGCCGAAAACGATCATGATCGACGGCACGTCGATGAAGATGCCGAGCGGGCCGCCCATGATGATCGCGACGATCACGAGCACCCATCCGAGCAACACTCCGATCAGCGATGCAATATCCATCGCGTGAACTCCCCCTGTTCGAATCAGGCGCGAATGACGTACACGCCTGTCGGAGAATCGACCGGATCGCTGCTCCTACTGTTGTGTGATGCAACACATCGACACGAGCGGCTCTACCGAAGCAACGGATTCGTGGAGACCTTTTCAGTCGCGACGCAGAACACGTGTCGCGCGCTCGATCAACCTCGCACCGCGCTTGGCATCGACCATCGCGAGGATGCCGGATGCCTGCTCCACATCCATCGACACGAGGAGCTTCACGGCCAAATCCTCTTTGTCGAGACCGAGCTCGAGCAGGAGTTCGGCCGCCTTCGGCGGCTCCATGGCACCGAGCTGTTCGGCTTGACGCTTGACGTTGCGCGCCTCTTCACGAGTGAGCACGGTCACGTCTCGCTCGAACTGCTCACGCATCGATCGCAGGGTCTCGATCCGTCGCTCGACTTCGTCCATCAGCTTCTGGATCGACTCGCGGCGATAGTTGAGATCCTGCTCTCGAATCTCGAGTTCGAGTTGTGACTTACTCAGGGCTGCGGTCTGGAGCTCGTTGGTGCGGACGGTTTCGGACAACTTCTGCTGGAGCCGTTCGAGTTCTTTCGCAGACGTCGGTGCGCCAAAGCTCTCGAACTCGAACATCTTGCGTCGCGCTGCATTCATCCCACGAGGGTCGAGCCGCGTTTTGCCTTGTCCATCGGCATCAGCCTTCGAGGTGCCGTCTTGCGGCTTCCGGAAGCCGGCCTCCGTTGCGACACCATCGCCCTTCCCGGCAGTCCCACCGACCTTCTGTCCGGCTCCGTTCGCCTCCTTGCCAGTCGGTTCCTCTTCTTTGAGGATCTGATTGAGGACAGGAACGTCTTTGACGCCTTCGGCGTTGAGACGCCCCGAGACCGCCAACATTCCCAGCACGGACGCTGCAAAGACGACGAGGCCCGCGGTCGCGATCAGGATCCCTTGTACGACTCCACTCATCTGTCGGCCCTCCCAATTGAGCTACGTGCGGAAGTCGATCTGAGCGATGCGAGTTCTTCGAGTTCACGTTGCTCGTGTTTTTCGAACTCGACCCTCCACGCTGCATGGCGGCGCTCATCGAGCTTCTCTAGCGCGTCGCGCCGTGACCGCTTCGCATCCAGGACTCGCCGGCATTCTCGTAGTCGAGCCTCCGCTTGGCTGACTTCGAGGTCGTTCTGGCGCATCGAGTCGAGCAGCGTGACTCGATATGCCTCGTAGAGTCCCGGGGCGCGCGACTTCTCCGCGTTGTCGGCTTCTCCGAGTACGATTCTTCGCATCAGTTCGCCGCGCTGTCGCAACATATCGAGTCGCTCGATCCACTGACCGGCGGCAGCGAGCGCTTGTTTGTATTCGAGGCGCGCTAGTCGCAGAACGGATTCGAGTTCGAACCGGTAGCGTCTCATTGGAGACCTCCGATGTCATTGACGAGAGATTTCATCCGGGCACGCACGGCTTGCATGGGCACGGTCTCGCCACCCCCGTGCAACAGCGACTCGAGATGACCGCGGATTGCGACTGCCCGATCGAGCAGTGGATCGGATCCGGGTTGGTAAGCGCCGACTTGCCTGAGTTCGCGCGTCTCCTCGAGTATCGCGAGGCACGAACGCAAGATCCGCGCGACCTCGAGATCCTCCGGTCCGACGAGTCTCGGCATCAAACGGCTCACCGACGCGAGTACGTCGATCGCCGGATAGAGCCCGCGCTTGGCGAGTGCGCGGTCGAGCACGACGTGCCCATCGAGAAGTCCGCGTAGCGTGTCCGCGACGGGCTCGTTGAGGTCGTCTCCCTCGACGAGCACGGTCAGGAGTCCAGTGATGCTTCCCGATGTCGTCGCCCCGAGGCGCTCGACGATGCGCGGCAAGGAAGCGAAGAAGCTAGGTGGATAGCCACGTAGAGTCGGTGGCTCTCCGATCGCGAGACCGATCTCACGTTGTGCACTCGCGAATCGCGTGACCGAGTCCATGGTCAAGAGCACGTCGCGCCCCGCATCACGAAAGCTCTCCGCGATCGTTAGAGCGGTCATGACGGCTTTCACGCGAACGAGCGCAGGCGTATCGCTGGTCGCGACGACGACTACCGAGCGAGCCAAGCCGTCCTGACCGAGAACGTCGATCAGGAACTCCTGCACTTCTCGGCCGCGTTCACCGATGAGCGCGATGACGTTGACGTCGATGTCCGACGTGCGCGCGATCGTGCCCAGAAGAGTCGACTTTCCGACACCACTTCCCGCGAAGATTCCGACGCGTTGACCTCTTCCGAGTGTCAAGAACCCATCGATCGCAGGGACGGAAGTCTCCAACGCTTGATCGATGACCGGTCGTTCGAGCGCCATCGGCGGAGCCGCGTCGATTCGGCGCTTCGGCGCGAGGATCGGCCCGAGGCCATCGATCGGCTCGCCGAGACCGTCGACCACACGACCGAGGCACGCCGGACCTACCGGTACCTCGATGTGATCCGCGACCACGTGGACCGCATCACCGGGTGCAACTCCCTCGAGGCCAGCGATCGGCAACAGGAGGTGTTCCCCACCGTCGAACCCGAGCACTTCCGCATGGCGCACACCGCGCGCCGATGTAATCGTGCACAAGGACCCCATAGCGGCCTGGATCCCAACGACACGCATGAGCAAACCTTCGACCGAACGGACGAAGCCAACGCGCTCGTAGCTTGCCTTGGTCGTGGAGACCGAGGCGGCCTGCAGCAAGCTCCCTACGTCGGGAAGCGTCATGCGCGCACCGCCTGTCCCATGCGCACGATTGCATCTTCGAGCATCGCACGCGGGTCGTGACGGAAGCGCCCTGCATCGGTCACGACGATGCACGTGCCGCGCGTGACGCGAGAATCGGGCTCGACACGTGGGGCTTCTCGAATTCCATTCTCGGCACTCGCTGTTTCGACGACGGAGCGCGCGGCATCGACATCGTCCGCGTGCACGAGAACTCGCAAGATCTTCGCCGTCTCGACTGCGGCGTCGAAACACGACCGCAACGCACCCGAGAGCTCGTAGGCACCGCGATCGATCTCACGCTCGAGAACTTGACTCGCGAGGCCGAAAGCCAAATCGAGAATCCAGTCGCGCATGGCGTCGAGTCGATCGCCGACGTCGACGGAGGCGAGTGCAGCTCGGATCGAATCCGCGAGCGCACGCCGCTGCAGGCGCTCTTCTTCGATTCGGTTTCGGAGATCGCGACGCGGATCCAGGCGCGTGAGATCGCAGTCACCGGCTTGCGACGGGTTCGCTCGCGCTTCCATGGATTTGCGCGCTCGCACCGCAACGAGCTTCCGGTCGAGGACGATCGTCGCACGAGTCATACGAGCTCCTCGGCCGCACCACCGACGGCACGAACCTCACCCGACTCGATCAAGTCCCGGACTTGCGCGAGAATCGTCTTCTGTGCAGCCACGACGTCGCTGAGCGCCGTGGGGCCGAGAGCATCGCGTTCGTCGACGACCATCTCGCGGGCACGCTTGCTCAGGTTTTCGAAGATGTTCGTCTCCGTCTCCGTCGAGCAGGCCTTGAGCGAGATTGCGAGCACGCCGGTGTCGATCGAGCCGAGGATCTTCTGCATCGACTTCTTGTCGAGGCTTCCGATGTCGTCGAACGTGAACATCTCTTCGCGAATCTGCGTCGCGATGCTCTCGTCCTTCTCGGAGATCGTCGCGAGCATTTCCTTCTCGCCGCCGCTCTGAATCAAGATCCCGGCAGCCTTCTTGATCCAAGCCTTCGGCTCGGAGCGGCTCGTCGACAATCCCAGACCGCGCACTTTCGTCCGCAGCACGTCGACGACGCGCTGCACGACTTCGGGGGACGAACGTCCGAGCGTCGCGATCCGGTGAACGATATCGGCGCGCACGCTCTCGTCGAACGCGGCAATGACTTCTCCCGACTTCTCGGTCGCGAGGTTCGCGAGGAACACGGAAGTGATCTGAGGATGCTCGTCCTGCAGCAGGACCGCCAAGTCCTCGGACGGAATCTGTTCGAAGACCGAGAACGGACGCGTCGCGAGCGTGTGCTTCTCGACCTCCTTGATCATCTCGTTGCCACGGTCCTTGCCGAACGCTTTGCGCAACACGCCAGCGATGACGCTTCCGACGTCGCCCAACGCGAGCCCGGCACTGCGCAGACGACCGCGTGCTTCGGTGAAGATCGAATGGAGATCCGTCTCGTCGACGGCGATCTCTTCGAGTTCCTTCATCGCGCGTGTGACCATGTCGAGCTGGTCCTCGCCCATGTGACGCAGAACGTCCGCGGCGAGATCCTGATCGATCGCGAGTAGGAGAGCAGCGATCTTGTGTGCGTCGTTCAGCACGTGCGTCTCCTTGCACTGTTCATCACGCTGGCTCCTTGTTGGAGAGCCACGACTCGAGCATCCGGCTCACACTGGCGGGATCGTCGGCTACGACCTTCTCGATCTCCTTGCGCAGCTTCATCGTCTGCTTGACTGAGTCTTCGCCTTCGCCGGCGGCGCCGCCATCCACAGCCCCTCCCGAGCCCGAGCGCGCCGCCGTCCCGCCGGCAGCAGCCGCACGGGCCGTACCAGCCGCCCCTGCGCCCGTCGCCTTGTTGCGCTTGAGCAAGCCCTTGAGGAAGAACAGCACGAAGAGCACGGAGAGAATCTGACCAGCGAGCGGCGCCCACTCCTTGATCAGCGCTACGGTGCCGTTCGGCTCGGGGAGGTCCGTGAATTCTTCGAACTTCGTGGCCGTCGCCGTGACCTCGGAGTCACGACCCTGCTTCCATCCAATCGCGTTCTTGACCTGATTCTCGATGTCCTGCTTCATGCTGGCGAGCGACTCATCGATCATCAACGAGACCGACAACTGCTCGATGTCCGGTGCGAGAACGCGCAGGCTTTCCTCGCCGATGATCGGCTGGTAGTCGCGGTCGGTCTGCGTGATCGACGAGTTCTTCTCGGCTCCGTTGCCGGCGGCAGAGGTGTTGGACGTTGCACCGACGCCATTCGGGTCGCCGCTCGCGGCCGACCCGGTCGAGTCCTTGGTCTTGTAGCTCTTCTCCTTGAGCACGACCTTGTCGGTCGAGACGATCTTCTTGTGGCTCTCGACGACTTTGTTGTCATACGTCGCGTTGACGCTGACGAGTGTCTTGCCCGGCCACATACGCTCGAGGATCGACCGGACGCGCATCGTGAGCATCGCCGACGTCTGGTTCTGCAGATCGATGAGCGGCGAGAACCCCGTGCCACCAGAACCGGAAGCGCCATTCAGCACCTGATGCTCACTGTCCGTGACCTGGACTTCGTCAGGCGAGATCCCGAGGCTGCTCGCGACGATTCCTCGAGCCGCACTCGCGACCCCCTGGAACGACGAGCTGCGCGCGAGGTCGAGCATCACGCTCGCGCGACGCGGCTCCTGCTTTCGCAGGATGTTGGGGCCGTTCGGCTCGTAGACGTTGACCAACACGCTTCGCACACCGCCCAACTTGCGGATCTGCGCCTCGACGCGCCGGATCTTGCTGAGCTGAAGCGTGTAGCTCCGATGATCGCGGTCCTGCGTGAAGCTCGAGGTGCTGTCCTCTCGCGTGGACGAGTCGGTACCGCGCAGCCCTTTGGCGGTCAGCGCTTTCTCGGCTTCGCTGTATTGACTGCCGTTGACCATCAAGACCGTGTTCTCGATGCGGAAATCGATCCTCGCCTCCTCGAAGGCAGCGACCGCCATCCGCTTGTCTTCCCCGTCGAGATCGTTGCCGATCGCGCGATAATCCGGCCGCGTCGCGAAGAAGATCAATCCGATCATTCCGAGCAAGACGCCCGACAGGACCGCAGCTGTCATCAATCGCTGACCGCCACTGAGCTGAGCCCAGATGTTGCGGAGCTGCGTCAGGATCTCGGAAAGGAAGGTCGGCATTGGTCGTCAGACGGAAACGAAGTGTCGATCAGGCCTGAATGCGCGTGATCTCGCGCCACGCATCGACGAGCCTGTTGCGCACTTCGAGCATCAGCGCGAACGCGACTTCGGACTTGCCCATGGCGAGCATCACGTCTTGGACGCCATCGCTCTTCCCGGTTGCGAACTTCTCGAGTTCGATTCGTACCTGATCTTGATGAGCAGCGACGGACTGGATTCCATCGCTGAGGAGATCACCGAACGACGCCTTCTCCGTGTCGTCGACGGACAGCGGCTTGCGTGCGCCATCACCTGGCAAACGCGTTTCCTGGATCCGGCCGCCGAACGAACCGAATGCAGAACCGATACCGTCATCGCGAATCAGGCTCATGGTGATCACCGCGTCCCGATGTTGCTGATGGCGTCACGCAACATGCTGCGCCACGTTTGGAAGGCAGCGACGTTGGCACCGTAGGAACGTCGCGCGATCATCATGTCGACGAGTTCCTGGACGATGTTGACGTTGGGGAGCTTGACGAACCCCTCTTTGTCGGCGGCGATGTGTCCAGGATTGTGGATGATCGGATGCTCGCTCACCCTGTCCTCGTAGACATCTTTGACGCGAACACCGGACGCGATGTTCGAACGCTGTGCCTCGTCGAACACTTCTTCGAAGATCACCGACTTGCGCACATACGGGCCACTCTCGTCGACCGTGCCCGCGTTCGAGATGTTCGACGAGATGACCTGCATGCGCTTCCGCTCGGCAGCCATTGCCGAAATCGAAGCCGAGAAGCCCGAAAAGACGTCACTCATCGTCATCGACTCCGAATCGCGGTCATGATTCCGCGAAGCGACGAACCGGTCGCGCGCGCAAAGATGTCGTGCTGGAGTTTGTTGGCCTCCATCTGCATCCACTCACGCTCCAGGTCCACGTCGTTGCCGTTCGCTTTGAGCGGCAACGTGCCGACGACGGTCGGTTCGAACTCGACCGATTCGGGATCGGTGCCCGTGTCGAGCGCTTGCTGGAGGACCTCTTCGAAGCGGACCTCGCGAGTGCGATACCCGGGAACGCTCTGGTTGGCGATGTTGAGCGATGTGACCTGCTGTCTGGCTGTGATGCCACGCAGCACCGTCTCGTAGAAGCCGAAGCTCCGGTCGAAGTCGATCACGTGCCTACTCCTGTACTCCTTGGAACCGGCGGCGTTCGGGCGAAGATCCCGATGACACCGCAGGTTCTTCATCGACGCGAGTCAGCGCCGCTCTTGAGCGCGATTCAACTCTCTACGTCGATCGAGCGTAGGCGGTTGTAGAGCGTGCGCGGTGCAACGCCGAGCAGCCGGGCGGCTTCGGATCGCTTCCCGTCGACGGACTCGAGTGTCGCGAGAATGAACGCATCTTCGACTTCACGCAGGGACGTGCCGACCCAGCTTTCGGGGAAGGCTCCAGTCGCACGTGCTTCGTCCACGTTGTTCGTCGAGGTAGTCCGCGGACCGTCATCGAGCCACGTCGCGAGACGCTGATGTGTGATCCGCCCTCCTTCGCACAACAGGAAGGCACGCTGCATCAGGTTGCGGAGTTCCCGCACGTTGCCCGGCCACGCATAGTGGTAGAGCAGGGACCGAGCCTCGGGTTCGAGTTCTGGATGCGGCACGCCATGTCGACGACTCTCCTCGGCGAGGAATAGCTCGGCCAACGGCAGGATGTCCTCGCGACGTTCGCGCAGCGGAGGCACCTCGATCGGCACGATGTGCAACCTGTAGTAGAGGTCGGCACGGAACGTCCCGGCGGCCACCATCGCTTCGAGGTCGGCATTCGTCGACGCGATCACGCGCACGTCGACTTCGATCGATTCGACCCCGCCGACCCTCGAGAACGTCGACGTCTCCAAGATGCGCAGCAGCTTGGCCTGCAACCCCGCCGGCAGCTCGCCGATCTCGTCGAGCAGGAGAGTTCCCCCATGAGCGAGTTCGAAGCGACCGAGCTTGCGACTCGCAGCACCGGTGAACGCTCCTACCTCGTGACCGAAGAGCTCACTCTCGATCAGACTCTCGGGAAGAGCAGCACAGTTGACACGGATGAAGGGACCTGACGAGCGTGGACTACGACGATGCAACTCGGTCGCAACGACTTCTTTTCCCGTACCACTTTCACCGGTGACGAGCACGGTCGTCGGGCTCGCGGCGACGCGATCCACGACCCGAAACACGTCGAGGAGCGCAGGACTGTGCACGAGTGCATTCGAGGCCAGTGCAGACTCTCGGTGGTATGCGTTCTCCGCGACGAGCCGTCCCCGCTTTTCGAGCCTCGCGAGAGCTGTCTCCAGCTGCTCGAGATCGACGGGCTTGAACAACACGTCGTCCGCACCCTTCCGGAGTGCATCGACGGCGACATCGGCGCTGCCGTACGCAGTGATCAGCACGAACGCGAGGTCGTGGCTCGAAGCCACTTCCAATACATCGAAGCCGCTCTTGCGCGGCATCCGGAGATCACTGACGACGACGTCGAACTCACCACCATTCGCGAGCTTGCGGATCGCGGCATGCCCATCGTCCACGGCGGTCACCTGGCAACCGGCAGCTTCGAGTGCCTCGCGAAGGAAGTCGCGCGACAATCCATCATCATCGGCAAGGAGGACGCGGAATGCCGTCATGCGTCGCTCTCGATGCGATCGCCTGGCGCCGTGCGAAGGGTCAGTTCGAACCCTGCACCGTGAAGGTCCTCGTCGTCTAGTTCCGAAGCGAGGCGCAGAACGCCCCCCATGCGCTCGATCGCCCGCGCGGCGAAAGCGAGGCCGAGTCCGGAGCCACTCTCTTTCGTCCCGACGAACGGGTCGAAGATGCGCTCCGCAACTGTCGTGTCTATGCCCGGACCGTCATCGCTGATGCGAATGGTCACCGACTCGGATGCATGCACGAGCATGCGAACCTTGCAGCGAGTGGCGCCGGCCTCTTTGCTGTTTCGAGTCAGGTTGGACAAGACTTGTTCGAGAGGTCCCCGAGATCCGACCACGCGGACGCGGCCCGCCCCTTCGTCGATTTCGACCGGCAGCTCACGCGCTGCGACATCGAACCACTCGGCCACCGGCAGCACGACGGTCTCGGAGGCGCGCTCCGGTCGTGCGAAGTCCAACAGGCTGCGCACGATCGATTCGACGCGTCGTGATCCCTCGGCGATCTTGCCGGCCCATTCGGAGGCACGCGGCGAATCTGGCGTTCGCTGGAGCAGGCTTGCGAAGCCTCCCAGTCCGTTGAGCGGATTCCGAATCTCGTGCGCGATGCCGAGCGCGAGTTCGGCGAGGCCGCCAAGGCGCTCGAGGCGCCGCAACTCGGCCTCCATCGCGATCTGACGCGTTCGGTCTTCCAAGAACAGCAAGGCTCCGTCTTCCGTCGTGACGACTCGCCTCTCGAAGCACCGAGACTTGCCGTCGACTCCGATCTCGGTGACGACCGACTCTGGATCACCCTGCAATGCAGGCACGCGTCCGTGCGTCTCCAGCACGACACGGGCTGCAGCATTGATCGGAGAGATTGCGTTGCCACGTTGCCGGAACACTGCGAGTGGCAGCGCCTCGAGGACGCGGTCCATCTCCTCGACACTCGCGGCGAGGAGGCGGTTCTTGTCGGCGAGTTCTCCCTCGATTCGAACGGCATGAGACCGCAGTTCGGCATACGCACTTTCGAGTCTGGTCGCCGTTGTTTCGTAGCGCGAAAGGAGTTCGGTCCATGGCGCGTCAGCAACTTCTCGAAGCCCGCTCATGCGATCACCACTTGATCCCATCGGTCTTGGGCAGCGAATCGACGGTCACGCGTTTTTCGAAGCGCAGGGAATCACGAGCCGTTCGACTCGCTCGCGCCCATGGACCGTCCTTCGTTGCCGAGTCGCCACTCGTCGCATCGTCCGAGCTATCCACCTGTTCCTGGTCACGCTCGATCAACGCGTCGTAGATGACGGCTGCCTCGTCGCTCGCACCTCGTGCCTCGAGGACCTTGGCTTCCAAGAAACGTAGCGAAAGAGGGCGCGTCGCTTCGTCCGGCGCCGCAGCGTGAATCACTTCGAGTGCGCGGCGCGTGAGGCCTGCATCGAGAAGGCTCTGGACTCGACGCAGCACACGATTCGACGGCGCAATGACGATGACGTTCGCATCGCTCGGCAGCGAACTCGCAACTTCGTCGAACGCGAACGGAAGTGGACCGTGGAACATCTCAGCCTGCTCGGACTTCGCGACGCGTGGAACCCTGAAGAAGCGACTGATGTCCTCGGGAACGATCGATTCGGCCGTGCTATCCATCGCAGGGCGACTCGTCGTGTCCGTATCGATGCTCGTCGCACCAGCGGGAGAGGGCGCGTATTGCGTCGCGTCGATGGGCGTTGTCGTCGTCGACTCATAGGTTGCGACGGCACGACCGAGATCGAGGCGCATGGCTTGCAACGCTTCGCGAAGCGCGCGTGTCGTTTCGGTGGCTTCGACCAACTGTGCTTCGAGTGACTCGCGTTGCAGTGGATCGCCCGCCGGAATCCCAGCGAGTAGATCGTCCTCGTTGAATGGAACCAACAAGTCGTGCGAGACGCGACGCCGTATCAGATCGAGCCACCGCTGCGATACGACTTCGTGCTTGTGCTGCAGTTGTTTGAGTTCACCACGAAGTCGCTGGAGCTTGCCTTCGATCGACTCTCGCAACTCGAACGACTGCGACGACGCAGTTCGCGAGCACGCGGCGATGCAGACGAGCGCGGCAATCGCTGCGACATGGCGATCGCGGGATCCGATCATCGAATCCTCCCGTCGTAAGCACGTGCTGCTTCCGACTTCATTCCGAGCGCCCGATACGCGTCACCGACCAATGTCGAGATTTCGATCTGCGAAGCCGAATCCGTAGTTCGTGCGGCAAAGCGTGGTGCAAGGCGAACGACGGCACCCGGCTGACCCTGCCGCATCTCGGACTCGAGGATGATCACCCTCGCATGATCGGCGTGGATCCCGAGTTCGTCCTGCAGAGGAAGGACGATCGACTTGGCCCGCTCCAACGATCCGTGTGCCATGAAGGCTCTGCCGACCTCGACGGCGAGATCCGGTACGTTGCGTGGTCCTCGATCACGAATCACGCGCTCGAGACGTTCGACCGCGCCTTGCGTATCTCCGAGTAGAAGCGCCGCTTTCGCCTCGATCGTCAGCGCCTGGCCGCGCTCCGCGGCGGTCAAGAACGCCGTCTTCTCTGCGGCTTTCCGCGCCGCGAACATCGCTTCGAGTGGATCGATACTCAGTTCGGCCTGCGCGATCGTCAACCACGCGACTCCTGCCCGGCCATCATTCGGAGCGATTCGCAAGAATTGCCACAAGCGCTCGCGCCCTCGATCGAGGTTGCCGAGCATGATTCCGGCGCATCCGCGCAAGAACGTCGTCGAAGCCCATTGTTGCTGCGGTAGCAGAATCGGATCGGCGACGGACTCGAGGCGTGCGAGTGCATCGAGCACCAAGTCCGGCTTGCCACGTCGACGTTGCGCTTCGCCTAGCAGTAGCAAGACCTCGGGATACTCGGCGCGATCTCGAAAACTCGGAAGGAAGAGCTCGATCTCGATGACCAACGAATCCAGGAGCGTGGATGCTGCGATGAAACGACCGGCTTCGAGTTCGTGCCGATGCTGATCCAGTGCCGCGCGCGCATAGACGGTCGCAGCCTTCGCACCGACTGGGTCATCTCGATAGAGCTTCATCACACGAGCTGCGCGCTGGGCAGCATCGCTCGCTTCGCCAGCAGAAAGGCGACATTGCGCTTCTCGCAACAGAGCCTCGGGAACCCACGGATGCGATGGATTGGAATCCGCGAGCCAGCGAAAACCACCTGCGGCAGCTGACCAATTGCCGCGAGCCATGTCGAGCAATGCCGAATCGATCCGAATCTTCGCTTCCGTGTCGGCGTTGATGCGCGCGCTCGACAGCTCGTTCTCGAGTAGGTTTCGATACCAACGCAATCCCCAGTCGAGCAGTCGCTCCCGCCCGGCATCCGTGTCCGGCACCGGAGCACGAACGACCGTCGCGATGAGGTTGCCAGGGTTGCCATCGACCGGCGGCTGTCGCTCCGTGATCAAGTCGAGTCCGGATGCGACTGCGCAAAGCTCGGCGACTGCGACAGCTTCCATACGATCGAACGACAACGTCATCGTATTGCGCTCGAGTAGATTCACGAGCTCGGGATCCTCGTACCGCAGCACGAAGACCTCCATCGCCTCGAGCGTTCGCAATGCCGTGGATGCCGACACCGCGGAACGATTGGCTGCCACGTATCGCAAGGTGCCGAGTGTCTCGACCACTTCGAAGAGTGGACGATCCTGGATCGCGATTGGCGCGCGTGCATGCACCGGCAGCACGGCAATGAAAGCCGCTACAAGGCATCCAACCACGATGCGTACGCAACGTCGCGCCATGGTCATCGCTTACCCTCACTCGGGGTCGATTCGCTGCGTTCCGACGACCCGGAGGCATCGATTGGAGCGGTGA
Organism: Planctomycetota bacterium; assembly: GCA_020426005.1. GTDB lineage: Bacteria > Planctomycetota > UBA1135 > UBA1135 > JACKHW01. Next base: position 12,851 of record JAGQQW010000023.1, on the reverse strand, counting down.
TCGCCGTGTCGGAGGACGGAACTTCCGCTTGGTCCCGGTAGCCATCGGCGAGCATCATGTACGCCTCGGCGACCATCGCCTCGGAGTCACCCGCGAGCTGGCGCTTTTGCAAGAGGAAGCGCGCTGCGTAGCGCCGAGACTCACTCCAGTCCCTCGCGTTCGCGGCTTCGCGTGCGAGACGCAGAAGTTCTTCAGGGACCAAACCGCCTTCGAGACTCGCTTTCGACAGTCGCAACCAACGCGCGGCGTCCTCGTCACGTCCTGCGATGCCTGCGAGATACGAAAGTTGCAACCACACCGCGCGACGTGGGACTTCTCCCATTCGTGGTTCTTCGCGCAACAAGAGTTGCAAGGAACTGATTGCCGCTTGCAGCCGTCCAGCTGCCGCTTCTTTCTGGGATCGCTGCCACAGCTCGTTCCTAGGCAACAGCGGTACGCGAGTACCGTCGACTCCACCGGGTCCAGCAGGCCCATTCGTGCCCGCGGTTCCGGCAGCGCCATCGCCACTCACACTCGATGGATCCTGCGTGGACGTGCCTGGTTGCGGTGCATCTCCGGGCCACGCGACAATCGCCGCGAGCAACAACACATTGGCGACGAGCACGGCCGCTACGGCCGAATCCAGGCTGCGCCATTCGCGCTTGCGCTTCGGTTTGCTCACGGCACGGCCTCTCGAAGTGGAGCTGCCCAGAACATCGACCTCGAAGTCGTTCGCTCTGGCTGTTCGACCTTGTGAACGCGAAGTGCGAATCTGCCATCGCGTTCGAGTGGCCAGATATCACATCCTCGAGGCAAGCTCCGGGACGCTCGATCGAGTGTGTCCGCGTGGTGCGATTCGACCTCGATACGAATCCAACTCTCCTCGACTTCGAGCGCGCAGACTTCGGACGGAGACAACCATTCGAGAGTGGTCTCTACACGTCGACGCAATGCCTCGTCATCGATGACCGCTTCGAGTGATTCCTGTCGAAAGGCACCGTCCTTCGCATCGCAGCCACTCACGTTCATTTCCTGCTCGACCCATGCGAGCAGGGCCTTCGGGGCGAGCGGCTTCGGAAGTCGATCGACCTCTGGATGCGCCTCCAAGAAGCGTGTCACGTCAGGGCGTTCATTCGCGGTGCTCAGAGCTGCTCGACCAGCGTCCGGCTTGCTCGAGTAGTCCGCGATGACCGCCGTACCCGATGCATCACCGAGTCGCTCGTCGCAAATCAACAGCCGAGGGCGCGTGATCGAAAGGGACTCGATCGCATCACGGACACTGCCGACATCGACGACGCGGTACCCGTGCAGACGCAGGAACTCCGCCAAGGCCGTTCGAATTCCGTCCTCGTCGTCGACCAACATCACGTCGATTCCGAACATCGGATGCCTCTCCATTCATGCTCGAGACGACGGTTCGAGTGGAAATGCGAGTTCGAAACGTGCACCACAAGGCGTCGCGGATGTGACACGAACTGCGCCTCCGTGCGCGTTGCAGACCCGCCGCACGAAGAACAGCCCGAGACCCGTACCGTTGCGCCCACTCTGGAAGGGCTCGAAGATCGCTTCGCGACGCGACGCGTCGATTCCGGGACCATCGTCCTCGATCGCGAACAACACATGGCTGCGCGTCGACTCGACTCGAACATGGATCGAGGTCGCTTCGCGCCGCGCGTTCTCGATCACGTTCTCGATCGCGCGCTGGACCAGATGTGCATCGATCGGTGCGAATCGAACGCAGGTGGGATCGACATCGACGGAAACATCGGAATCGACGAACCGGTCGACGAATTCACGGACCTCGACGTCTTGCGGACGAACGGTCTCGGAGCGTGCCAGGTCGAGGCAAGAACCGAGCAAGATCCGCACACGCTCCAAATCGATCGAAGCACGGTCGATGAACGCGCGACGAGGATCGTCCGCTTCGCAGAACTCGGCTGCGACAGCGATATTGGTGATCGCGGATGCCAGCGGGTTCTTGAGCTCATGGCCCAGCATGCCTGCCAGGCTCGCGAACTCGGACGGAGCGACGCTTTCTCGTGCGCGCTTCGTCGCCGGCTTCGAACTACGGGGGATCGCTGAAACTTCTGCGACTGCGGTCATGACGCGAACTGCCTGTCATGAAGTTGTGGAATGCGGAACTACGAGACGGCGTTCTGCCGCCTAGACCGGAACTCGCGCGCGCCCGTGCGCTCGGCGCGAACCCAGATCGTGCAGCTTGATCTTGTTGTAGAGCGTCGTTCGATTGATCCCGAGAACGCTCGCAGCGCGACTGATGTTCCAGTTGGTCTCTTCGAGCACGAGGTCGACGAGTCGTTTCTCGATCGCCCGTAGGGATCGCTCACCATCGGGCACCGCGAACGAATCGCGTGGAATCATGTCCGTCCCACCAGGCAACCCGCCATCCCAACGAGGAAGATACGCTTCTTCGATCAGGCCACCGGGGCAGAGGATGGCTGCATGCTCGATCGCGTTGCGTAGCTCGCGCACGTTGCCGGGCCACGTGTGCTCGCAAAGCGTTTCCATCGCATCTTCGCTGAATCCAGTCAGCGACTTGCCCATCTGGCGTCCGAAGAGGTCGAGGAAGTTGTGCGCCAACAACGGCACATCATCAACACGATCACGCAGAGGAGGTACCTCGAGTGTGATGACGTGAAGTCGATAGTAGAGGTCCTCGCGGAACCGACCTGCGGCGACTTCTTCGCTCAGCTTGCGGTTGGTCGCCGCAACGATGCGCGCCCGAGCCGGACGATCCTTGACGCCACCGACCCGTCGATAGCTCTTCTCTTGGAGCACGCGCAGCAGCTTCACCTGGAGGTTGAGCGGCATTTCGCCGATCTCGTCGAGGAGCAACGTCCCATTGTCCGCCGCTGCGAAGAGACCGTCCTTACCTTCGCGTGAGGCACCGGTGAATGCGCCGGCTTCGTAGCCGAACAACTCCGCCTCGAGGAGACTCTCGGTGAGCGCCGCACAATTGACCGCCACGAAGGGACCGTCTGCACGACTCGATCGCTCGTGAATACAGCGAGCAACGAGTTCCTTGCCCGTGCCGCTCTCACCTTGAATCAAGATCGTCGTGTCGGGTGCCTTCGCGACTTGTCCCACTCGGTCGAGCAATTCGCGAATCTCGCTACTCTGTCCGACGAGCTCGGTCGACGTGAGTTCACGAACACGCCCTTGCAGACGCGATACGCGGACTCGCAGCCGACGTGTCTCTAGGCAGCGCTCGGTGACAGCAAGGAGATGCGCGGGTTCGAAGGGCTTCTCGATGACATCGCATGCTCCCTTTCGCATCGCTTCGACCGCGTCTTGGATCGTTCCATGGCCGGTCAGCAACACGACTTCGGGAGGCGTCGGGCCACTACGAAGGCGGTCGAGCCCAGAGAGGCCATCTTCACCAGACAGCCGCAGATCGAGAAAGACGAGATCGAACGGATGATGTTCTTGTCTGCGATACGCCTCGAGCAAGTTCGATGCGGTCTCGACCCATGCTCCGGTCTGCGCGAGCAGCGCTTGAAGTCCTTCGCGGATGCCGACTTCATCATCCACGACGAGAATGCGTGGCATGCTGTTTCGGGTCACCGGAGTATTGAGAACGGAAGCGCTCGGTGCGTCGACTGCCATGACTGCTCCAGGGGGATTGCACGTCCGGAGGGGGGATGTGTGGTGGGACGTTCGTCCCGCTGACATGGACGTGTTCGGCAATCGGTGTCGCGAACTTGAGCAGATCGACGTTGCAGCGTCTGGAACGACTCGAACATGCGGTTCAGGTGCTGCCCTTCACAAAAAATCATGACTCGCCTTGAGTCACAACGAATCGCAATCCGATATCGCCCGAGTCACTGGCGACCCGGTGACCCGACCCCCCCGTCGGTAGAGAGTTTCCCCTTCCTCGCGAGCAGTAGGCCGAGGCATGGGCTACGAGCAACGAGAGACCAACCCCCCGAAGCAACGACCTGGCCACGACGTGATCGACTCACGTCGGGCTCGGATGCAGTCTTCCTCGGTCCTCGTCCGCTTCGAGCCTCTCGCGGTCATGACTGGCATCACGAGCCTGTCGTGTGGACCACGTTCGGATTCCACACGTCGAAGGACTCTCTCGTCGAGCCCCAGACCCCCTAGGAGACGACCATGGGCCTGAGAGTCAACACCAACATCGCTGCGATCAATGCGCAGCGAAACCTCGAGTCGGTGACGACTCGACTCAGCACGAGCTACCGTCGACTGTCGACGGGCCTTCGCATCACGACTGCCGCAGACGACGCCGCGGGCCTCGCGATCTCCGAACGCTTGCGTTCGCAGGTTCGCTCGCTCACGCAGAGCAAGCGGAACGCGAATGACGGCATCAGCCTCGTGCAAACCGCCGAAGGTGCGCTCAACGAGTCCAACTCGATCTTGATCCGCATGCGCGAACTCGCTGTCCAGGCGAGCAACGGCACGGTCAGCGCGAAGGACAAGACGACGCTCAACGAGGAGTTCACGCAGCTGCGAAACGAAATCGACCGCATTGCGAAGTCGACGGAGTTCAACAGCGTCAAGCTCCTCGACGGCAGTGCGTCCGAGAGCTCGTTCCAGGTCGGCTTCGGCACGACGACCGGTGTCGACACGGTCGGTGTCAGCTTGACTCCGGCACTCGCAACGAGCCTCGGACTCGATAGTCTCTCGATCACGGGCACGAACGCATCGGCTGCCATGGCGGCAATCGATCTCGCGATCGACAAGATCTCGAGTCAACGCGGTTCGTTCGGCGCGGTCCAGAACCGGCTCAGCTCGACGATCAACAACCTCGGCGTCCAGATCGAAAACCTGTCCGCAGCCGAGAGTCGCATCCGCGACGTCGACGTGGCAGAAGAAACGTCTGCATTGACGAGGAACTCGATCTTGCAGCAGGCGGCAACGTCGATCCTCGCCCAAGCGAACGTCGCGCCTCAGAGCGCGCTCTCGCTGCTGCAGTAACCGAGGCGCACGGGTCGATCGACCGAGTCGTTCCCGTCTCCAACGGTTCGAAATCGATCCATCGTCGAATCGATCGTCGCGCACGCGTCGATCGATTCCTGCACGTACGGGCCAGTTGCGAAGAGCAACACACATCTCCCCATGTGTTGCGGTCTTGGACGCTTCTACGTCGCGGCAAAAACAGAACGCGTGACGCGGCGGATTCGATATGGGCGCTCGTTTCGCGACACGCCTCGTCGCTTGCCGCTCGAATACGACATCTTCGAAGAAAGTCGCGCGCGCTGCTTCCGTGAATGCACTCGAACAAGCCACACCGGCACCCACTTGACGAGGGATTCATGGGACTTCGCGTAAACACGAACGTCGCGTCCATCAACGCGCAACGAAATCTTGAAAGTGTCACTGGCCGACTCGGCACAAACTATCGCCGCCTGTCGACCGGTCTTCGTATCACCACTGCCGCCGACGACGCTGCAGGCCTCGCGATCTCCGAGCGCCTTCGCTCGCAAGTTCGTTCGCTCTCGCAGAGCAAGCGCAACGCGAACGACGGTATCAGCCTCGTGCAGACCGCCGAAGGCGCGCTCAACGAATCCAACTCGATCTTGATCCGCATGCGCGAACTCGCGATTCAAGCGAGCAACGGCACGGTCAGCTCGAAGGACAAGACGACGCTCAACGAAGAGTTCACCCAACTTCGAAGTGAAATCGAACGCATCGCGAAGTCGACGGAGTTCAACAGCGTCAAGCTGCTCGACGGAAGCGCATCCGAGACGACGTTCCAAGTCGGCTTCGGCACGACCTCCGGCGTCGATACCGTCGGCGTCAGCTTGACTCCTGCACTCTCCACGAGCCTCGGCCTCAGTGGTCTGTCGATCACGGGCACGAACGCGGCCGCGGCCATCACGGCCATCGACTCCGCGATCGACTTGGTTTCGAGCCAGCGTGGATCGTTCGGTGCGGTCCAGAACCGTCTGAGCTCGACGATCAACAACCTCGGCGTCCAGATCGAGAACCTCTCGGCAGCCGAAAGTCGCATCCGCGACGTCGACGTCGCCGACGAAACCGCGCAGCTCACGCGCAACTCGATCTTGCAGCAGGCCGCGACTTCGATCCTTGCCCAGGCGAACGTCGCTCCGCAGAGCGCTCTCTCGCTCCTCGGCTGATCCACGGAACCTCGTCGAACTCGGTGGCGGCACGAGCCTCCGCCGAAACGGAATCCCGAGGCAAGTAGAACCGAGTTCTTCTGGAACCGCCGTCATGGCGACAACCAGAGGGACTCGGTTTCTTCGTACATAGCCTGCGCGAAATCACCGACGCCTCGTCGACCCCGTGGCAACGATCCTTGCCACACTCCGCGCTCCGTATCGCGGTTTTTTGCGACGACCTTGCTCAAGCGCGTCGCCGTTCTGACGAAGAATCACACACTGGTCGAGTCGACGAACGTCGAGCGACGCAACCGTGCAATCAGGTCAGGGGGACTGAGCAGCAGTGGGCCTCAGAATCAACACGAACATCTCTTCTCTCAACGCGCAGCGCAACCTGTCTGCTGTCACCGAGAAGATGAGTACGAACTTCCGCCGTCTCTCGACGGGTCTCCGTATCACGCAAGCGTCCGACGACGCAGCGGGTCTCGCGATCAGTGAACGACTGCGTTCGCAGATCCGTTCGCTCGAGCAGGCCAAGCGCAATGCCAACGACGGCATCTCGCTCGTGCAGACTGCGGAAGGCGCGCTCGGAGAATCGTCGGCGATCCTGGTTCGCATGCGCGAGCTCGCGGTTCAGGCCAGCAACGGCACCGTCAGCACCAAGGACAAGACGACGCTCAACGAAGAGTTCCAGAAGCTCTCGAACGAAGTCAATCGAATCGCGAAGTCGGTCGAGTTCAACGGAATCAACCTGCTCGATGCGAGCGCGAGCGAGCTGAGCCTGCAAGTCGGGTTCGGCACGACGACGGGCGTCGACACGATCGGTGTCAGTCTGTCGCCTGCGCTCGGCACGAGCCTCGGGATCAGCTCGCTGTCGCTCACGGGCACGGGCGCCAGCGCGGCGATCACGGCGATCGACAGCGCGATCGACAGCGTGACATCGCAGCGAGGTAGCTTCGGAGCCATCCAGAACCGACTCTCATCGGCCATCAGTAACCTCGGTGTGCAGGTCGAAAACCTGTCGGCCGCGGAAAGCCGTATCCGAGACGTCGACGTCGCTGTCGAGACGGCCAACCTGACGCGCAACTCGATCCTGCAGCAGGCCGCGACGTCGATTCTCGCGCAGTCGAACTTGTCGTCGCAGAGCGCACTCGTCCTGATCGGCTGATCCCGATCTCGAGTACGCGCGAGCGAAGCGCACCGGCTCACGACGTGGGGCGGTGCCTTCTCGCATGTACGCCCTGTCCGAACGCGCCGCGGCTTGGCGCCACGGAGGGCATCGGATGTGGCGATTTTCCGTTATTGGGATCCAGATCGGCGTTGCGCACCGCCGATAGATCACTCGAAGGAGTATTCAGCGAGGACGTGCCATGAGCAGTATCAGCGGCATCTCGTTCGGCGGACTGGCGAGCGGGCTCGACACACAGTCGATCATTTCGGCGCTTCTGGCGGTCGAACGACGTCCGATCGGCCTCCTCGAGGCCAAGAAGAAGACCTTCGAGGCCAAGAAGAGCCTCTACGGCGACCTCGACGGCCTGCTCGAAAAGCTCCACGGCGCGACCAAAGATCTGCGGCTGACGAGCACGTTCCTCGACTTCAATGCGAAGACGAGTGACGACGACAAGCACTTGACGGTCAGTGCATCGAGTACGGCGACTGCCGGCAAGCACGACATCGTCATCGAGCAACTCGCGCAAGCCCGCACGCGGACGACTCTCGGAAGCGCGGACTCGGACACGACGAGGCATGGCGCGGGGCTGTTGCGCTTCGACTTCAGCGACTCTCGTCCATCCGAGTTCATCAATATTCCCGACAGCCAGGCGGAACCGAGCTCACTCGACAACATCGCCGCCGCGATCAACGCGAGAGAGATCGGGATCCAGGCGAGCGTCGTCAACACGGGTATAGGCGCGACGCCGTACAAGCTCGTTCTGACGGCGACCGAGCCCGGCACCGACAACGACTTCACCGTCTCGACCGACGCTGCCAACAACGATCTGATTGCGCTCGCCAGCGAACTCACGGCAGACGACTCGATCAAGGCCGAGCAGGCCAAGCTCACGTTCAACGGTGTGCCCGTCGAGCGGTCGAACAACTCGATCTCCGACTTGATCGAGGGCGTGACGATCGACCTCGCGGCCGCACATGACGCACAAGCCGGCGAAAAGACCACGATCACGATCACGCCGAATGCCGAGCAGACCGGTGAGAAGGTCAAGGCATTCGTCGATGCGTACAACGAAGTCGTCGACTTCATCTCCAATCAGCAGAAGCTGATCAGCGGCGGCTCGTCGTCGAGCTCGAACTCGAAGGACGAAGAGGTCAAAGCGAATCCGCTGTTCGGCGAATCGTCGTTGAGGACCATTCGCAGCACGCTGCGCTCCATGGTGGGCCAGTCGATTAGCGGCAACGATGCCTACTCGTTGTTCGTACAGATCGGCATCGAATCGGACCGCGACGGCAAACTGTCCTTCAATCAAGGCAAGTTCGAAGAAGCCGTCATCGACGATCCGAACGCGGTGCGCAACATGTTCGCCAACGAGGATGCCGGGATCGCCGTTGCGATCTACGACCAGATCGACTCCTGGACGGATTCGATCGACGGCCTCCTTGCCGCGAGCACGAAGGGCATCGACCGGAACGTCTCGGACATCAATCGGCAGATCGATCGCGCGGAGGAGAAACTCAGCGCGTACGAGGTCGCACTCACCCAGAAGTACGCGAACCTCGAAATCACGATGGGCCGCCTCCAGGCACAACTCGGATCGATCGCGAACATCGGCTACCGCAACTGAAAGCGTCTCGAACACAGCTTTCCTGACGCTCCCCCCCACCAGATTCCCCAACAAACACGAAGAGTCATGCAGTACGCGAACGCAGCGGAAACCTATCGCCGCAACCAGGTCCTCAACGCGAGCCCCGAAAAACTGATCGTCATGCTCTACGACGGCGCCATCGGGCAGCTGTCGCGTGCTCACGCAGCGCTTCAGAGCGGGACATCGCGACAGTCGGCGGAGGTCGGGATCGCACTCGGGAAAGCGATGGCGATCATCGGCGAACTCCGGAGCAGCCTCGACACCGAGCGCGGCGGGGACATCGCGAGCAACTTGGACCGACTCTACGACTATTGCCTGGACGGGATCTTCACGACCAACGTCGAACGCAAACCCGAAGCGATCGAAGCACCGATCCGGGTCATGCGCACGCTCAAAGAAGGCTGGGATGCCATCGTCGCAGTCTGAGGGCAGGGGCACGACAGCCCGGCTACTCGCCGAGATCGAGGGGCATTGGCAGCATGCGCTCGCCCTGATCGGTGAGATCGAGAGCGCGGATGCGACGCTCGATCCGCTCGACGACGGACACTGCATCCTCGAGGCGGTTCGCGCCGCCGAGGAGCCGCTGTCGGCCTACTGCGAACTCGCGCGCGCGACCGGCGAGTCGTTGCCTGCATCGCTGATCGAACTCGGCACGACGCTCCACACGCTGCTCTCCGGCGAACTCGATCGCATCGAGTCGATCCGAAACGACCTGCGGGTGCGGCGCAAGACGCTCGCGAGCTACTCGGCGCCGATGCAGACCGGTATGCACGTCAGCGGCGACGCCTGAGCGTCCGAGGCGGGCGCAAAGCAGCGTCGCGACTACTTCTGCGGAATGACGAAGCGACCGTTGTTCTGCTCGGCGAGCTTCTTCATGAACTCCTCGGCGCCCATGTTGCCCGGGAGCTTCGTCGGTCGACCGCGACTGTTGGCACGATCGACCGCTTCGTTGCCGATGAAGATCGCGTGGATGCGCACCTGCGCGCCCTGATTCCACTCACGAACGATGCGAAGGATCTCCTCGGTATTGGTGATGGATCCGAGGGTCGGTGATCCGTCGCTGAGGAGGAAGATCTCATCCACGTAGGACTCGTAGGCATCGTCCTTCTTCGCTTCGAACTTCACCTTGAGCGCCTTGTCGAGCCCGTCGTAGAGCATCGTGCCCCCACCGGGATTCAGGCGCTCGACGTAGACGCCCAGCATCTTCTTGTTCTTGGGGTTCGCCTCGACGAGCGTGTTCTTCCACTCCTTGACGTGGTCGGAGAACACGCAGACGTTGAAGCGCGAGTCCGGCGCCAACTTGTCGACGGCCTTGAGCAACTCCTCCTTGGCGCGGTCCATCCGACTGCCTTCCTTGAGCGGCTTGCCCTCGTTGGCGGTGACGGTCGTCGTGTCGAACTGCCACGCCATCGACCCACTGATGTCGACGACGAAGTAGACGTTGTTCCCCGTCACAGGGATTCCGAAGAACTCGCTCGCGACCGTCGAGCCCTTCTGGGCTTCGAGCAACGCCTTGGCAGGTGCGAGCACGAACGTGTCCTTGACGCCGTCCCACCAGGATCGCCACTTTTCGGGCTCACGGATGTCGGCGTAGAAGCCGGTCAGATCGGCGAGTGCTTCGTGGACAGCCTTGAGCAGGGTTCCCGAGAACGGCGACTTCTTGGACTTCTTCGCGAGGGCCTGGTTGCCTTCTTCCAAGAGGTCGAGCAGAACGGAGATACTTCCTCTCGACCGAATCTCTCGCGTGAGCGGAACGAGTGCGAGCCGCGATCGCCAATCTTCGAGTGAGTGGAGTCGCTCGAGAACGACGTTGAGGGCGAACTTGAGATCCTTGTCTTCGGGCTTCACCTTCTCCGCGCGCACGAGTTTTCGCATCGCGGATGCGAGGGCTCCGATGTCGTCGGGAAACTTCGAGCCCGTGAGTGCCTTGGCGACTTCGACGACGGATGGCCCGTGTCCGGTCGCTGCGAGCCCCGACGCAGCGGCGACCCGGATCCCGCCATCGTCGATCTTCATGAAGCGCTCCAACAAGCCGCGCACAGCCGGATGTGTGTATCGCTCGAGGACCGGGATCAGTGCGGCAGCGAAGTCCGCCTTCTTGCACGTGAGTACGGGCTCGCCTCCACCCGAGGGCTTCGACTCGTCGATCCCGCCTTCGAGACGGGCCACGACCGCGTCCTGCACGCTCGCTCCGTACTTCGGATCACCGAGCGCCGCGAGGGCGACGATTCGCAACCTCGTGATCTCACCCCGGACCTCCCACGGCCGACCGCCCTTCTTCGCCAAGCTGTCTTCGATGGCGGAGAGGAGCAAGTCGAGATCCTCCTTCTTGGCGCGCTTCAGCACGACGTCCATGAGGCCTTCGGCCTCTTCGATGCGCGTGTAGTACTCCTTGCGACGAACTTCGTTACGGAGCGATGGCGCGAGGTACGGCTTGCGGTCCGCCACACCGGGCTTGTCGAGCTCGATGCGACCGGCGACGAAGTCGCGACTCCATCGCTGGAGCGACGACGTGATGTCATCGCGTTGGGCTCGGCCGGTCATGGCCAGAGCGACGAGTGCAAATGGAAGGACGAAGAAGTGTTTCATTGTCTGCGTTCGGAACCGGCGGGGGAGCCCGAGAATAACAGGTGCCCACGTGCTCCGGGACGGCTCGGCTCCGAGACGGATGGCGAAATCACGCACTCCGCGCATGCCCGACTTTCTCGACGCGCTGCTACACTTTCCGCCTCGATTCTTCGGCCCGCACCGCGAGCCCGTCGGTCGCCCCCACACCGCCCCGGAGACGTGCATTGCCCCAACGTTCGTACGACCGAGCACCGAACGACCTGCGTCCTTGCAGGCTCGAGCGGAACTTCCCTTCGAAGGCCCCTGGCGCCGTCTTGACGCACTTCGGGGAGACGACCGTGCTCTGCACGGCCACACTCTCCGAGTCCATCCCGGCTTGGCTGCAGGGAAGCGGTCATGGATGGCTGACGGCGGAATACGCGATGCACCCCGCAGCGACGAACGGTCGCAAGTCACGGGACGGGCGCAATGGACGAACCGACGGCAGGTCCGTCGAGATCCAACGTTTGATCGGACGCTCCCTCCGCATGGCGGTGCACGTCAAACGACTTCCCGAGTGCTCGATCTGGATCGATTGTGACGTGTTGCGCGCCGACGGCGGCACGCGCACTGCCGCTATGACCGGGGCTTGGGTCGCACTGCACGACCTCTTGTCCAAGATGCACGACGACGGTCGACTCGACACTTGGCCTCTCCGGGATCGCCTCGCTGCCGTCAGCGTCGGACTCGTCGGTGGAGAACCGCTGCTCGACCTCGACTACTCCGAGGACAGCCGAGCAGAGGCGGACATGAACGTCGTGATGCTCGAGAGCGGCGAACTCGTCGAAGTGCAGGTCAGCGCCGAGAAGCGGCCACTTTCACGATCCGAACACGACGCGCTCCTCGACCTCGCGGTCCAAGGTTGCCGCGATCTCTTCGAGATCCAGCGACGTACGATCGAAGGCTGAATCGACATCCGTGGACCGAACCGAACCACGCACATTGTGGCTCGCAACGCGGAACGCCAAGAAAGGCGCCGAACTCGCGCGCATCCTCGGCGCGTCGTTCCACGTCCGCACGATCGGCGAACTCGATGCACGCGCGCCCGGGAAGTCTCGCTTCGAGGTGGTCGAGGACCAACCGACCTTCGCCGGCAACGCGCGCAAGAAGGCTTGCGAGACTGCGACCTACTGTCGCGCAGTGGGCGTGGATGAGCACGACCTCGTGCTCGCCGACGACTCCGGACTCTGCGTCGACGCGCTGAACGGCGCGCCCGGCGTTCACTCGGCGCGTTACGCCGGCGACGATGCCACCGATCGAGACCGCATCGACAAGCTCCTACGAGAGCTGACCGGCATACCAGCGCGGGCTCGCGGAGCACGGTTCGTCTGCAGCCTTTGCCTCGTCC
>JAGQQW010000238.1 GCA_020426005.1 Planctomycetota bacterium | reverse complement strand
CAAGGTATCGGGCGGCGATGGCTTCTATGTCTGTGTAGACGCTTCGGACCCCAACATCGTCTACTCCGAATCCCAGTTCGGCGGACTCGGTCGAACCGACCTGCGGACGATGGAGCGCAAGTCGATCCAGCCGCGGCCGGGCAAGGGCGAAGCTGCCTACAGGTTCAACTGGATGTCGCCGATCGTGAGCTCGCCGCACAATCCGCAGTTGATCTGGTTCGGCGGCAACAAGCTGTTCCGCAGCTTCGATCGCGGCGACAACTGGAAGGCGGTCAGCGACGACCTGACGACGCGCGATGCGACCAAGCTCGCGGGCAACGTCCCGCACTGCACGATCACGACGATCAGTGAGAGCCCTCTGCGTCCCGGGTACGTCTGGGTCGGCACCGATGATGGATTGCTGTGGATGACACCGGACGGTGGTCGTTCTTGGCGCAACCTGACCGATGCGTTGCCGAGCGGTGCTCACGGCCTGTGGGTCAGTCGCGTCGAAGCGAGTCACTTCGATGCCGGGCGCTGCTACGTGTCGGTCACCGGGTATCGCGAAGACATGCATGAGCCGATGGTCTTCGTCACCGACGACTACGGCTTGAGCTTCCGCTCGATCACGGGTGACTTGCCGCGGAACGAGCCGGTCAACGTCGTTCGCGAAGACCCGCGGAACGAAGACCTGCTCTTCGTCGGCACCGAACTCGGCGTGTATGCGTCGACGTCGCGTGGTGGTTCGTGGATCCGGATGGGCGAGAAACTTCCCAGGGTCGCGGTCCACGACCTCATCGTTCATCCGCGCGATCCCGAAGTCGTGATCGCGACACACGGGCGTGGCATGTGGGTCGCCGACGTGTGCGCACTCGAGCGATGGACGGATGCGTCGAACTCTCAGACGGCGATGCTCGTGCCCCCGCACCGAGTACGTCGCTTCCCGCAGGGGCCGACGGGCGGCTACACGGTGACGCCGCGTCGGGCCGAAGGCGCGAATCCGGCGGGCGACGTGGATCTCTGTGCCCTGCTGCCGGAGGGAGCGGACAAAGCGCGACTCCGCGTCGTCGACGTGCTCGGCAAGGAAGTGTTCGGAGTCGACCTTCCGAAAGACCGCGGGCTCCACGTAGTCCGTTGGAACATGCGGCAGACCGGCGGCAATCGCGATGGCATCATCGCACGCGTGCGGCAAATGGGACGACGCATGCAACAACGCCCCGTCGCGGCCGGCACGTATCGCGTCGAACTCGACATGGGTGACGAGCGTCTCGTGGAGAAGTTCGAGATCGTCCGGTAACGCTCGGCCGCGCTGTCCTTCCCTCAGCTCGAACTCCTGACGCGGGACACTAGCGATGGAAGAGCGTTCGCGTCCTGTCCGCTTCGCGCTCGCCGAGCAGCTTCAACGTGTCCAGGAAGCGCGTCGGGCGCGCCGTCTCGCCAGCGGCCGTGTCGAGGAATAGCGATCGATGCTCGAGACGGTCGACTTCGCGACCAGCGAGGATCGCGGCAGTCGAGTTCGACGAGCACGACTCCAGCGCCGTGGCGAGAGCCCCGAGGGCCAGGGCGGTGACGATTCGCGTGCGCCGTGTCTTCATGCGTCCGCGGATTCTATCGGCAATCGCGTGCGATGTGCTCAACGCCGCAGCGCCTTGACCGGGTCCATGCGGGCCGCGATCCAAGCCGGAATCGCGCTGAAGACGAGCGTGCAGACGAGCGCTACCGCGACGACGAGCAAGATCCAAGTCGGGTCGAGCTGGTACGGAATGCGGTCCAAGCCGTAGATGTTGCGTGGGAAGAGCGACAGGCCCGTCGAGGATTCGATCCACGAGTTGATCGAGTCGATGTTGACGCACGTGAGGATCGCGAGTGCCGCGCCGACGCCGGAGCCGACCAGAGCGATGGTCACGCCGCTGAGCAAGAAGATGACGAGGATGCCGCCGCGAGTCGCGCCGAGCGCCGACAGGATGCCGACATCGCGCGTTTTTTCGCTGACCATCATCAGCAAGGTCGCGAACACCAGGAACGCCGAGACCGCCATCAAGATCGAGAGCACGTACGTCATCAGGCTTCGCTGATGGGCGACGTTGTCGAGGAAGCCCGCAAAGCCGCGCTCTTGCCACTTGGCGACGCGACCCACGATGCCGTGCTTTTGGAGGTTGTCGTCGAGCCGCTTCTCGATCGCGTCACTGCTCGCAGGATCCTTCAGTTGGATCGCGACCTCCGAGAACGTGTCCGCAGCTCGTGCGCCAGCAATCGGGAAAAGCTCGCGCATCGTGCCGATCGTCGTGAACGCGGACGAGTTCTCGAACTCGAAGAACTTCGCTTTGAACGCACCGGCGAACACGAAGCGCTGGTCGACCACCTCGAGGCGATCGAGGTCGCTCTTCTCGTCGAAGCGTGGCTTCGTGTCGAGGCTCTTCGCGCTGGCGAGGATCACGATGTCGCCACGCTGCAAGTTCCAAGACTGTGCGCGTGCGAGACCGAGCACGATCGGCGGTAGCACCTTCTTGTCGACGACCACGTGCGGATAGTTCGCGAAGGGGTCGGTCGGATCCGCGACGCGTAGAGCTTGGTCCTCGACGGCATCGAAGTCGCGCTTCATGTCTCGCAGGCGGTTCTCGAACTTGGGTTCGATGCCGAGGATCTGGAAGAAGTTGGTCGGCATGCGACCAGCAGTCGACGACGGGTCGATCTCGCCCGGTTCGCGCACGATCGGTTTCTCGGGCGCGATCAAGCCGTACCAGACCACGCGAGGTGCCGAAGCCTCGACACCATCCGTATCGTCGATGACCTTCCGGACGACCGACCACGAATCCTTCGAGTCGTTGAACAGGAAGCTGAGATCGGAGACCGAACTACGAACGTGTCCGACGATCTCGACGAGGTAACCGCTGAAGATGCTGTAGACGACGATCAGGGACCAAACTGCGACCAGGATGCCGACCGCGCCGATCAGATGGATCGGTCTCGACACGAGGTAACGAAGCGCGAGGAAGAGCTTGTACAACGGTCACTCCTCGACGATCGCTCCGTCACGCAACCTGATGATGCGATTGCTCATCTGCGCGACGCGTTCGTTGTGGGTCACGATCAAGAACGCGATCTTCGACGTTTCGTTGATCGACCAGATCAGGTCGAGGATTCCGCGCGCTGTCTCCGTGTCGAGGTTGCCGGTCGGTTCGTCCGCGAGGATGAGGCTCGGCTCGGCGATCAGGGCGCGCGCGATCGCGACGCGCTGACGCTCGCCGCCGGAGAGTTGGCTCGGGCGATTCTGTAGCCGATCGCCGAGGCCCATCTGGGCAAGCAGTTCGCTCGCGCGTTCGCGCACGACCCGGCGCCGCGACATCCAGCCGAAGACCGACTCGTGCATCATCGATCCGAGACAGACGTTCTGCAGTGCCGTGAGCTCGGGGATCAAGTGATAGAACTGGAACACGAACCCGACGTGACGATGCCGCATCGCTGCTTGGCGAGCTGCCGTGAGCCTCGTGACCGGTTGATTCGCGTACCGGATCTCGCCCGATGTCGGAGGGTCGAGGAGCCCGAGGATGTGGAGGAGCGTCGACTTGCCGGCTCCGCTCTGCCCGACGAGCGCGACGATTTCCTCGGGGTAGACCGCCATGTCGACGCCACGCAGCACCTGGATCTCTCTTCGTCCGATGCGGTACGACTTGGTGATCGCGACTGCCTGTACGAGAGCGTCGTGCGAGACCTGCTTCGTGGACATTGCTGCGGCCTGTGGCCCGTTGTCTTCCATGATCACTCGTAGCGGAATGCTCGCACGGGGTCGAATCGCGCTGCGCGCAACGCGGGAATGAAGCTGAACAGGACGGCAATCGCCAGCGCGACGATGGAGACTTGGACGAACCAGGACAGCTCGAGAACCGATGGAATCCCGTCGCGCCCGTAGATCTCGGTCGGAAAGATCCCGACGCCCCAGCGTTGTCGCAACCAATTGTTGATGCCGTCGAGCCTCACGACGAGCTGCCAACCCAGCAGGAGCCCCAGCAGAATTCCGATGCCAGAGATCACGATTCCGTTGGTCAAGAAGATCGTCAGCACCCCTCCGCGAGTCGCGCCGAGCGCGGCGAGGATGCCGATGTCGCGCGTCTTCTGTGAGACCATGACGGACAGCAGTGCGAAGATCAGGAAGCTCGCGACGATCACCAGGATCACGAGCACGATGCGCATGACGTTGCGCTCGATTTCGACGGCCGTGAGAAAACGCGCATTGCGTTCTTCCCACGTCACGACGCGGCCGCGCAGGCCCTTGGCGAGCATCGCGCGATTGAGTCGCGCAGCTACGGCATCCATGGACGTTTCGTCATGCAGCGTGATCGACGCCTCGCTGATGACCTCGCGGCTGTCGGGGTCGTCCGGATCTTCGCCGAAGATCCGGCGCAACGTCTCGATGTCGACGAATGCGGTCTGGTTCTCGATATCTCGATAGCGACGTCCGCTACTGAACACACCACTCACGACGAGTGGCCATGTCACGGCTTCGAGTCCATCTCCATGGTCGAGCCGCGCGGAGGCGAGTTTCACGCGCTGACCGACGCCGATCGACGGCACGTTGCCCAGCGTGCGGCTACGCCCCAGGAGGATACCGGCTTCTCCATACTCGAAGTCGCCACGCGGCGGCGCGCGGTCGGCGTCGACTTCGAACGGATGATCGACATCCGCGACGGTCTGCAGCGGGCCTTTCACGCTGTCGACCCATGACCGGATGTCGGAGACCTCCTGTTCACGCTTCCAGTCGATGCCCACGACACGGAAGTAGTTGGTCGTGCGCAGATCGCGGTCCGCGATGCGGGAGTATTCGTTGCGCTCGATCTGGTTGTCGAAGTAGAGCAGTGCGTCCCACACGATGCGAGGCGCGATGGCCTTGACGGCAGGGTCGGCGAGCGCGACATCCGCAACCGTACGGAAATCCGAGTGCAACGTGTCGTCGAGATAGCTCAGCGTCGGGCTGTTTCCGCGTACGTGCGCACGGGCCTCTTGGACGAAACCCGCAAAGACGCTGCCGACCGCGATCAACGCCGCGACCGCGACCATGACTCCGATCGAACCCAGCAGGTTGATCGGTCTGCCGAGGATGTAGCGCAGCGCGAGGAACCAGCGATACATGCGCCCTTACTGCGCCTCGTCCGTGCCGTTCGATGCCGCGTCGTCCGTATCCGGAGCACCGTCGGTCGCGATCTCTTCGCCTTGCTGGAGCTTGCGCAGTAGCGGGAAGAGCAGGACGTCCCGGATCGAATCCGTTCCGGTCATGAGCATCGTCAGTCGATCGATCCCGATTCCGAGACCACCAGCGGGCGGCATGCCGTACTCGAGTGCCGTCACGTAGTCGTAGTCGACTTCACTCGGCGTTTCGTCGTCCTTGTCGGCGACCTGCGCTTCGAGGCGCTGTTCCTGATCGATCGGGTCGTTGAGCTCGCTGAACGCGTTGCCGAGTTCCATGCCGGCGACGAAGAGTTCGAATCGCTCCGCGATGCGCGGATCATCGTCGCTCGCTTTCGCGAACGGACAGATCGCCTTGGGATAATCGATGACGAACACCGGTCCGTCGAGATGCGGTTCGACCGTCGCTTCGAAGACGTCGTTGGCGATCTTCTCGTAAGTCAGCTCGGGATTGTGGACGCCGAGTTGCTTCGCACGTTCGCGCACGCGCGATTCGTCGAAGAAGTCGACACCGTCGTTGTGCTCGGCGAAGAGCTCGCAGTAGCGCTTCTTGGGGAACGGCGGCGTCAAGTCGTACGTGTTCCCGCGGAAGCGAATCTCGTGCGAACCGATCACGTTCGCGCACACGCGCGAGAAGATCCCTTCGACGCGGTCCATCACCGTCTTGTAGTCCGCGAACGCCTCGTAGCTCTCGAGCATCGTGAACTCGGGGTTGTGCCGCGTGGAGATCCCTTCGTTGCGGAACACGCGACCGATTTCGTAGACGCGCTCGAGACCGCCGACGAGCAGACGCTTGAGGTACAACTCCGGCGCGATGCGCAGGTAGAGGTCCATGTCGAGCGCGTTGTGCTTGGTGATGAACGGCCGCGCCGTCGCGCCACCCGGGATCGAATGCAGCACGGGCGTCTCGACCTCGATGTACCCGAGTTCGTCGAAGAACGCGCGGATCTCGCGGATGATGCGCGAGCGCGTGATGAACTGCCGCCGCACGTCCTCGTTGGCGAACAGGTCGACGTAGCGCATGCGATAGCGCGTCTCGACGTCGGTGAGGCCGTGCCACTTTTCCGGTGCTGGGCGCAATGCCTTCGTCAGCAGCGTGACCTCGGTGGCCCAGAGCGTCGGTTCGCCCTTCTTGGTCGTGCCGAGCTCGCCCTTCACGCCGACGATGTCGTTGGCCTCGACGAGCTTGCGATCGGGCCAGAACTCCGGCAGGCGATCCCGTTCGAAGCCGATCTGGATCGAACCCGACCGATCGGTGAGGTGCGAGAAGCGCAGCTTGCCGAAGTCTCGGATCTGTCCGAGCCGACCGGCGACGAAGAAGGTCTCGCCCGTCTGCTCTTCGAGGCTCGCGAGCAGCTTGGCCGTCGGAACGGGGTCGCCCGGCGTGCGCGCGGGATAGGGCAGCGCGCCCTTCTCACGGATGGACGTGAGCTTCGCGAGTCGATCAGGTTGGATGTGCTTGGTCACTCAGGCTTCCTTGCTCGGGCCGATGGCAGTCTCCGCGGCTCTTCTCGGCGTCAGGAGAGGGCCGAGCAGGATAGCCACGGCGGTACCAGGCACAAAATTCGGGCGAGCCAGAAGTCGGTCAGATTTTTCTGCATCGATCGCGTCACTCGGTGGTGAGGACGGCACTCCGGGGTGCATGAGAGGTATCCGCACACGAACGTTGGCCGTGATCCTGGCCGTTCTCCCGTCCTTCGGGTTCGCGCAGGGTGGCGGCATCGAGCCGAAGCACTTCCGCACCGAAATCCGAGCCGTGGACGGGGAACTCTGGGGTTCGGGGTTCGACTTCAAGGCGTCGTTCCACGATGGCTTCCACTTCTACGCACGAGGCAATCGTGAGCGGGAGACGGTGAGCCTGGCCTGGAGCACGGTGGCGGTCGGTCTCGAAGGACGCGAAGCGTCGATTGCGCACGGTGATGCATCGTCGCTCCACGTAGACGGGTACAGGGCGCGTCTCGACTTCGATGGCTTCTCGGAGATCTACGACATCCTCGCTGACGGCGTCGAACAGCGCTTCGTGATCCACGAAAAGCCAAGCGGCAGTGGGGATCTCGTCGTGCGTGGGCGTGTCACGAGTGCGTTGCGGGCCGAGGAGCGCGCTTCCGAGCATGCACCGATCTCGTGGCACGACGCTTCTGGTGATGCGCGCATCGTCTACGGAAAGGCATTCGTGCTGGATCAGGAAGGCGCGCGTCACGCGATCGGAACGCGCGTGATCGGCGACACGGTCGAGCTGCGGGTGCCCGAGGCGGTTTGGCAGCACACGACCTTCCCGCTCACGATCGACCCGATGATTCGGAACGGTTCGTTCGCGAATCCCGCCGAGGGGTCACGGATCGGTCGTTTGCTGACCGTACAGAGGGAGATCGGCACGAGCTCCGATCTGCTCGTCGCGATCAATCTCAACTCCCGCTACGCCACGGATGTCTACGTCTTTCGCTGCGAAGCCGGGTTGCGCAATCCGCGCGTCGTGTGGTCCGACGTGCGCTGGAACGTCAACGTGAAATGCCGGGACGGATGTTTCGTCGGCGGCGCGGAGACGGCTCTGTTCCGCCT
>JAGQQW010000237.1 GCA_020426005.1 Planctomycetota bacterium | reverse complement strand
CACGTGACGAAGAACGCATGCTCCGAAGTACCTCCCGTCAACTCGAGTGCCGGAATCTCCCCAGCGTAGTCACCACCGGCACGGCGAATCACGACCGCCGGAACCGCAGAGGGTCCGACGATCTCGAGTGCCGGATCGACCGCGATCGCACGCGCGATCGCCGGTGGTAGATCGGGTTCGACAGCGACACGAACCTTCCGTCGATCGGGCAGGACGAGCGTCGCCCTGTCATCGGCTTCGAGGCTGTCGCCGCCGGGCAAACGCGCTTCGAGCGACTCACCGTTGCATGCGAGGTCCTGCAGATAGAAGGACACACAGCGCGCACCGCCCCGGCCACTCGATCGTTCCTCGCCGCGGCGCTCGAACGCGCGACCGAGTGCGCGACCATCGAGCGTCAGCACGGGTGGCGAGATCTCGCCTTCACCGGAACGAGTGACCTCGGCAAGGACGTCGACGCGATCCCACGATCCGCTCTGTGCCGCGGCATAGCCGAAGGCAGTGATGCCTTGATTCGATCTGCGTGTCGACGCGCTCGCGGAACTCGTCGAAACATCGACGCGCGAGAGACGCACATCGGATGGCAGCGCCGCGACGACTTCGCTTGCCGGCATGGCATCGCCGATGACGACGACGTCGCACGGCCGCTCGCGCTTGCGACCGAGCCAGGATCGGAGCGCTCGTTCGACCGTCGGCGGAATGCCGCGAGCCTCGCGACCGACGAGGCGCTCGTGGAGCAAGCGCGCGTGCTCCCCGGGGGCGAGAACCGTCCGTGGACGCTCGTCACAGAGGATCACGTGCCGCCGCTCCACACCCAGGGATGGCACGAGCTCTTCGGCGAGCTCGCAAGCGGATGCGAAGCGATCCCCTCGAGTCATCGTCGCGGATGCGTCGAGGAGCACGAGCGTGTCGCGTGACGAGCGAGCCGAGACATCGAGACCCGCGAATGCGAGCCAGAGCAGCCCGCCGATCGTCAGCAGCAACGCGTAGACCCACGGATGACGAAACCGTTGCACGAGGACGCGGGCGCGCGCGTCCTCGATGGCTTGCTTCCAGAACATCGTCGTGTCGACGACGACGAGACGATGCCGCACGCGCAATCGATGCAGCAAGAAGAAGACGCCGGCGATCGCCGCGAGTCCGAGGAGCGTCGCCAAGAAACCGAGCGAGGTCGTCACAGCACGTACGCTCCCGACTCGAAGAGCCGCGCAAGTTGGTCGACGACGTTCTCTTCGACGTCGATGCGAACGAGCCCTGCATGCCGCTTGCGCGCGAACGTCGTCAGTCCGTCTTCGAACGCCCGGTAGCGCGCTCGATACGCGTCGAGAACGGCGGACGTGATCGAGACCTCGGACTCACGGCCCGATTCGCAGTCTTGAAGCAGGAGTTCGCCCTCGAGATCAGGCTGTGAGTCGGTCTTTCGAACGAGCTGCACGAAGCACAGTCGATGCTGCACCGAACGGAAGGCGTCGAGAACACCGACGAGTCCGTCGCGATCGAAGAAGTCCGAAACGATGACGACCAATCCCGCCCGGAGGCGCATCGCCGCAAATCGCCGCATCGCGGCAACGAAGTCGGTCGGCCCGCCCGGCTCGACCTTCGTCAGTGCGGTCGCGACGCGCAGCAATCGCCCCGAACCGGACCCGGGTCGCAACGCGACGTCGAGAGTGTCCGAGAACGGAAAGACGCCGACGCTGTCCGCTTCGCGCAACGCGATCGCAGCGAATGCGAACGCCGCTCGAAGACACGCATCGATCCTGGGAACGTCCCCGTGGAACATGCTCTGCGAGACGTCCGGCACGACGTAGACGGGCAGGTCGCGCTGTTCTTCGAAGAGCCGGAGGAAGACCTTTCCGAGGCGCCGATAGACGTTCCAGTCGATGGCCTTGATGTCATCGCCAGGCGAGTACGGACGATAGTCGCGGAACTCCATGCCCGAGCCCTGCTGCTTCGACCGCTTCTCCGCCGGGGATCCGGACGGAGCCACGCGTCGCGCGATGAGCTTCAGTCGCTCGATACTCGCGAGGAACTCGGGATCGAACAGATCCGGGATCGTGACACTCGTGGACGTCATCAGAGCCGGACTCAATCGAAGTTCGGCGCTTCGACGTGCTGCAACACGGCATGCACGACGTCGTCGGCGGTCACGCCTTCGGACATGCCGTGGAAGTTGACGAGTACGCGATGCCGAAGGACCGGAAGCGCGACCGCCTTCACGTCGTCGACGCTGACGGCGAAGCGCCCTTCGAGCAGTGCGCGCACCTTGGCCGCGAGCATCAATCCTTGCACACCACGCGGGCTCGCACCCAGCGACACGGATTCATTGACGACATCGCAGGCGTAGTCGCTCTTCGGCTGCGTACCGACGACCAAGCGGACCGCGTATTTCTTCGCGCGCTCGGGCACCGGCACCGAACGAATGACCTTGCGGAAGCGCAGGATCTCCGCGCCACTCGAGACCTTCTGGATCTCGACCTCGGACGCCCCGGTCGTGCGATCGACGATCGCGTCGTACTCGTCCAGTTTCGGATAGCCGACGAGCACCTTCATCAAGAAGCGGTCGAGCTGCGCTTCGGGCAGCGGATAGGTGCCTTCTTGTTCGACCGGGTTCTGCGTCGCCATGACGCAATAGGGCTCATCGAGTTTGATGACGCGATTGCTCACCGAGATCTGCTTCTCCTGCATCGCTTCGAGGAGAGCCGACTGGGTGCGCGGCGTCGCGCGGTTGATCTCGTCGGCGAGCACGAGGTTGGAAACGAGGGGACCTTGTTGGAACCGCAGTTCGTGCCCACCACCTTCGAGCTCGATCAGCACGTTGGTTCCCTGGATGTCCGCCGGCATCAAGTCGGGCGTGAACTGGATACGCGAGAAGTGGATGTCGACCGCTTCGCCGATCGCTCGCACGAGCATCGTCTTGCCGAGCCCGGGAACCCCTTCGAGCATGACGTGCCCGCCCGCGAACAAGGCCGTGAGCGCGGCGTCGATCACGTTCTCCTGTCCGACGATGAACCGCTGCACCTCGGCCTTGATCTTGCTGTGAACGGCGCGGAACTCGCCCGCTTCCTTTTCCGCGACGCGACTATCGGTCGACGTTGCCATTGTCATTCTCCTTCGTTGCCGTGGTTGTCGCGTTCGCGATGCTGAGACCGTAGGACCGCACGACGTCCTGCATCCATGGCAGGAGGACAGGGCGCGAGAGCGGGCCGAGATTCGAGGACCGCGGCAGTCGAGACATCGCGTCGAGCGGTGCCGCGTCCTGCGCCTGCGGATCGATGCGTTCTTGGGTCACCTTGGTGCGCCCCTTGTTGGGCTTCCCGGTGATCTGGTCGGGATACGGAATCCCGAGGACGAGTTGGGCGACGCCGCGCTGCTTCTTGGGAAGACCCGGACCACCGCGTCCATTGGCGCTCGGTGGCGGCTTGCCTCCGCCGAAGCCGATGCTCAGGTCGCGGTTCACGGGTGGTTTGCGCTGACGCAGACTCGGCTGGAGACCACCGCGCGCCTCGGACTCGTCGTCCTCGTCGTCGACCTCGTCCTCGTCCTCGAGTTCTTCCTCGTCCTCGGCGACCGACTGGTCCTTGCTCGACCACTCGCTCGCCGTCGGACTGCGACTCGACCCCTTGCCCTTGCCTTGCCCCGTCGTCGCGACGGACTTCTTGTCCCCCTCGGGCTTCTTGGACTTCTTGCGTTTCGGTGCTTGGTCCTTGGGTGGCTTGAGCTTCTTCTCGCTCTTCTTGGCGTTCTCACCCTTGGTCGGTTGCGCGGCCTCGGTCGACGCACCTTCACCTGCGCTCTGACCCGTCGTGCTCTGGGCCGCAGAACTCTTGCCCGTGCCTTCGCTACCGCGCGATTGCTTCTGCGTCTTCTCGGTCACGCCCTCGTCCCCGCGCTTCGAATCGCTCGCCGACTCACTGCGAGGGCGCTCCGCGCGCGGTTCCTCTCGCGGACGTTCCGGGGGCAGGATGCTCGCGATCGGCGCGTCCCGCTCGTCCTTGGCGACATCCGTGACCTCACCGTCGCCATTCGGCACGACGACGACCCCATCGTCCCTCGTGTGCAGCGGAAGCAACGCGGCAACGATCACGAGGACGATCGCGAGTGCTCCGTACCGAGAGACCAGAGCAGGGTCGACGAGTGGAACCGCGGTCTCGTCGACTCGAAATGCACGCGCAGCCTCGACGCGCGTACGCGCGTCTTCGATCGCGGCCTGCATCATCGGCGTCGGATGTGCCTCGTTCGTGAACTCCCACGCGGCGGTCATGCGGTCCGACAAGCCGAGCGCGTCGTCGAGTCGCGACAGCACGTGCCGCCGGTCGACGTGGACATGCGAACCCTGACCCGCACGAACGATCGCGTACACGAGGGCAGGCAGCGCCAACGTCAAGAGGACGACGAGCCAGATCGGCAACGAGAAGTCGACGCCCACGCTGCGCAAGACGAGCGCGGCGATCGCGTACACGGCAGGCACGACGATCAGCAACGGGATCGCGCTCCGAATGGCGGTCGCCCTTTGCTCCCGCGCACGCGCGAGGCCATGGCGCATCGCGATCGGCTCCACGATCTCGCCGAGTCGTTGACGAAGCGTAGGATCCATCAACGTTCCTCGTCGCCACTGGCCGCACTCGGCCGTAGATCGAACTGCGCTGCCTGCAGGACCGCTCCCGAGCGCGGGTCGCGAAGGCACGCGATCACGACGAGTTGGTCCGGGTCCATGCCCGTGGAGAGTCGCGTGGCGATGCTCTTGGCCTTCTCTTCGTAGTCGTCGAGGAACGCACGATTGGCCGCCTCGATCGCAGCGAGGCCGCGCGAGAACGGGATCTTCATGACCGCGAGGCCGTCCTTCTTCTCCTGCTGTTCGAAGGGCACGCCGCTCAGCTCTTCGGTGAGCGCGGCTCGTGCGACCATGCGATGCACGACCGTGGCACCGAGCCCCGGATAGAGGACACCCTTCTCCGCGAGGAGGACTTCGACCCGGAGAGCGTCGTCCCTAGGTCCACGGACGACGACTTCCCCCGTCACCGCACCACTTTGGAGTCCGGCCTGGAGCTCGATCTCGAAGTCCGATGGCGTGCCGAGAGCGTTGCGCACGACCCGCTTCATGCCGGCGTAGCCAGCCTCGGCGCCGTCGTACTCGACAGCGCCCGACCCGACAGCTCGGCCATCGACGAAGAACGTCGGCCGCCCCCGCACCTTCGCCGAGGCGTGCATCGAAAGCTCGTTGGTGATGCCAACCGGACGCGGATACGCGCTTTGGTAGCCGATCAGCACGACGCGATCGCGCGGGAAGTGCGTGAGCAGCGCTTGGAAGATCATCGCGCCGCCCTCGGTGAACGCGCGCCATCGCTCGCCCTTCTTCATACCCAGATGCGGGTTCGTGACGTGCTCGACGAGAACGCAGTGGTTCGTGTCCGTGTCGTCATCGACGACGAACTTGGTCGGCGCGGTCATCGCCCGCACCTTTCCCGAAATCAAACGATCGACGAGATCGACCGAGAAGCGATCTCCACCGAGCTTGCCTTGGACGCGGGTGAGTCCGGCGATCGCCGCTTCCCCCGCTTCGGGCGTGATGACCGCTTGGACATAGCGTGACGCGGCCCGCTGCAAGCGCGACGTCCGTTCGTAGTACTCACCGAGCAGCAGATTGACCCTCGCCTGATCCGCGGCACCAACGGCATCGTTGAGCCCGAACGCCGCGGACATGAGGTGTTCCCAGGCCTCCCGGTCGCGATGCAGGTCGAGCAGGATCTCACCGAGGCGAACGTGCAATCGATGGATGGATTCGGGATAGCGATCGAGTCGTCCCTCGGTGATCCCGAGTTCTCCGGCGCGGACCGCGGCCTCCGGAAGTCGAGCCTGCGCGAGCATGTCCACGGTCTTGATCGCGCGCGTCGCCCGCAGCGTCTCCGGCCTGGTGCGATGCACCCACGTCACGGCCTGCTCGAGTTGCTCGAGCGGTGAACCGTTGTCCATGTGCATCACGAGCAACGATTCGGCGGCGACCTTCGCGAGCCGAGAGCCTTGATTGGCCTCGAGCCAGCTGTGGACTTCGTCGACCTCCTCGCTCGCACGCGCCTCGAAGAACGCGCGTTCTTCGACGGGGAACGGACGCTCTCGCGTCCGAGTCAAACCGACCCATCCATTGACGCGATCGATCTCGACCCGGAAGCACTCGAGGAAGTTGATCCCGAGGATGCCCAAGGCACCACGCTCGTGTGCGAACGGCAGCTCTTCGGGCCGCCAAGGCACGATCGTCGAGAGGTCGAACTCCCCGCACTGCACCGATCCGACGTTGCCCCCGAGTGCGTCGAACTCCTCGCACAGCGTCTCGTCGATGATGCTGTCGTACTGCGACGAGCCGATCCCGACGACGCGATCGTGTTCGCCCTGCAAGGTCACCGGCAGCCATACGAGCTTCGTCGTCGCGTCGGCCTTGATGTAGGTCTTCTCCGGCCCGTCGGGCTTGTCCGTCGACGCGGGCTTCGGATCCGCGATCGTGAGGAAGCCGCTCGCGAGGTCGAACGTGACGTGATACTGCATCAAGATGTTGGCACCGATCGTGCCGAGCACCCCGATCTCCTCGAGTTCGGGCGCATGCAACTTGGTGAAGTCGTTGAGGAAGTCCTCGTCGCCGTGCTCACGAGCCTCGACGTCGACCGTCAGCCCTGGGAACTCGATCTGGAACGGCTTGCGACCGCCGAACTTGTCTTCGATCTCGAGCCCGTTGGCTGCCTGGTTGTGCAGTTCGATGCCGCACAGCCGATCGTATGCGACGAAGAGGTAGGCCGGCATCGTCACCGTGGGCGACGTGAGCTGGCAACGGAGGACGACGTGCTCGTCGACGACCTTGGCACGCACGCGCGCGGACGCACCTTGGGCGACGAGCGGCGGTGCGAACCCAAGGAGGCCGGCGAACGCGATCGAGGAGAGGGTTCGCGTCCACCCCATGGTTCGAAACGGGAAGGGGTTCGGAAGAGGAAAGGTCGGGTTGGAAGGAATCGCTACTCGCGGGGCTTGCCCTCGAGGGTTCCGAAGGCCCAGTTCTCGAACGTCATCGTGACTTCGGGCTTCTGGACATCGGCCGGTACGCTCACGGCGACCGGAACCATTCCCGAGCCTCAACAGTTGGGCGGGAAGACGACTTCGGTGATCTTCTTCTTCTTCTGGCCGTCCCAGATCGCGATGCGCGGCGACTTGCCGAGCGGCTGCCAGTCGAAGTACTCCTCGCCGGAACGCCCGTAGTACCAGATGTCGAAGGGCGAGAAGT
The DNA here is from genome assembly GCA_020426005.1 of Planctomycetota bacterium. Lineage (GTDB taxonomy): Bacteria > Planctomycetota > UBA1135 > UBA1135 > JACKHW01. The sequence continues at coordinate 539 of JAGQQW010000237.1, read as the reverse complement.
GCCACTTGTCGCCCTTGACTTCGTAGGCGAACTCGACGGCAACCGGACCACCGAAGCGCAGCTCGGTCGTCTTGTCCTGCTCGAGGGCGAACGGCTTCGAACGCCCCGTGCGGACACTCACCGTGTTGCCGCCGAACGACAACAGACCCGAGTGCACGACGTATTCGGCGGTCGGGATCGATGCGATCTCACCGTCGCTCTTCGAGACGTCGAACGACAGGGTCCCGTCCGTGCTCTTCAGCACAGCGGCGAGCACTTTGCCTTTGGTCAGGACTTCGAAGTCGACCTTCGATGTCGGACCTTCGTACGGTGCGTAGGACAGCGTGGATCCGTTGCTCGCGAGCGTCACGGAGAAGAGCTTGCCCTTCACGCTCACGACCTTGGACAAGAAGCTCGCAGTCTTCCCGACACCCACGACGAGAGCGTCCTCGCCGTAATCGTCGAACCGACCGTTGTTGTTCTGGTCGATGATCGTGACCTTCGTGCCGTCGATCGCACCACGCTTGACGCTCGCTGGTGCGTAACTCCAGTCCGGGGTC
>JAGQQW010000236.1 GCA_020426005.1 Planctomycetota bacterium | reverse complement strand
AACTACCTCTTGCGCGAAGTCGTCAAGTACTGGTTCAGCTCGGCTCTCGACGAATGCGGAGTCGCGTCGCGTACGATGGTCGACTTCGACGCCGCGCGCGCATTTGCCGAAGAACAGCTCGGGCAGAACGTCCGTGCACGTGTCGCCAAGCGACTCGGGATCACGCAGGAGGAGGCCGAAGATCTCTTCAAGAAGCGCATCGAGCGCCGCGTCGCCGCGAATCAGTCTTCGGGGTATTCGACCGGTTCGTGGATCCTCGGGGCTGCCAAGGTCATCGAAGGCACGGCTGCCCAGAAGCAGGACAAGGACACGAAGAAGGACGCGAAGGACGACGCACTCGAACGCGACGTCAAGCGTCGCCTCGAGGAGTGGATGCGCCAAGCACGTCGAGCCGGCGGGCAGAACCAGGAGCAACAGCAGCTCCAGACCGAGGCAGAGTGGTGGAAGGACGTCGACAGCACGGTGCGCAAGTTCTGGCTGTTGTCCCACTACGCCGAAACCGCGGGTGACTATGCACTCACGAGCGCGTTCACGACCAACTGTCCGACCTGTGGTGGGCGCGGCAAGATCTCGACGGCGAGCACGCAGGGAAACCAGGTGGTTCAGGTGCCGTGCCCCACGTGTCACGAGACGAAGTTCCTGCGCACGATCAAGTTCCACTGACGCGGCGCCGGTTCCCAAGTCACGCGAAGACTCCGAGCGATGCGGAATCCTCTCTCTGTCCGTGAGCGTGCGTTCGCGTTCGCTTCGGTGTGGATCGTCGCGTGTCTCGCCGCGTGTCAGGGCCCGAGCGTTCGCAGCGTCCCGGAACGGGACAGGAGTGGTGCGAACGGTGAGCGGAGTCGGCCCGCGGCACGTCCGACCGCAGCGTCCCGCACGAACGTGTCCTTCCCCGGTCGTACGCCCGAACTCGAGCCCCCCGTGGCTCGGGGCATGAATTTCGGTTCGCTGTTCGCTCCTGCCGGTGGCTCGGCCGAAGCGTCCGCGGATCGTGATGGCACGGAAGGAGACGTCGTCTTTAGGGAGGGTACGACGGTCGTGCGCAAACAGCACGTCTACGACCGCATGCTCGAAGTCGATCCGCGGCGCGTGCAGGACATTGCCGAGGCCCTGCGTCTCGACGTGCGGATTCGCGAACTTTCGCAGCGCTGGGACGTGCAAGCCTCGGATGCCGAAGTCGATCTTTCGGTGAGGCGTGAACTTGCACGCATGCAGCGCGACTTCGAGAAAGCCGGTGGGTTCGTGGACTTCGCGACGTACGTCGAAGCGGGGTTCGGAAGGACGCTCGAGGATCTGACACAGCACCTTCGAGTGCTCGCTTGGCGGCGTTCGACGCGGTCCTACGTGATTCGCTACGCGGCACGTCGTCGTGGCGTACTTCGCCTACAACGGTTTCTCGCGACGACGAAAGAGGACGCCGACCGAGTCCACGCCGAAGTCGCGCAGGGTGGCGATCTCGCACGACTGGCCGAGGCGCGGTCGGTCGGGAGTCGTGCGCGCTTCGGTGGACGCTTGCCGCCGCTCGCGGCCTCGTCGCGGCACTCGGCGACGCGACTCGCGGACGGTGTCGAGGTGGGCGCACTCGGCCCGGTGTTGGCGGTGACGCTCGAAGACGGGTCCGATGGATTCGGTTTCGTGCGCGTGCTCGAGCGCATCGACCCGGATCCTCGGCCATTTGCCGACGTACACGAAGAGCTGCGACGCGAGCTCGAGCGACGCCCGGTCGAGCGCGACGAGATCGTCGCGTTCGGTGCATCGGCGTTCGATTCTTGAGGAACCGTCACGGGCGCGGGTCCCCGAGATTCTCGACAGACCACAGGGCGCGAGCCTGGTATGCTCCGTCCCTGGGTTCGAGCCTTGGGAGGGGCCGGGCATGATTCGTAGGCGTGTCGACGACGAGGAAACACTCGTGTTCGCCGGAGAAATGGAACACGCGCCCGATGCTGGCGCGTCGCGACGTGGTGAAGGCGCCGAGTTCGAACGCGCTGCCCGCGATGACGACCAGAGCGTGACCGAGGCCCGCGCGGGTCGGGACCGCGAAGTCGACACCGAGCACGAAGCCGACACCGAGCACGAAGCCGACACCGAGCACGAAGCCGACACCGAGGACGGTGCGCCCGACGATCCGCAAGAGCCCGACGATTCTCAGGAGCCCGACGACGCCGAACCGGCCGACGACCCTGAGCTCGGTGAGTTCGTTCCGGTGCCCGAGTTTCCGAAGAACCCGGACGAAGAGGACCTCGCCAGACTGCGTCGAACGTTCGAGTCGTTGCTCTTCGCTTCGACCGAACCCCTCAGCGCATCGAGGCTCGCGGAGGTCGTCGGCGTCTCGGTCGCCGTCGCCAGGCGCGAACTCGAGCGCCTCGGCCACTAGCTGGACGAGCAACAACGCCCGTACGAGCTGCGGGAGCACGGTGGCGGTCTGCGGCTCTTCACGCGTGAGGACTACTATCCGTATCTGCTGCGCCTTCGCAGTCTCAAGAAGGTCGAGAAGCTCACGCCGGCCGCTCTCGAGACGCTCGCGATCATCGCGTACCGCCAGCCCGTGATCCGGGCGGAGATCGAAGCGATTCGTGGGGTGCGCACGGGGCCGCTCCTGAGAGCCCTGCTCGACCGCAAATTGATCCAGGTCGTTGGGCGCGCCGAGGTGCCCGGAGCGCCCTTGCAATACGGCACGACGCCCCGCTTCCTCGATCGGTTCGGTCTCAAGGACATCGCGGACCTCCCGTCCCTCAAGGAGTTCCGCCAGGGACGCATCTGACGCATCGGGCCAGGTCGGCCCGTCGCGCGTTGTCTTCGCCCAGGGGCACGGCTATCCTGCCTCGCCCTGTTTTCGGCCGCGTTCCGAGGCTCGTGCCTCGTTTCGGGCGGCCTGGAGATTCGATGAGCTTCTTCGAAACCTACAAGCGGCCAATCTTCCTGGTGGTCTCGATCTTCGCCTTGATCACCTTCTCGATCACGGGCGTCATGCTGTCCTTCCTCGGTGGCCTCACGCAGCCCGCGAAGTCCCCGGAGACGCTCGCGTTGCCGGGTGGGGAACGCGTGCACCTGCGCCTCGAGGACCTCGAGGTTGCTCGCCGGATCGGGTGGTTGCACCGCCTGACTCGGGGTGGAGCCGTCGACATGCCGGCGTTCGTGTTCGAACGCATCGATGTCGAAGAGCCAGCCAAGACCTTCGAACTGCTGCGCCGGATCGCTGTCGAGCGCGGGATCGATGTGAGTGACGAGGACGTAAACGCGGTCCTGGACCACGCCTGCCGCCAGAAGGAAGCGCAGCAGCCGGGTGGCCAGCCGCCCGAGCGCCTGACGCGACTTCAGATCGCCGCGAACATTCGCGCCGGCAGTATCGCGACGCTCGAAGAAACCGTTCGCGAAGCGCTCCGCATCTCGATGCTGGTGCGTTCGGAGATGCAGGGTGCGGATTTGAGTGAGGCCGCCCTCGCGGACTACGTCAAGAAGAAGCGCAAGCTACGCACCGTCAGCTACGTGTACTGGGACGGTAAGAAGTATCGCGAAGAACTCGAACGCAACCCGCCGACCAACCCCGAGCTCGAGGCGTGGATCGCGACGCTCGACGACGCCGGGCGGCGACCCTATGTCAACGATGTCGTCGTGCGGTTCCCGAGCGCGGGCTTGCTGTTCGACCAGGTCGATCCTGCCGAGTGGACCGCGATGCTCGACGGCATCGAGATTGGCGATTCGGAGATCCAGGCGCGCTACGACATCGACAAGGAGTCGCTCTACAAGCTGCCCGATCCTCCGAAAGAGGGCGACGGCGACAAGGGCGACGGCGACAAGGGCGACGGCGACAAGGGCGACGGCGACAAGGGTGACGGCGACAAGGGCGACGGCGACAAGAAGAACGAGAGCAAGGACGGCGGTCTGCTCACGAGCCAAGACCCCTCGCCAGGGAGTGGCAAGGACCAAGATCCGGCGCCGAAGTCCGAGGACGAGCCCCAAGGGCCCGAAGGTCCTCAACCGCCGAAGCAGGACGAGAACAGCGGGGACGAGTCCAAGAAGAACCAGGGGCCAATCGGGCCGCTTCCGCCCGAACAAGTCGGCTATCGCCGCATCGAAGAGGTCAAGGAAGAGATCCGACGCAAGCTCCAGGTCGAACAACTCGTACGCAAGCTCTCCGAAGCCGCCGAGAAGGCGCGTTCGGAGGCCGTCGAAGCGGTGCGCAAGGCCGCAGACGCCAAGAAGAACGAGGCCAAGGACGGCGAGAAGCCGACCGACGGCGGCGAGAACAAGGACGGAGAGAACAAGGACGACGCGAACAAGGACGACGCGAAGAAGGACGGCGAAAACAAGGACGGCGGCCTTCTGGCTCAAGGCGAACCGGGCGAAGTTCCGGCGCAGGGATCGCCCGAGGACGAAGCTGCCCGACTCGAGCGCCAGCGGGCCGAACTCGCCGCGTTCGACTTCGAGGCGTGGTTCGACGCCAACATGAAGGGCAAGAAGGGGGCCGTGTTCGTTCCCGCGAAGCCGACCGTCGCGCCGCCCGATGCGTTCCAGGACTACGAGCCGTTCGGCAAGTGGAATGGCTACTGGGCGCTCAGCCAGATGACGGACCTCGGCACGCTGTCCAATCTGCAACCGGCGGAGAAGGGCGCGTTCTTCTTCCGCCTGGTCGAGCGTCAGACGGGAGTGCCGAAGGCCATCGACGAAGTTCGCGAGCAGGCGCTCGAAGGGTACTACGCGACCAAGTCGTCGAGTCGAGCCAAGACGGAGGCGGAGGCGTTCCAGAAGCTCGTGCGCGAGAAGGCAGAGGCACTGAAGGCGGACGAAGTCGCGAAGCTCAAAGCGGACTCCGCAGCCGATGTCGATGCCAAGCTCGAGACGTGGCGGAAAGGCCTCGAAGCGGACATCCAGCGCATCGAGACGTCGCTCGCGCGCACCGATCTGCCTGCAGCCGCGATTCCGAAGTTGCAACAAGAGTTGGCCGATGCGCGCACGAAGCTCGCGCTCGAGAAGGACGAGCGCACGCGCTTGCAGGAAGCCGCGGACGAGAAACTCGAGGGAGAACTCGTCAAGCTCCTCGAGCCGGTGATGTCCGAGGCGTTCGATACCGCCGTCGCTGAGGCGAAGATCGAGACCGCGAAGCTCGGTCCGTTCTTCGTCGACGTGTCGAGTAGTGGTTCGTTCCAGATGCTCGAGGACGGTGCTCCGAAGTTCTTGCAGGCCAACCGCTCGGTTCTCGACGCGAAGAAGGGGGCGGTCACGGATCCGCTCGAAGATGCGGCGCTCTCGCGTCAGTACATCGTGCGTGTCGACGACGTCCAGGACGGCGACGACTCCGCGATCACGCGACAGGCGATGGAGACGAACCGAGAGGCGTTCCTCGGTGACCGTATCGGCAACCTGCTGACCTACAGCTTCGACCTGCGTGCGCTGCGCAAGCGCTACGCCTTCCAGACCGACGAGAAGGCGGCCGCGAAGCCCGAGGGCTCGAAACCGCAGTGAGCGAAGCCCCTCTCGGTCCAGTGTCTCCGCCGCGCGCATTGCTCGGCGGAGTCCTCATGGGGCTCGCGAACCTCGTGCCCGGAATCAGTGGCGGCACGATGTTGCTCGCCAGCGGTGTCTACACGAACTTCGTCGGCGCGATCGCGGACCTCACGACGCTGAAGTTCTCGCGGCGCGCGATCTCGACGTTGTTGTGGATCGGAATTCCTGCCGCGATCGCGATCGTGCTCTTCGCGAAGCCGATCAAAGAGCTCGTCGAAACGCGAACCTGGATCATGTTCGCCGTGTTCGTCGGTCTGACGCTCGGCGGTGTACCCGTCGTGCTGCGCATGGTCGATCGCAAGGCCGCAGGCTTCTGGAGCGGAGCGCTCATGGGCTGCGCGGTCATGGTCTGGATCGCGTACGAGCGTTACTTCCAACTCGAACCCGGAAGCGCGAGCGAGTCGCGAGCGGGCTTCGTGCTCCTGCTCGTCGCCGGCGCCCTCGGCGCGAGTGCGATGATCCTGCCGGGTATCAGTGGCGCGTTCCTGTTCATCATCCTTGGCGTGTATCGCACGATCCTCGGGGCCATCGGGGACATGAAGGCCGCGGTCCTCGGGTCCGATTCCGCGGATGCACCGGTGTCCATCGGAAGTGTGCTCGAGGTCGTTGCACCGGTCGGCATCGGCGTCGTGGTCGGCATGGTGGGGGTGAGCAGTCTGCTCAAGTGGGCCCTCGCACGTCACAAGGACACGACTCTCGGTGCCCTGTTCGGGCTCCTGATCGGTTCGATCCTCAGTCTGTGGCCGTTCCAGCGGCCCGTGGCGCCGGGGTCGCGCTTCTTCGAGACCTATGCCGGCGACGTCACGTCCTACGGGATCGCGGCGGGGCTCGTCGTGATCGGGTTCGTCGTCACGACAGCGATCGATCGATTCGGGAATCGGGTTCGCTGATCGTCTCGTCGGTCACGTCGGTCGTGCGTGCCGGCTCGATGGCGTGCACCAAGAGTTCGATGGGGGAGGCGTCGCCCCGCGTGCTGAGCTGCGGCGTGTAGACGATGTGCCAGGATTCCGAACCGGCCAACTCGCGGATTCTGGGACCGAGCGCTGGGGCGAGCGCGCGGAACTGCACACCGTCCTGGATTGCCGTGAATGCGACCCCGCGGGCGCCGGGACCGACGCGACGCATGCCCGGTGCGAAGCGCACGTCCGTCGCGAGGAAGCGTGGCGCCGCATTGCCCGGTCCGAACGGTCGAAGCTCCCCGAGCTTCTTGATCTCCGCGGTCGTCCAGTGCCCGAGTGCGACGCGTGCGTCCGCGCGAATGATCGGTGCGCGGAACGGCGGTAGCGTTTCTCGCGCTCGCGCATCGAGTTCTTCACGGAACGTCGCGAGTTCGGATCTCGGGAGCTCGAGTCCGACCGCGGCGGCATGTCCGCCGTAGCGCGTCAGGCGAGCACTCGCGTGATCGAGCAACTGCTTGAGATTGCACCCGTGCATGCTGCGACCACTGCCTCGTGCCGTGTCGCCTTGGAGACTCAGCACGAGCGCAGGCCGCCGGTGCACGTCTGCCAGGCGCGCAGCGACGATTCCGACGACACCGAGATGCCAGCCTTCTCCCGCCGCGACGAGGACACGGCGGCTCTCCAGTTCGGGGTCGGCCTCGACCTGCTCGAGTGCGACGCGCGTGATCTCGCCTTCGACCCGCTGACGCTCGCGATTGAGTTTTTCGATTTCGGCTGCGAGGCCGCGCGCGTCGCCGTAGCTCTTGCTCGTGAGGAGGCGAACCGCGAGCGAAGCGTGTCCCATGCGACCCGCAGCGTTGAGGCGTGGGCCGAGGCGGAACGAAATGTCTTCGGCGCTCAGTCGGGATTTTCCCGGACCGAGAACGTCGATCAGTGCGCGGATCCCGGGGTTCTTCGAGTGCAGGAGTGCGTCGAGTCCGAGGCGCACGAGCGAGCGGTTCTCACCGACGAGCGGGACGACATCGGCAACCGAACCGAGTGCGACGAGGCTCGCGGCGTCGATGAGGAACTCTTCGAGTTCTTTCGAGACCGCGCGCTGTGGTGAGAAGCTCGCCGCCAGTCCCCAAGCGAGCTTGAACGCGACCGCGCATCCGGCGAGATGCGGAAACTCGTAGCCCGAGTCCTCGAGGCGTGGATTGAGCGTTGCGAACGCGGGGGCGCAGACCGGACCCGTGTGGTGGTGATCCGTGACGATGACGTCGCAGCCGGATTCTTGGATCGTACGAACTTCTTCGATCGCTGCCGTGCCGTTGTCGACCGAGATGCACACTCCGAACTTGCCCTCGCGGATCTTCGCGATCGATGCCGCTCCGAAGCTGTATCCGTCCGACCGTGCGGGGATGAAGGAGTCGACATCGGCA
>JAGQQW010000235.1 GCA_020426005.1 Planctomycetota bacterium | reverse complement strand
CGATGTTCGGAGTCAGCGCCAACGAGACACAAGAAGTCCGTGGGCCGACGGCGAAGGGCGTCGACGTGCGACGTACCTTCGTGCGGGATCGTCTCGGCGAGACGGTCCTGATCGCGAAGGTGGCGTTTCCGGGGCTCGATCCACAACCGGGGGGCGCCCACGGACCGATCCAGGCGTACGTGTTGTCGGACGGCGAGTCGCGTCGGTGCCGTCAACGCACGGTGCCCGAGGATCGGCGCTTCGAGATCGGCTATCGACCGATGACCGTCGGCAAGCAGCGTTTGTTCGCCGAGTTCGAGGTCGGCGGCAACACTCTGGTCGCGTGGCGGGAGTTCACCTCGTCGAAGCCGGACGGAGAACGCATCGAACTCGGGAACCTCGAGTTCGTGCCGACGGAGGTGGTCGCACGAGGTCGTGTTCTCGACGACTCCGGGATTCCGGTCGCGCGGCAGGACATCAGCTTGATGGTGCAGGGCAACCAGGAGGGTGGCGCGACGCCCCATCACTGGATCCACCTCGGTGTCGAGACCGGGGAGGACGGGTCGTTCGAGATCCGGGGCCCGCGGTTCGACTGGCCGTGCGTGCTCGAGTTGCTCCACCCGAACTACCATCCGCTGCGCGTGCCGGTGCGCGCCGACGGGTCGTACCACGATCTGCGCATGATCGCGTACTCGTCGCTCGAGGTGCGGGCGCTCTTCGATCCGGAGGTTCGAACGCTCATTCCGACGACCCTACTCACAGCTTCGGTCCTCGGGCCGGGGGTGTGGCGGGATGCACGCATGACGATCGACGAATCCGGTCGATCGACTGCGCGGATCCTGCGCATCGATCCCGGTGACTACGAACTCGCGATTCGCGTGTCGCGTTGGAGCGATCCTCTGTTCACGGCTCCGGTGCACGTCGCGAAAGGCAAGAACGTCTACCCGCAGGTCGTCGACCTTCGTTCTTCGGTCTATCGATACGCGTTCGACGTCGTCATGCCTCCGGTCGATCTCGACGGGCGGAACGCGGCGATGCTCGTCGTCGTGAGTCGCGAGCCCGGGAGCGACGATGCCCAGTTCTCGCATGCGAAGGGGAACCGAATCGAGTTCGCGGTTCCCTATGCGTCGCTCGACTATCACGCGCACTTGGGTGGTTGCGAGCTCGTGTCCGGAACGGCCGCACCTGGCGAGACGCAGATTCGGTTCGAGGCGTCGCCGAGGATCGACTTCGAGCTCCGCGGGCTCGGCGATCTCTTGGCGGGCATGCCGAGGATGACGGTGGAACTCGAGTTCGAGCTGCTCGGGCAGGCCGCGACGACGGAGGGCGGGCCCAAGGCCGCGCGAGCCATGCGCGCGCTCGACAGTCGGTATCGTCAGCGGCGGAAGGCGATCGTCCAGGACCGCGCGTCTGTGCGCTTCGAGTATCCGAACATGGACTACGCCGTCAGGCTCGATCTCGCTTCACTCGGCGCTGGCCGGCCTCTCCCGGTCGCACGGCGAACCGTCGAACTCGCGCGAATTCGCCCCGCAGACTGTGGGCCATCCATGCGATTCGATACGACCGGTGAGATCGCACGAGCCGTCGACGCGATCCGCACCGAACTCGATGCCTTGGAGACGCAGCGAAAATGAGCGAGAAGCGACGACGTCGCGAGACGACGCATCCGAGGACGGGGTTCTGGATCGGCGATACCGAGGTGGTGCCGGGTTCGGTCGTCGACATCGAGCTCGAGATGGCGCGACTGCCGACTCGCGGACCGATGACTTTGCCCGTCCGCGTGTTCCGCGGGCGTATCGAAGGGCCGAAGATCTGGCTCAGCGCGGCGATCCACGGTGACGAGCTGAGCGGGATCGAAATCATTCGTCGCGCCCTCGAGGGTATCGACGTACACTCGCTACGAGGCACGGTGATCGCGGTGCCGATCGTCAACGTGCACGGATTCCTCAACCGTACTCGGGCGTTACCCGATGGCCGCGATCTCAATCGTTCGTTTCCGGGATCGCGTCGCGGCTCGCTGACGGCGCGGCTCGCGTGGCTCTTCATGTCGGAGATCGCGTCCAAGTGCGACTACGGGCTCGATTTCCACACCGCGACGAGTGACCGAATCAACCTGCCTCAATTGCGCGCCGATTTGAGTGACCCGCAGACGCGCGCGTTGGCCGAGGCTTTCGGCGCTCCCGTGACGATCGACGCGCGGACTCGTGACGGATCGCTGCGCGAGGTCGCGACGAAACGAGGCGCGCGCGTGCTGCTCTTCGAAGGCGGCGAAGCGCAGCGCTTCGACGAAGCGTCGATCTCCGCTGGCGTCGATGGTGTGCACCGAGTGCTCGAGTACCTCGGAATGCACGGTCACCATCGCCGGAAGGCGGGGCGCACGCGTCGGCGCTACGTCGCGACAGGGAGTTCTTGGGTTCGAGCGCCGAGGAGTGGGCTCTTTCGCTCTGCGGTCCACAACGGCGAGACAGTGAGTGTCGGCGACGAACTCGGAGTGATCGCGAACGCGTTCGGCGACGACGCGATCGTCGTTCGTTCCAAGCTGGCCGGCGTCATCGTCTCGATGGCGCTCAACCCGGTAGTGCACCAAGGGGATGCGCTCGTCCACGTCGCGTTCGTCGAGGGGTGAGCGCAGCGGTCGCGTTCGTGCTGCGTCACGTCCCGGTCAGTTGAGACATGAACGTCGACGCGATGCTCAGCACGAGGAAGAAGCCGCACACGTCGGTCAGAGTCGTGAGGATGGGACCCGATGCGAGCGCGGGGTCCATGCCGAATCGCTTGAGAAGTAGGGGGACCGAACCCCCGATCGACACGGCGACGAGCGTGTTGATCGCGAGAGCGGTTCCGACGACGACGCCGAGCATCGGGTTGCCCTTCCAGAGCCATGCCGTGCCTGCGAGCAACAACCCGAGCACGATGCCGTTGATCGCGCCGACGGCGATCTCCTTGCGCCACACGTAGAACACGTCGAGCGGTTTGACGATGCCGAGTGACAGTTCGCGCATGCTGACAGCGACTGCTTGGTTGCCCGAGCACCCGCTCATGTCGGAGATGATCGGCAAGAAGACCGCGAGCGTGATGGCAGCGCTGAGCGTGTCTTGGTAAGCCGCGATGACGCTCGCTGCCATGAGGTTGAGGACGATGTTGACGCTGAGCCACGACAGGCGTCTGCCCGCGCGTAGGGCGATCGGCATCGAGCGGAGTTCTTCACCGCCGACGATCCCGTGCTCACGCAAGTGGGCGCCGATGTCACGCTCGTGGAACGCGTTGTCGACCGAATCCCGGTGAACCAAACCGAGCAGGCGTTGCTCGTCGTCGACGACCGGAAGCCCCAGGAAACTGCGTTGTTCGAAGACGTCGACGAGCGCCTCGAGAGGCTTCTCGACACGAACCGACACCGGATCCGTGATCATGAAACTCCGGATCGGCCGCGAGCCTCGAGCGAGCAGCAGGTCGCGCAGGCGCAACACGCCGACGAGGCGATCGTCTTCGTCGGTGACGTAGATGTACTGCACGTCGTAGTCGTCGACTTCGTCGATGCGACGACGCAGGTTCTCGATGACTTCGGCGGCTGTCGCGGACTGCTCGTAGGCGAGGATCTCGCGCACCATGAGGCCGCCCGCGGTGTAGGGCGGATAGGCCGCGAGCGCTGCCGTGGCTTCGGCAACGTCCGGGTCCATCACGGCGAGGATCGACTCGAAGCTCTCGGGTTCGAGCGTCGTTAGGAGGTCTGCTTGTTCGTCGCTCGGTAGCTCCTCGAGGATCGCAGCGGCTTTCTCCGGGGCGGCGTGCTCCAAGAGCTCGGTTCCCTGAACCGTCGGCAAGCTCTCGATCAGGTCGGCTGCCGACTCGGCATCGAGATACTCGAACAGGCGGTCGCGGTGGTCCTCGTCGAGGCGATCGAAGCAGCGTGCCGTGTCGGATGGACCGAGAGTCTGCAAGAACAGCGCGACGGTCTCCATGATCGCTTCGCGAGCTTCCGGCGACGACTCCTGCTCCGCACGATCCAGAAGCCGTTGGAGCGTACTCCACGTCTCCTCGGGAGTGAGCGGTTCTGCGGGCTCGCTCACGGTCGCGCCGCTTGGAGGAACGTCTCGAGTGTGCGCGACAGGACGGGTCGAAGCTTCGACGCACGCTCTTCGTCGAATGCGAACGGTTCGCCTTCGTGCATGTAGAGTCGCTGGCTCATCTCGAGTTGGACTGCGTGGATGCCTTCGTGCGGGCGACCGAACGTCCTCGTGATGTAGCCACCCTTGAACGGGCTGTTGGCGCGATACGTCATGCCGGAATCCGCGTGCACCGCGAGGATCGCTTCGTGGATGCGCACGGCGCAGCTCGTCTGGTCGGCTGTGCCGAGCATCAACCCGGGAAGCGGCTCGGGATGAAAGACCGGAACGAAGCTCGTGATCGAATGTGCGTCGAACAAGAGCGCATAGCCGAACTCTTCGCGACGCCGCTCGAGTTCGATGCGGAGTCGATCGTGATAGGGCTGCCAGAACGCGTCGAGGCGCGCTGTGCACTCGGCGTCGTCGGGCTCGTCCCCGGTGGTGTAGATGGGTTCGTCCGCGAACGTGCGCGTCGGCACGACCCGTGTCTCGAAGCGCCCCGGATAAAGGGCCACGTTCTCGCGCGCACGATTGAGATCGACGACGTAGCGCGAATAGCGCGCATGGATCATCGTCGCGCCGAGGGACGGCGCGAAATCATAGAGGCGCTCGAGGTGCCAATCGGTGTCGGGGAGTGCTCGCACACGATCGCTCGTGAACCGCTCGCTGAGCCCTGGCGGGAGCTCGAGCCCACAATGCGGAATGCTGACGACGAGCGGCGTGCGCGGCGCTTCGGGCTCGCGCACGTGGTACTCGAGAGTTTCGGTTCTGTGCGGCACGTTGCGTAGGTTACTGCGAGTCGGTCACCACACGTCAACGAGGAATCGACGACTGCTCGCGAACCGTCGTCAGCAGGGTCTTCAGCATCTCGACTTCGGCCGGGTGTTCGCCAGCGACGTTGTGGCGCTGGGGGAGATCCGTAGCGAGGTCGAAGAGCTGAACCGCCGGTGGCGGCTCTTCCATCACGTAGCCGTTCTCGCGCAGGAAGTCCGCAGGGGCCTTCGAGTGCTGCCCCGTCGGGCCGTCGATCAGGAGCCAAGGTCCCATGCGGATGCCGTAGACCTTCGCATACGTGTTGTGGACGAGGACCGAGCGCATGGAGTGGTTGACGTTCCTCCAGAGTGGGAACTGATCGCGACTGTCTTCGGCCATGCCTTCGGGCACCTCGACTCCGAGGGCGGATGCGAGGGTCGCCATGATGTCGATCTGGCCGATCAATTCGTCCGTGACACGCCCTGCGGCGACCACACGTGGCCAGCGCACGACGAACGGGACTCGATGTCCGCCCTCGTAGACGTCCCGCTTGAGCCCGCGCAGCGGTCCCATGCTCCGATGGCCATACTTCGACGCGCGTGCGTAGGCGTAGCGCTCCGGGCCATTGTCGGACGTGAAGATCACGATCGTGTCGTTCGTCAGTCCACGCCCTTCGAGCGCCGCGAGAACGCGACCGACCGTCGCGTCGGTTTGCTGGACGAAATCGCCGTACGGGCCGGCTCGACTCGAGCCTCGAAACTCCTCGGTCGGCACGATCGGTGCGTGCGGCGACGTGAAGGGGAAGTAGAGGAAGAACGGCTTGCTCGTGTCGCACTGTTCGATCCACCGAACGGCACGATCCGTCAGAGTCGGCATCACGCGATCGAGCCGCCATCCCGGCGCCATCGGGCCGGGACGGCACTCGGGAGAACCCTCATCGGGCTTCGGGTTCGGCACGTGCGGACGATCCGGCGCCGCGACGACGCGATCGTTCTCGATGAACGTGTACGGCGGGAAGTTCGGAACATCGTCCCCGAAGTACGTGTCGAACCCGTGCGCGACTGGACCGTCCGGAATCGGTGCGGACCAGTCATAGCTGTCGGCGCGATTGCGCAGTTCTTTGGTGTCGCAGCCACGCTTGCGAATCGCGGACCAGTCCCAGCCGAGATGCCACTTGCCGATGCACGCCGTGCGATACCCGGCGTTCCGCAGCATCTCCGGCAGCGTCACCCGAGCAGCGTCGATCACCGAGGGGCCCCACGAGTTGACGATCTCGTGGAACTTCCGCCAGTGATAGCGGCCGGTCAGGAGTGCGTAGCGACTCGGGGTGCAAATGCCCGACGAGCTGTGCGCGTTGGTGAACCGCGTGCCTTCACGCGCGAGCCGATCGAGAGCCGGCGTGGCGAGCTTCGACTCCGGGTTCTGGATCGCGAGATCGCCGTAGCCCATGTCGTCCGCGTAGAGCAGCACGATGTTGGGTCGTGGGCGGGCGGGCTGTGTGGCGGAGTTCGTCGTCGCGTCCGTCATCGACCGAGGTTCCTGCGATTCACAGGAGCACATCAGGAACGATGCGAGCATGAGCGCGCCAGTGAGCGTGATCGTCGTGCGGGTACATGACGGCGCGCGCCGTTCGGCGCGCGCTTCGAGGATGCTTCGTTGGAGAGACACGCCCTCAGTATGGCGAGTCGAGCAGCTGCCAGATGATCTCTTCGACATCTTGTTCGACATGCCCGCGGAGTCGCTCCACGGGCTCGCGTTCACCCTCGAGGTGACCGGCGATCTCGTCGAGGTCGGCGTCGGTCACCTTGCTATAGAAGATGCGATCGGGCCAGACCGTGATGTTGATGCCGCAATCACAACCGCCGAAGCAGGGATACTTGCGCAGCTTCACCTTCTCGAGATCGGGGTCCTTCGCCTCGAGCTTCTCCTTGAGTCGCTCATAGAGTTCGACACTGCCCTTCTCGCTGCAGTCTCCGCCATCGCAGACGTAGACGAGACGTTCTTGCTGTTCTTCTTCGGCCATGCGGTCTCGTTCGCTCCGTCAGTCGTGAAGTGGTTGTCGTTGCGCGAATCGCTCAGTGGAACTTGACGTACTCGAAGTCGAGTGGCGTGTCGTTGACGCCTTGCGTGTGGGGCGCGATCCAGTTGGCATACTTACCCGGCTCGTAGACCGGTTTCATGCACGAGGCGATGTATTCGCGGTCTTCCTTGGTCGGCAGCCATGCGCCACTGTCGCGTTGCCACGCGGCTTCGTCGATGAGTTCCCCACCTGGCGTGAAGCGGAACTGCGCGTAGACGCCCTGGTTGCGATTGAAGCGCTTGCTCGGCAGTTTGAACTCGAAGTCGCATTCGAGCTTCGCGAGGTCGCGGTTCCAGCGTGCGACGATGCGCGTGCAGTCGGCGATGTACGCGTCGAGCAGAAGGGCGTTCATCGCGCGGCGGAGCGGAACCTGCTTTTCGACGAGGTGATCGCCTTCGACGACGTCGATCGTGTAGTCCTGACCGAGTGCCTTCGGGTCCTTGTAGATGCCGTCGCCTTCGCGATAGCGACCCTTGAGTCCGGACGCGAAGCTCTCCGCAGCGTTCGTCGAATCTTCGCCGCCGAAGAGGTCCATCGACGCGGAGAACCAGAAGTTGATGTACTTCTGCAGTAGCTCGAGCGGGATCGCGCCGACCGACTTGGGGTCGGTGCCTTCGCGCAGGAGTTCAGCCGTGCGGTGGGCGATGCGGCCGATGCCGTTCTCGCCCGTCTGCATGTGATACGCCTCTTCGGTCAGCATGAACTGCGTCGATCGCGCGAGCGGATCGAAGCCGGACTCCGCGAGTGCGGCGAGCTGATACTTGCCGTCACGATCGGTGAACGTCGTGAAGCAGAAGAAGTCGACCCACGTTTCGATCGGCTGATTGAACGCCTGCAGGATGCGAGGCTTGTCTTCGTTGCCGCTGCGACGCTGCAGCAGCTCTTCGGCCTCATCGCGGCCGTCGGATCCGAAGAACGTGTGGAGCAGGTAGA
>JAGQQW010000234.1 GCA_020426005.1 Planctomycetota bacterium | reverse complement strand
GGCCATCGGCGATGCGCATCGTGACGTGAACGGGGAAGCGCTTCACGAGCTTCGTGCGAGCTGCGTGTGAGACGCCAGCGCGTTCGCCCTTCGGCTTGCGTCCGGCGCCGAGTCGCTTTCCGCCGCGGCCTGGCCCGAACAGCATGCCTTGTACTCCGCGCTTCTTCGTTCGAGATCTCATCCAGCGCTCCTTGATCACTACCGCGAACCGGGACGGCCGACGCGTTTTTGAATCGGCAGATATGCTTTGACCAAGCTACCACGCATCACTGAGAATGCAACGATCGCATGCGTTTCCTCGGATTTCGGCCTACGTTCTCGAGAGCGCCTGTAAGCCACGGAAGAGAAGTGCGCGGCGCACTCGACCGGTACGCGTCGGGGTGGTGTTTCACGGGTTGGCACGAAAAGGCCAAAGGGAACGGCGTCAACGAACGCCGTCTGTGCTGCAGCACGCTCCGCGTTTGCAGCGCGGACCAAAGCCTGCGCGCAGGCGCCTACCACTAAGGACGGTCCCTCCCACCTGCCCCGCGCTTCTCGGAGCTCGAGCAGAGGGAAGGGACAGCACATGCGCTCCGTCCCAGTGGTCAGACAGCTTTGATCACGAGCCGGCAGCGAGAACCCGACAATGCAGGGCTAACGCTCGTGCGTGGCGCGCACGGTCGTCGTGATGCCCCCACGCACCAGGAAGCGACCGATCACTTCCATCCGCCGTGGCTGCGTGCACGCAACCAAGTCGTCGAGGATGTCGTTGGTGACCTTTTCGTGGAACGCGCCGATATCGCGATACGACCAGAGATAGAGCTTCAGCGACTTGAGCTCGACGCAGAGCGCGTCCGGAACGTAGCGAATCTCGATCGTCGCGAAGTCCGGCTGCCCGGTCTTGGGGCAGAGGCACGTGAACTCGGGACAGACGAACTCGATCTCGTAGTCCCGCGCTGGACACGGATTGGGGAAGGACTCGAGATCGCGAGATGGTTGCGTCGACATCGTCGGACAGCCTATCGACCTGCAACCGCCAACGCCTGCACGATGTCGTCGATGGCGATTTCCTGCATGCAGCGCGGTCCCTCAGCCAGCGCGCAGCGCTTCGCCAGACATGGTTGACACGGGAGTGCTTCGGCAGCGCGACGAGTCACGACCGCAGCCCCGGGCACTTCGGGAAGCGGTCCGGTCCGAAGGTGATCTTGGGGACCGAACGCGAACACGGTGCGCGCCCCCGCCATGCGAAGCACGTGCGTCGCACCGCAATCCGGACCGAGCACGACCGCGCCGCGTTCGCGCACGAGTGTTCCGAGCGCGATGAGTTCGCCAACGTCTCCACGCTGATGAACGACCTTCCATGGCGGCGGCCATGAGACAGCGGACTCCCGTGGGCCTGCGACGGCGACGAGACTCCGATCCGTGAGCCTCTTGGACAACACCTCGATCAGGTCGATCGGCAACGAACGTGGATCGGACGGATCCTGCAGGACGATGACGATCGCCCCCTCCTGCACGCGCTCGCGCAACGACGCATCGAGAGCGCTCGGCGCGTTCTCCAAGACTGGTGGAGCGCTCAGCTCGGTGCGCGTCCACGCACGCCCGGTCGCGACCTCGATCGCAGCGAGGCCGCGATCGAGTACGTGCGGCCCGCGCGCAGGCTCGGCACGAGTTGCACGAAACAGCGCGGCGAACTTCTCGCGAAGATCGCGCCGCGAGAGCGCATAGCGACACGGAGCCTTGACCGCGCGCGCGACGAGCGCGCTCTTGAGATTGCCCTGTATGTCGATCGTGCAGCGTGGCTGGCCGCCGAAATTACGAATACGCTGCGCGAGACGCCCGAGAGACGACGACGTTCGATCCCACGCGATGCACGGGACGCGCAGCTCCGGCACCAAGAAGTCGAAGACGCGCGCGAAGCGCGCTTCGCAGATCCATCCCGCTCGGTGTCCCGCGGACCGGAGCGGACCGAGCAACGCAAGCGCCTGGACGATGTCGCCGAGGCTCGACAATCGAACGACCCAGCTGTCGATACAGGGTCGATCCCCCTCCGACATGTGCGACCTCAACGCGTTCTAGAGAGGACGAGATCGCGCCCGTCGACGCGGAGGCGCAGCACTTCCTGGGCCGTGATGTCCGGTCTGCGTTCGTCGCCTGAACGCTCTTCCCACAACACCCACGGCGTCAGGACTCGCCGTTGACCGAACTCGTCGAAAAGCACGCGACCGCCGAGTTGCCACGCGACCTCGCTCGGCACGTGCAACCATCCGGTCACCGAATCCGTGCCAGTGACGAGTTCGATGTGCTGCGCGGCGGCCATTCGATCGTGCGTGCCGATCGACTGCTTCCGCCCGCCATCGAGTACGAGAACGAGCTGAACGGCAAAGCCGAAGCCGAGCAACGGAACGACCGGCCCACGCGACCACGGAAACGCGACCGCGGCAAGGACGACGAGCGCGAGCGGCGCAGCGCGAACCCAAGTCGGCGCCAACCAGAGTGTCACGCCAGCCCCGACGAGAAGCAGGGTGCCGAGCGTGATCCGCAAGCGGTTCTCGCGCTCTACCTTCACCGTTTCGAGGTCGATATCCGGATCGAAGTCCCGGTCGAGCGCGAGTCCGAGGCGAGCTCTTGGATCGAGCCATGGACCGCTGCCATGCACGAGGACGAACAAGAGAGGTGGCAGCGCGGGGAACAGGTACCTCGTCGGACGATGCGGGGCGAGGCAGATGATCAGGACTCCGCCGACACCCGCCCAAAGGAGTGCACGCAGGATCGCGCGCCGTTCGTCGTCGACCGGTTGCTTGCGACGCGCTCCCAGAAACGGCAGCACGAGGACCGGCAAGAGCAGCAGTACGAACTCGAGCAGGTCGACGGGGATCGTCAAGAAACGCATCACATCGAACGCCTCGAGGCGTTCGAGCGCTTCACCGCCCGCTTGACCGGTCAGGAGGTCGAACAGTCCCCGCGTGTGTAACGCGTAGGCCCAGGTCAGCATCGGTATCGATGCCACGATGGCCCATGGCACGATCATCCAGAGCGGGATGACGCGACGAAGTGGCCAGAACGCAGGAACGAGGAAGGCGAGCGCAACCGGTCCCTTGGTCAGGATCGCGAGCCCCGCGAACAGCCCCGAGAACGCGACGTAGGTCAACTTGGACTCTTGTCCCGGGCGATCTTCGGGCGCGCGGCGCGCACCTGCACACAAGGTGAAGAGTGCCAGGCAGATCCAAAACGCGAAGCTCCCGTCGATCTCGGCGCTCGCAGCGAAACCACCGACGATCGGATGCGTGAGCAAGAAGAGCGAGCCCAGGATCGCGTAGGCACCACCCCGTCCGAAACGCTTGCCTGCCCGCAAGAACGCGAACGCGAGAATCGCGAGACCGAGCAGGTTCGGGAGACGCGAGCCGAGATGCGTTCGCCCCACGAGCGCCATAGCACCTGCTTCGAGCGCGTAGAACAGCGGCGGTTTGACGAGCGACGGTTCCCCGCCGTGAGTCGGTAAGACGAAGTCGCGAGAGTCGAGCATCGCGCGCCCGATCACCGCGCGACGCGCTTCGGTGCCGTGCCAACCAACGGCTTCTGCCGCGAGGATCAGACCGCCATAGACGAGGATGAAGACGCACAGAGCGAGCGTTCGCCATGGCGGCGACCCGTACGACGAAGGCCAGTCTCCAGAATCACGCGGCTGGCCCACGCTTCGCTCTCGTGTGGTCCGTCGCGTCCCGTGACTCCCCGGCTACCGAACGCTCCCCGGTCACCTCGTGCGCCGCGTAGTCGATGTAGCGACTCTTGAGCCAACGCACGCCGCACAGGTCGACGAAGGCCTTGAAGACTCGGTTGAGCACACCGTACTTCGCTTGACCGGCAGCGCGTGGTCGATGGTTGACGGGGATCTCGACGACACGCGCACCGACGATTCTCGCCAGTGTCGGCAAGAAGCGGTGCATCCCCTTGAAGCGCGGCAACGCTCTCACGATCTCGGTGCGAAAGCCCTTGATCCCCGACGCCGAATCGACGACCCGATCGCCGCTGATCCAATTGCGCACCTTGTTCGCGATCTTCGACGATGCGCGACGGACGAAGCCGTCCTTCCGCTCCGCGCGGATTCCGGACACTCCATCCGCGGACTCGAGCACCTGCAGCATGCGACCGAAATCGTGCGCATCGTTCTGCATGTCGCCATCCATCATCAAGACGATCGGCGCACGAACGTGATCGAAGCCGCACGCGATCGCCGCACTCTGACCGCGATTCTGCTCGAGTGAGATCACGCGCAACCACGGAAGCGACCGCGCACGCGCGAGCAGCCGTTCTTCGGTGCGATCGCGGCTGCCATCGTTGATCGCGAGGACCTCGAAGCGGCCCAGAGGCGGCAAGACTTCGGCGAGTTCGTCGACGAGCGCGTCGACATTGTCCTCTTCGTCGAAGAACGGCACGACGACCGAGAAGTCGAGCGCAGACACGTCCCCCTGCGGACCGAGCGCCGATCGCTGCTCGGTCACGAGCCGACCCGCTCCAAGAGCGCGAAGCGATGCCCCGAACCGACGAGCGACAAGGCCGGCGCAGTCACCAGACGCCAACCGGCTTCTTTGGCGAGCTCTTGGACGCGCGCGACACTGAGCGTGCGCTTCGGCCGCTTACCGTTGAGCGGGGCCCGGAGTCGACGCAGGCGATTCTTGAGGCTGTGGTAATCGTAGAAGGTCACGATGACGAAGCGTCGCGCAACGCGTAGCAACTCGCGGACGTGGTGCTCGCGCTCACTCTGCTCGTCCATGTGGTGATTCAGCCGAATGCTGGCCACGGCGTCGAAACTGTCCGTCGCGAACGGCAACGCGAGCCCGCTCGCACGCACGTAACCCACCCGCTCGCTCGGCCCGTTGTCCCCACGGTTGCCGACGAGCATCGGGTAGCTCCAGTCTCCCTCGACGACGCTGTCCGCATGATCGAGGAAGAGGGATCGCAGCCTGCCGCGTCCGCACGGCAGGTCGAGCAGCGATTCGACCCGCCCCGTCTGCGCAAAGAGACGATCGAACAAACGGCGCTCGAGGCGATCGGAGAGCTTGCGATGCAGCTTCTTGCGATACTCGTCTCGATAGCTGTCAGCGCCCTCCTGACTGTTGTATCGGGCGAGAACACGCGGATCCATCCCCCTACGCTCGTGGCAGGGCGGGCCCGAGTCAACCCTGCAATCCGCCGCATTCGCGGCACGGCTGATTCCTGTGCGATCCGCACCATGACGCCGCGGCTTCTGGCGCGATCTCAAGGCACGCTCGCTCTCCCTTCGAAAGCGACCGGGGGGAACTACATGGCGGTGATGCACGCGAGTACGGTCGTCCGCAACGACCGCAGGGCGGACGAATCGAGCCCGTCCGAGACGGTTCTCGCGAGCGATCCGGTCGCGGCGACGCTGCACCTCGTCGAGATCGCGACCCAGATGGGAGCGAGCGACCTGCACCTCGACCCGATCCCTGGCGGGCATCGCATCCGCCTCCGCATCCCGGGTGGCGGCCACGCGCGGGGCACACTCCTCGATGTCGGAACCTTGAAAGGCCCGAGCGATCGCGTCGTCGGGAGACTCAAGAGCATCGCGCAGCTTCTCGTGTATCGGCAAGATCTGCCGCAGGAGGGTTGCATTCCGCGGGGTGCCCTCGAGGGGCTGCACGTTCCCGAGATCCGCGTGTCGACCTATCCGGCCCAGGATGGCGAGCGCGTCGCCCTTCGCTTCGGAACCGCTGAGCCGCTCGCGTTGTGCGACCTCGGTTTCGGCGACGCCGTCATGGCAGAGATCACGCGCGTGCTCGACGACGCGCGCGGCGTCGTGCTCGTCACCGGCCCGAGCGGCAGCGGCAAGACGACGACGCTCTACGCCTGCCTCGATCGCCTTGCGAACGCGGGCGTGTCGCGATCGATCCTGACGATCGAAGACCCGATCGAACGGAGGATAGAAGGCCTCGTGCAGACCTCACTCTGCGAAGCCATCGGCCTCGACGGGAGTGCGGCTCTCCGCTCGCTGATGCGTCAGGACCCCGAAGTCCTCATGGTCGGCGAAGTGCGCGACGCGTCGACGGCAGCACTGGTGCTCGAAGCGGGACTGACCGGACACCTCGTGCTGTCGACACTGCACGCCGGCGGCCCGGAACAGGTCCTCGCAAGACTCTTCTGTTTCGGCCTCGAGCCGTTCGCGATCGGGCACGCCTTACGAGGGATTCTCTCGCAACGACTCGTCCACCATGAGGGCGGCAGCTGCATCGAAGGCACGTGGCTCGGACTCGACGACGCACTGCAAGAAGCAATCAGGGCTCGAGCGCCGTCCCACGAAGTTCGCGAACTCGTGGATCGCAACGCGATCCGATTTGGAGGAGAGCGGCCATGAACGTCACGACCGCACGACACGACTCTTTGGACCGTGCCCTGTTTCACGAAGCCCTCGCCGGCCTCTGTCGTAGCGAACTCCCCCTCGACGAGGCGCTGCGGATCGCGAGTGCGGACATCGAAGAGACCGAACTCCGTCGTAAGGTGCAGACCGTCGCCGACGATGTCGCGCGCGGAACGTCCTTCGACGAGGCTTACGCGCGGCACTGCAGTCCGCGCGCCGATCACGTCGCGATCGTCAAAGCAGGGATTGCTTGCAACGACCTCGCCGGCGCTCTCGAGGACGTGGCGAAGGACGAGCGCTTGTCGACCGAGCTGGACGACGAACTCGATCGCGCTCTCGCACGCCCGCTCATCTCCGCGTTGGTCGTCGGAAGCGTCGGCCTCGTCGTACTTCTGATCACGATGCCCTGGTCCGCCTTGCAGGGAACGATGAGCTCCCTCGACTGGCCACTCGCGTCGACGACCCAGGACAAAGGCCTCTCGAACACGGCCTGGAACACGATCGCGTCGTCCGCCCTCGCGTGCCTCGTCATCCTCGCAGGCGTCGTCGCCTGGCACCTGCGCAAGGGACGGCGCGGCATCCTGCGGCTCCCGGTCTTTCGCAAGCTCCTCGAACAAGCAGAACGAGCGCGGTTCGCCTCGACGCTCGCGATGCTCTTGCGACGCCGCGTGCCCCTCGACCGATCGCTCGAGATCGCCGGCCTCGGGTTGTCCTCTCCGCGATTGCGAGAGGCGGGATCCCGTGCACGTGCAGCCGCCGAAGACGGAGCGCGCCTTGCCGAAGCACTGGGCCAAACCGGTCTCCTTTCGGACGACGTGCTGTTCTACGTCTCGAGCGCGGAGGCCCTCGGAGATGCCCCCGCCGCACTGGATCAACTCGCGACGATCGAGGAGCGGCGCTTTCGCCGCCATGCGCATGCAGCGACACGATCGATCGGACCTGCATTCGAAGTCGCGATCGGCCTCGTGGTCTTCGTCTTTGCCCTCGCGTATTTGCATCCTGCGCTCCGACTCTTCGCAGGATTGTTCGGCAACTGAAGCGAGAGTGGCCTCATGAAGAACTACGCAGGACCGCTCTTGCTCGCGTTCATCGTGGTCGTCGCGATCGCCCTCGTGCGTCGTGTCGTCCAGGACGCGCGGCGGCGCGAACGGAGACATCGACTGCTCGAAGTCCTCCGTCTCGCGCTGCAACGCGGTGAAGGGCTCGCCCCCGCACTCGCGACGACTCCGCACTGGCAGAGCGTCGCGCAGAAGATCGACGCGGGAGAGCCGATCGACACCGCGCTCCGAGGTCACTTGGCGCCATCGCACTGTCGCGCGATCCGCGCGACGACCGACGAGGCAGAACTACGGTCGGTCCTGGAGAGACTGGACGGTGCCGAACGCATGCCGGCATCCGAGGCGCGGACGACGACGATCATGCTCGCGCTGTACGTCGCCATCATCAGCATCCTGCAGGCGTTCGTGAGCACGACGTGGATCGCGGTTCGAGCCGTGCGAGGGAGCACTCCGATCGGGTTTCCGAGCAGGCGCT
Organism: Planctomycetota bacterium; assembly: GCA_020426005.1. Taxonomy (GTDB): domain Bacteria; phylum Planctomycetota; class UBA1135; order UBA1135; genus JACKHW01. The sequence goes on along the minus strand of JAGQQW010000234.1, from coordinate 9 downwards.
CCGCGGGCG